>JBGPKX010000169.1:0-12301 GCA_041486185.1 Bryobacteraceae bacterium | reverse complement strand
GTCAGTGATGGTGGGCAATCTGGTGCCGAACCAGTTCACGAACGCGCGCGACTGGCCCTTTGGCTCGGCGGTCTCGCTCATCTTGATGCTGTTCACCCTTGCGGCGCTGGCCTTGTTTTACTGGCGTGCCCCGAAGGAGCTGCTGTGAGGCGTAGTCTTGCCATCTACGCCGCGGCCGCCTACGCCTTTCTCCACGTGCCGCTCGCTACGCTCATTCTCTTCAGCTTCAACGCGTCGCGCTTCACGCTCTGGGAAGGTTTCTCGCTGCGCTGGTATCGGGCCGTTTTCACCGACGCCGAAATGGGCGACGCCATGTGGAACAGCGTGGTCATCGCCATCGTATCCACCATGATTTCCACCATCGCTGGCACGCTCGCGGCGTACGCTCTGTGGAAGCGCGGCTCGCGCCTGCTGTCCGGCTCGCTGTATTTATCGCTGGTGACGCCGGAGATCGTCACCGGCATTTCGCTCCTGGCATTTTTTCAGTGGACCTTCCGCTGGCTCGGCTGGCACCTGGGATTGCACACCGTGATCCTGGCGCATATCTCTTTTTCCATTGCCTATGTCGCCATCGTAGTGGTGGCGCGACTACGCACCTTCGACGCCTCGCTCGAAGAAGCCGCCATGGATCTGGGTGCGACCGAATGGCGCGCGTTCCGGCGCGTCACCTTGCCCGCCATCGCGCCCGGTGTGGTCGCGGCGGGCCTGCTGGCGCTCACCATCTCGTTCGACGATTACGTCATCACCAGTCTCGTGGCCGGCGTCGATTCCACCACTCTCCCCATGGTCATCTACGCCATGGCGCGCCGCGGCGCCAATCCGTCGATCAACGCCATCTCGGCGCTCATCGTCGTCGTCTTCGGCGCGATCATTCTCGTCTCCCAGCGTTTGAGGGAAGCATGAAGCGAAGGACGTTTCTCTTCGGCGCTCTGGCGTCTGGGACTGCCGCCTGCCGTCGCGACCATCGCCCGCGCCTCAACGTCTACAACTGGTCGGCCTATGTGGCGCCGGATACCATTCCCAACTTCGAGAAGGAATTCGGCGCGCGCGTGCGCTACGTGACCTACGAGAGCAACGAGGAGATGCTGGCCCAGGTGATCACGGGTAATTCCGGCTGGGACATCGTCTTCCCCACGCACAACCGGATTCCGCCCATGGCGTCGATGGGTTTGCTCGCGTCCCTCGATCGTCGCCGCCTGAAAAATCTGGCCAACCTGGAACCGCAGTTTCAATCGCCTTCCTGGGATCGCGATCTGCGCTGGTGCGTGCCCTACATGTGGTTCGGCAGCGGCATCGCCTTCAACCGCTCGGTCACGCCCGCGCCGCGCGCCTGGGCCGACCTGTGGAACCCGCGGCTCAAGGGCCGGCTCACCATGCTCGACGATCCCGAAGACGTAATCGGCGCGTCTCTCAAAAAGCTCGGCCTGCCATTTGAATCCACCGACCCCGATCAGCTCCGCCGCGCACAGCGCGCGCTCATCGAGCAGAAACCGCTGGTGCGCGCCTATCTCAATGCCGAGGTGCGCGACCAACTTGTATCGGGCGACGTGCTGGCCGCGCAGTTGTGGTCCACCACCGCCGCCCAGGCCCTCGACGCCGGGCCATCGCTTGACTTCGTTTTTCCCGCCGAAGGTTTCCCGCTCTACTGCGATTGCGCCGCCATCCTGCGCGAGAGCCGCCGTCCGGAGCTGGCGCACGAGTTTCTGGACTACATCCTGCGCCCGCGCGTCTCAGCCGATATCGCGCAAACCACTTTGACCGCCACCGCCAACGGCGCCGGCCGCGCGCTCCTGGCTGACAAGATCCGAAACAGCCCGGCGCTCTACCCCCCGCCCGACGTGATCGAGCGCGGCGAGTGGCCGGGCACCCTGCCGGCGGCGGCGCAACGGTTGCGGGACCGGATCTGGACTGAGATTAAGGCGGCGTAAGAAGGCCGGTGGTGTTCAAGATTGCCTTGATCCCTGCGGCCCATCAACTCTTCCGTCCGGCACGCTCCTCCGCCACAAGCTGCGCCCCATTCACGCGGAGCATCTTGGGGCCATAGATCCGCTTCAGGCGCGCCCGAAAGTCGGGCTGCTTGCTTGCACTCGCCTTTCGCAATGCAGCTCGCTTCACGTGATACATTTTCGCATTCCAAATCCCTCCGCCGGCGCTATCGTAAATTAGAGTTATGCTCTTCGCTCTCCTCCTCACCCTCTCCCTCCCCACGGATTGGGTGCCCGCGCGCTGGCATTGGCTGGAAACTAAAACGCTCGAGCTGGTCTCCGGCACGCCCGTCAATTGCCTCTTGATCGACTGGGACCCGCAGCAGAGGGCGCAGGCGGCGGCTTTTGCGGACGCGGCGGCCGGGAAGGGAATCGCCACGCTGGCCGTCATCCATCCTGGCGGCGATCCGGCCGAGCCGGCGCGCGATGCCATCCGCGCCAAACTTACCGGCGTGGTCCTTGAAGGCGATTTTCCGCAGGACGCCACCGACCGCGTAAGAGCCGCCGTTGCTCCCGCGCCTCTCATCGAGCTCACCCTGCGCAGCCGGATGCCGCTCGGCAGTAAGGCGCCTGTTATCGGCACCTGGCAGGGGGTCTGGCCCGGCATCCCGCTCATGGAAGACGGCGCTGCGAAGGCCGGCCCCTCCGGTTCGCCGTGGATCAACACCAATGCCGGATTTCTACGTGCCGCGCGCGCTTTCGGCGACAGCGTCGTCTGGATCGCCAACTCGCCGCAGCCCAAGACCGTGATCACCGCCGAGAACTACGCGCAGGTCATCGGCGACGCAGCGATGGTGGGCGCGCGCTGGGTCGTGGCGCTCGATGACGACCTGGCCCGACGGCTCCACGATGGCGACAAAGCGGCGCTGCAGGTCTGGAGCCGCATCATACGCCAGCTTCAGTTCTACGAAGGGCATCGCGACTGGCGCGGGTTCCGCACGTACGCCAAGCTGGCCGTAATCCAGGGCGTCAATGACGGCGCGCTGCTTTCTGGAGGCATTCTCGACATGATCGGCGCGCGCCACACGCCTGTCCGCGCCGTGCCGCCCGATCGCCTACAGCCCGAAGCGCTGGCCGGCGCCTCTATGGCGGTCAATGTCGACGCCGCCGCGCTCACGGCCCAGCAGCGCGAAGTGCTGAAGGCTTTCACGCGTTCCGGCGGCACGCTGCTCACCGGACCGGCGGACTGGAAGGAGAGCGCTGTCCCTGGAAAAGACCAGATCACGCTCGACGACAAGCAGACCAAGCGGCTCGACGATATCTGGCACGACATCAATTCCATGATCGGCCGCGGCAATCTCGGGGTGCGCTTGTTCAACGTGTCGTCGATGCTTTCGAACCTGCTGACTTCTCCCGACGGCAAGCAGGTGCTCGTGCATCTGGTCAATTACTCGAGCTATCCGGTCGATTCCGTTACCGTGCACGTCCTCGGCGATTATCGCCAAGCCTGGCTCTATACGCCCGAAGCGCCGGAGAAAAAACTGGACGTCTACAAAGTGGACGAAGGCACCGGCGTGGATATCGACCTGGTGAATGTCAGCGCCACCCTCCGCCTGGAGTAGACTAAAAATCATATGACCCGACGCGAATTGCTGGCTCTCATCGGCGCAGCGCCTGTCGCTCTGAAAGCCGCGCCCGACGCTCCTACGGCTCCGGTCTCAATTGCGAAGTGCGCATCCTACAACGACGACGTCACCGCCACACTCGGCGCCATGTTCGATCAGATCGGCGGCCTGGAGCGCATCGTCAAGGGCAAGACCGTCACCATCAAGCTGAACCTCACCGGCAGCCCCGGCCTGCGCTTCAAAGGCCGGCCCCTGGGCGTCACGCACTACACGCATCCGAAGCTGGTGGGCGCTACGGCTTACCTGATGGGCCGCGCCGGAGCCAAACGCATTCGCTTCGTGGAGAGCGGCTGGGCGTTGAGCGGGCCACTCGAAGAGTACATGCTCGATTCCGGCTGGAACGTGCGCTCGCTCGTGAGCGCCGCGCCCGGCGTCGAATTCGAAAACACCAACAATCTCGGCAAGGGTAAGCGCTACGCGCGGCTGAAGGTGCCGGGCACGCCATACATGTACCCGGCCTTCGATCTGAACCACGCCTTCGAAGACACCGACGTCTTCGTCAGCATGGCCAAGCTCAAGAACCATGAGACTTGCGGCGTCACCCTGTCGCTGAAGAATTGCTTCGGCAATACGCCCGCTTCGATCTATGGCGATAATGCCGGCGTCGACGAGCCCAACGAAAAACCGACCAGCGGCCGCGGCACCGTTTGCCATGCCGGCGAGCGCCAGCCATCGCGCTCCGCGCCGCCGGAACTCCACTTCGGCGCCAACCACGATCCCGGTTATCGCGTGCCGCACATCGTGGCCGATCTGGTCGCCGCGCGCCCCGTGGATCTCGCCATCATCGATGGCATCGAATCTATCGCCGGCGGCGAAGGCCCGTGGATTCGCAGCAAACCGTTGCGCCTGGTCCAGCCCGGCGTGCTGATCGCGGGAACCAACCCAGTCACCACAGATGCCGTCGCGACCGCCGTGATGGGCTACAACCCGCGCGCCGATCGCGGCACCGCCCCGTTCCAGACTTGCGACAACACGCTGCTATTGGCCGAGCGCCACGGCATTGGCACCACCGATTTGCACCGCATCGAAGTGGTCGGCGTTCCCATCGCGCAAGCCCTCTATCGATATGAAAGCTGACGCCGCGAATTGGGGACCGCGCGAATTGGACCGCTTCGCTGAGGACACAGTTGCCGGTCCGCAATTCGCCCATTTCTCCCGGCGGGGTTTTCCTCGGCGTCTCCGCCTCTCGGCGTTGAGCCTTCTGCCGCTCGCGGCTCTACTTGCTAATCCGCTGCCCGCCCAAGTCCGGCACACCATGTTCCCGCCGGTCCGCGGCACGCACGAAATGGTAGGCGCCGCGAACAATCTCGAAGTCGAAGCCGGATTCCGCATCTTGACGCAGGGCGGCAACGCCATCGATGCGGGCGTGGCCACCGTACTCGCCGCCGCGGTCACCGAACAATCCCGCTTCGGATTGGGCGGCGAAATGCCGCTGCTGGTCAAGCCCGCCGGCAAGCCCGTGATCGCCATCAGCGGCATCGGCACGGCGCCCGCCAAAGCCACCGTCGAGTTCTACAAGAACCGTCACGCCGAGCCTTGGGAAGATGAGGACCGTATCCCGCCCATCCCCGCCGTCGGCATTCTGTCGGCTCCCGTGCCCGGCGTTTTTGACGGCGTTATCCTGGCCCTCGCGCGCTACGGAACCATGTCGTTCGCGCAGGTCGCAGCGCCCGCCATCGACTACGCCGCCTCCGGCTTCCCCATTGCCGAGGAGTTCGCCGCTTTCATCCACAGCAATCAGCGGTTCATCGAATTGTGGCCGGCGTCGCGAGACTTCTTTTTTCCCGGCGGACGAGCCCCCGACCGCGCGGATATCTTCCGCGAGCCCACGCTCGCCCGTACCCTGCGCGCGCTAGCGGCGGTCGAAAAGAAAAGCGCAGGTGACCGGCAAGCCAAGCTCCGCGCGGTCCGCGATTATTTCTATAAAGGCGCGTTGGCTCACCGCATCGCCGCGTTCTCAGAGCACAATGGCGGCCTGATCGCCTACAAAGATCTCGCCGGCTTTCACGCCGAGACCGACCGGCCGCGCAGCACCACGTACCACAGCTACGAAATCGTGAAGCCCGGCTTTTGGACGCAAGGGCCGGTCATGCTCGAAGCCCTGAATCTGCTCGAAGGCTACAATCTGCGAGCCATGGGCCACAACACGCCGGAATATCTGCACACCGTGGTGGAAGCCGTAAAGCTGGCCTTCGCCGATCGCGATCGTTATTATGGCGATCCCAAGTTTTCGCACATCCCGGAGGAGGTTCTGCTCTCGAAAGATTACGCCGCCGACCGCCGTAAGCTGATCGACCCGGCGCACGCGTCGCTCGATCATCGGCCTGGCACTTTCGGAGCCCCGCTCCAAATGGAAAAGGTCACGACCGCGTCGCGCATGCCGGCGCATGACACCACCTGTGTCAACGTGGTCGACCGCAAAGGCAACGTGTTCTCGGCCACGCCCAGCGGCGCATGGCTGCCTTCCGTGATCGCCGGCGACACCGG
Source organism: Bryobacteraceae bacterium (assembly GCA_041486185.1). Classification (GTDB taxonomy): domain Bacteria; phylum Acidobacteriota; class Terriglobia; order Bryobacterales; family Bryobacteraceae; genus QHXW01. Next base: position 6,204 of record JBGPKX010000169.1, on the reverse strand, counting down.
CATCCCGCTCAGCAGCCGCATGCAGTCTTTCGTGCTCACACCCGGCCATCCCAACCAGCTGGCGCCGGGCAAGCGGCCGCGCGTGACGCTCAGTCCGACCATCGTGCTGCGCGACGGCAAGCCATTCCTGGCCCTCTCCACTCCCGGCGGCGATAACCAGGATCAGGCTCTCCTGCAGGTGCTGCTCAATATCATCGAATTCGACATGTCGCCGCAGGAAGCCGTCGAAGCGCCGCGCTTTCAGACCGAGCATTTCTACAGCTCCTTCGGCAATCACGAGTTCACACCCGGCCGGGTCAATCTCGAAGCCCGAATTCCCAAAGCCACGGCTGACAAGATGACCGCCCTCGGCCATCAAGTGAGCGTAACCGGCGACTGGAGTAATTCCTCGGCCCCGACGGTGATCAAGATTTCCGACGGCGTGCTCGATGGTGGCGCCGACCCGCGCCGCGCCCGGTTCATTTTCGGCCGGTAAGCTGGCAGATTAGATCCGTGAAAACCGCTTGCGGACGCGCGCGGCTCGGAATGTGCGTTACTGCGCGGCGACCGTGAGGGAGCGGTCTGCCAATTTCGCGGTACGAGATCCGCCGAATCGCAGCCTCCCGGTCACCGCTTCCTGCCTTTATTCTTTGCTGTCGCCGAGGCGCGCTTCTTCCCGCCGGTCTTCGCGTTCTTCTCGATCCGGAGCTTCCATGCCGTGCGCAGAGCGCCGGCCAGGACATCTTCGTTCGCCGCGGCCAGCCGAATATGGGTCATTCCCATCCTTCCCCAGCCGCCCGCAATCGGCACGAAAAGGTCGGGCCTCTCCGCCACGAAATCCGCCTGCTGTTCCGACGTGAGCATCAGGTTGCCGTAGCCCTGGCTCTCGGAAGCCAGCGTGGCGAATATCCTGCCCCCTACGCGGAAATCGGCTGCCCCCATGTGCGAGCCCTCTTCGGCTCCTTCCAGCCGCAGCGCGAGCCTGCGAAAATCTGCTGCCTTCATCGCGCCGTCACTCCTTTTCAGCAGCGAGTATCCCACACGACGCGCCACGCACTTGCAGAATCTGGAGCCGCTACGTGAGCCGCTGCGTTGCGGCGCGTCTTAACGCTGCGCGCGTGGCGGGGATGCCGGGCAACAATGCTTACGTTGGTTATTCTTGCCAGCCAGCCTGCTTGATGCGATAAATCAGAGCAGGCTATGCCACCGATTTCCCGAAGAGCCGTGCTTTCCACGTTCTCGTGGGCGGGCTTCCTTCCGCTGCTGGCCGCCGAAAAGCGCACGCGTGAACCGGCACCGGACTTTTGGGCAAAGACGCTCGACGGCGAGATTTTCACCGCCGAGAGCGTCAAGGGCAATGTTACTCTGCTGCAATTCTGGACGACATGGTGTCCGTACTGTCGCCGCGATCAGGCTGCGGTCGAGAAGACTATCGAGCGGTTTGGAGATAAGGGCTTGATCGTTCTCGGCATCGATGTTGGAGAGCCAAGGAAGAAGGTCTTAAAGTTCCTGGAGGACTCACCACGCTCTTGCAAAATCGTGCTCACGGAGGACACCAATCTTGCAGCGATCTTTGAACCCGATGCCTACCCGACCTATGTGTTGATCGACCGCGGCGGCAATCTGGCCGGCCGGCAGGTCGGGGCCATCCGCGAGGAAGGGCTGCGGCGCCTGGTGGCACAGGCTGGGTTGATGGCCGGCTGACCGGTTGTCTGCCGCATGGAGCGGGACAATTACGCGCACAGCGGGCGGGAGCATCGCAGGCGCGATGCCGACTTGAACGAAGCTGACGCGATCCGGTTCGAACCGCTTTGCAGGCGCCCCAGGGACCGTGTGCATGTCCACGCCCGCAACTAAGCCGCTCCCGGGCACGATCTGCGCCTGGCACCGCCAATGCCGCTGATATAGTGAGCTTGGCGTACGTACGCCGGCCGGAACGACAGCCGGTACGACAGCCGGTACGACGTTTTCCGCGGACAGACAAGGAGATAAAACGTGAGGCGTCGAGAATTCATTCCTGCCTTTGGCTTAGGCGGTTCGTTGTTCGTCGCCGGAGCGCACGCACTCGCCGCGGCGCAACCGAGCCCGCCTCTTCAGTCCGCCGGCGAGGGGAAGCGGCGGCCGAGGATCGGGTGCGTGAGCTGGAATTTCCACAGTCTCGCTCCCGGCGCGCACCCGGAGGAGGCCATAGACATCATCGGAAGCCTGGGGTTCGAGGGTATTGAACTCATTGCGAATTCGCGCCAGGATGTTGACGGCTATTGGACCGACGCCACCATCGGCCGCATTCGGAAACAGTTGGAGCGAAATCATCTGGTGCTGAACCAGTTCCCATTCTTCCAGCCGGTGGTGCAAGGGCTGACGAGCAGGGATGCGGAAGAGCGAAAGCGCAGCATGGATTACTTCGAGCGTGGATGCCGCATCGCCAAGAAACTTGGTGCGCCCATGGTCAACATCGTCGCGCCTTGGGCGCGCGAGCTGAGCGCTTCGTCAACCGAATACCTGCCGCGTTATTTCATGGGCGATCCGAAGCCCGGCGAAAAGTTCCGCATAGACATCGCGCGCGCGTACAACTTTGACGAACTGTGGCCATTGTTCGCGCAGACCATGAAGGCCTGCCTGGAGCGCGCGAAGGCGTACGGGATGAATTTCTCGATCGAGAACCATACGCACACCATGCTGCCTGTGGCGGACAGTTTCCTGCGCCTGTGGGACACCATTCGCGACCCCGCACTCGGCTGCAATCTGGATTGCGGCTGGGCCATGAATCAGCGAGAGTATCCCCCCGTGGCCATCTATAAATTGAACAAGCATCTCATGAATCTTCACTTGCGTGACATCGACGCCGTCATGCGGGAATACGTAGCGGTGGGACAAGGTGTGATGGATTTCAAAGCCATCGCCGACGCCGTGAAAGCCATCAGCTTCACTGGCTTCCTCTCGCTCGAGCAGGACGGTTCCGGCGAGGGAATGAAAGAAACGTGCCGCCGCTATGTCGGCATGATGAAGGAGTATCTCTCTTGAGCGAGTCGAGAAGTTCGGTGCGGTTGGATGCCGTGGAGCACCGAAGCAGAGATACCAGATAGGTAACGATGAACAACATTTGAGCGCCATGTTGTACAACGTGAGCCCGCATGATGTTCTCGTATTTTCCGTAGTCCCCCTGATCGTGCTCGGAGTCGGCGCCTTCAGTTGCTGGCCACCGGCCTGACACGCCGCGAACGTCGACCCGGCTATGACACTTCGGTGGGCGTAAGCACTGCTTGCCCAAACGACATAGTCGGATGATTCGGATCTGGAAAGCTCACAGGATAAGCCGCCGTAAATGCGCTGGATTTTTGCCGGTGTGATGCCGACTTATTGGTACTGAAGTTGTTGGGTCAGAATCTTGGGTCGAAGTTCAAGGAAATATCACACTTTTTCATCGTGCGGTATGTCACTTCATCGGAAGTGCTTTCATGAAGCGGCCGTTCGTCCGATCGCTAGAACCACAAAGCAGAGCGCAAGGAACGTCCAATTCTTGGAGGAAAGGCTACTGCGAGAGCGGCAAGTCCCGTTTGTCGTATGCGATCCCAGAGCACAGCTGAAACTTGCCCAGCAGGAAATCACGCTGTCCCCGATCTACCTGCCTTCCTACACACCTATTGAAGGTCCGCAGGCGCGAAGGTTTGCCAACAACTACACCCGGCTGTTTGTGCGTTATCCCGGACTGGAGAATTCCAAGCTGGGAACCGAAGGCATGAGCGGAGGCGAGAAGTTCATGATGGGATACAACATTGCCTCAGCCGGCATGGATATCGCGATGTCGGGTTTCAACCCAATCGGGGCAATCTCAGGTGTGCAGGACGCAATCTCCATTGCTCGAACCATTCGGGCAGCCATGGTTTCGCTCACGGTAAGCTTTGCCTCGTGGGAGAAAAGCGTGGATGACCAGCAGCAACTCCTGGCGGGCAAGGCCTTCAAGTCGATTCCCACCCAGCCCGTGAATTTGGCATTCGTGCAGGAGACAAAGTAGCTGGAAAACCTAAATCGGGACGTTTGGCAGAACCGCGCACACCGGGGTCCAATGGCGGGCGCCTTGCAGACGTGATCGCCGATTCCAGCGTGGTCACTGATCCGCGCGCGTGAGCAAGCGGTGTCCGAAACACTTTTCAAAACGCTCCTAAGGGCGTTTCTCGGCGCAGAGACGAACCAGGCGGGTCTTTTGCATGCCGAAATCGGCGACGGCCTCGGCATCTTCGTAGCGAATAATGCGCAAGGGCTCGAAGAGACGCACCAGTTCATTATCGGCAAAGCCTCCCGGGGCGTTCCCGCCATCCTGGTGGAAGTACTCCGCCACGACAATGCCGCCCGGCGCGAGAGCGCGTATGACCTTTTCGGCGTTGTCGTGGATTTCAACGTAGCTCAGCAGGATCAGATCCCATTTCGCCGTGCCCATATCGAATTCACTGTCCTTGGCGATCACGGTGTTGAGCTTGACGCCAACCTTGGCGGCGGTTTCCCTGGCCAGTGCTACCGCTTTCTCCGCCGGATCGTATCCGGTGGTGTCCCAACCCTGCTCCGCCAGCCATAACGCGTTGCGGCCCTGGCCCATGCCCACGTCCAGCGCGCGTCCAGGCTTGCGCCCCCTCACCATCTCCACCAGAAATCCGTTGGGCTTCCAGTTGATTCGCGGCGAATGAGAAGTAAGAACGCGGTTCCAGCGCTCAATCTCCCAGCGCTCGCCGTCTTTATCGACGATGCGAAGTTTCCGCTCGATTTCCGCCGGCGGGTCGCCTTCGGCCCGAAGCTGTTGGCGGTACACTTCCAGCCCTTTGGATTTGGTGTCCTCTTTATCGAATAATTTCTGGACGTCCGGCGGCTGACCGACGAGCCAAAAGCGCCACAGCTCGTAGACCTGTTCGTCTGGAGGATACGAGGCAATGCGTTTCTTGAACGCATCGATCGTGGGTGGCGGTGGGGACTGGTTCGACTGCGGCGGGGCCTGTGCGCGCAGACACAAACACCACGCCAGCAACCATGCGATGCCGAGCCTCATGGTTCCATAAGTCTACACCCGAATCCCCACACAAGATCGTGGATCCGTCGGTGAAGTACGACGAAATCACACCGCTGAAAAACAGCCGGCGCTGTGAATCCTTCTCGTCAGTGCTTGCCGAACTACTTGCGTTCGCGCGCCGAGTACCGATTCAGCACGGCAATCAGCTTCGCGGCCGCCCTGGGTGGCGGTACTCCTTGGGTAACGATGTACCGGTTCTCCAGTTTCTTGCCATAAAGCGTGGCGTTGTCATCCAGGTCCTGCCGCAGAGTGGCCCCTTCCAGAGCGAGGCCGGCAAACAATCCCTGGGATCGCGACCACGAAAGAATGTCGGCTTTCATTTGCGCGTCTGTTTGAGCCGTGGCCGTGCGTCCCACGGGGCCCGCGGCAACCGAGCCTTCCGCGCCCAAAGTAAACTTGCTGGAAAGCAATTTGTCCGCCCCCCGTTCATTCATGACCAACATGATCAAGTCCGTCGAAGAGCCGCCGATCTGGAAGCCAACACTGCCGCCCTCAATGCGAACCGTGCCGGGCGCGGACCAGCCCGCTCCCTTCCTGTTTCGACAGGACAAGTAGCCTTTTCCATATTTCCCGCCAAAGAAGAAGGCTCCTGTCTTAAGGTTCGGCACGATCACAATGCAGTGGGCGTTACCGAGCAGATCTTGTGGAATGCTTTTATCGGGCGCTGCCATGATTTCCGAGAACACGACAGCGGCTTCGTCGAGTCGGTTTGCCGGCTCGTTGTCGATGGCCAGTAGTGGCGTAAGCGCCAGAGTAGTCGCTAAAATCAGTTTCATTTTGTCACCTCTCACATCGTCCCCTTGCTCTGCGCAAGGAGCGGGGCTGAAACCGCGAGCATGACGATCAATGTCTTCATGCGGAGTTTTCTCAATAAACGCGATGATCCGGGAGGGCCCGGCGATTTAGATTTAGGCCCCTATGTTCCAGCTCGTTTCGGATGCCGGCCTTGGGTCACGGCGTACGTTCCAGGAAACAAACGTGAGAAAGGACACGCCCGCGCAAACAACTCTGCTAGTACCAGTGCGTCTTCGGGAGCCTACCGGCCCGCCGCCCAGATGATGGCGTTGTGCACCAGGCGCTGATAGCTCGCGTTGTGATGCGCCAGGCTACCGTGGCCTAGTTGAATGTAGACGACTCGTGCTTTCGAATGCGTGCCCAGCCATGCC
>JBGPKX010000168.1:0-12324 GCA_041486185.1 Bryobacteraceae bacterium | reverse complement strand
GGCCGGACGCCAGGCCAGATCTGTCTGTCCCGGCCGGGGCAGCTTCGCGATCTGGGGCGCCGGCACGCCTTCCGGTGTCACGAGCAACGGGCATGCCGCACCGGCTTCGCTCTGGCCCTCGAGCGCCGCCGCCAGCACGCGCGCGGTATCCGGCGAAACCTCGGTGTCTTCGTGAAGGATCAGTATGTACTCCCCGGTGGCGCCGCGCACACCGACATTGAGCGCTTTCGTCAAGCCGAAATTACGGGGCATGCGGATGAAGCGCGCATTGGGGAAATCGGCCTCGAGCTGCACGCTGCCATCGGTCGAGCCATTGTCCACCACCAGGATTTCGAGCTTTTCGCGCTCTTCGGATTTTTCCAGCGATTCAATGGCGCGCCGCAGCAGGTCCGCGCGGTTGTGCGAGACCACCAGGGCCGTGATGCGGATGGGGTTTGGAACTTCCTGCGGCTCCTGCGGTTCCTCAACCGGTTGCTGTGAGACCAGTTCAGTTTTTCGGACTTTGGGCAGCCGGACTTGTGGCATTGTGAGCGCATCAGGATACCACGGCTGCGGGCGGCTGCTCTCAGCCTGCGTGCGCCGCTGGTGCCTAGGTCACCGACGTCGTCGCCTGGCGATTGCGCGCGAACAGCCAGTAACACAAACCGGCCGCCACCAGCGCGAGCGAAATCCATTGCTCTGTCGAGAAGGGACCGGTGAGCGGATTCGACTGCTGATCGTGAAAGCGCACGAACTCCACCAGAAACCGGAGCATCCCGTACAACACCAGGTAAAGACTGATGATCGATCCCTCGCGGTGCGGGCGTAGAAAGCGCAGATACAGCACAGCGAAAATCATCAGCTCGCCCAGCGATTCGTAAAGCTGCGTGGGATGCAGCGGCACGCCCAGCGGCACTCCTACCAGCTCTTTCGCACGCGGGTTCACAAAAGTCACGGCCCACGGCAAATGCGTCGGCAACCCCCAGCAGCAGCCCGCGGAGAAACAACCGAGCCGGCCGATCGAGTGCCCAAGCGCCAGGCCGGGCGCGAATACATCCGCGGTCTTCAACACCGGAAGCCGCTTGCGGCGCATATAGAAAAACGACGTGGCCAGCGCCGCGAAGAAGCCGCCATAGAAAATGCCCGCCGCTTGCAGCGTGGAGAGCGAGAAAATTTCGCGCCAGTTGTCGCGGATTGTGGGGTCAAGCGCGATCATAAGTATCTTTGCGCCGGCGATGCCCGCCAGTGCGCAATAGATCCCGAGATTGAGAACGGACTCCTGGTGCAAGCCGGACTTAACGGCGAGCCGTCCCGCGATCCAGAGCGCCGTCAAAAAAGCAACGGCTACCAGCAGGCCGTAGGTCGGCAGAAAGAAACCGCCGATATGAAAAACTTCAGGAAACATTTTGGGTGTGCACCGGCTGGCGCTTGAACTTGACGAAATCCAGCAGCAACAGCCCGCTGCCGATCACGATGGCGCTATCGGCGGCGTTAAACGCCGGCCACTCGTAGCTCCCAATGTGGAACAGGAGAAAATCGGTGACCGTGCCCCAGCGCACGCGGTCGAAAACATTGCCCACGGCGCCGCCGAGAATCAGGGCCAGCGCAATCGCCGTCTTGCGGTCCAGCCGCGACGACCTCCACAGCATCACGACGAGCGAAATCAACGCCACCACCGAAAAGCCGATCAACAACGCTGTACGCCATTGAGAAGTCGACTCCGCAAAAAGGCCGAACGCAGCGCCGCGATTCTCCGAGTGCACAATCTCGAAGAAGCCCGGGATCACGATGTGGCTATCGTACGCCGAGAGCCGTGTCTCGATGATCCATTTGGTGAGCCGGTCGATGGCGAATACCGTTCCCGCCAAGCCATACAGGGTGATGCGGGCCGCGGGCTCACGCATGGGGAAATGCTCCCAGGGTACGGACACAAGAATCGGCCCGCACAAGCCACAGCCTCTTGATCAAATCTTGCCCCACTTCAGTGAGACGGCGCCAGTTCTGCGCGCGTTTCCGGATGGTCAGGTCCGCAGGCTCGGCTTGCAGCGTCGCGCCGCCGCTCCCATCGAGTCCCGTGGGCGTACCCAGACGCGCCGAGTTCAGAATCTGCTTGTGGTCAACGCGTCGAGGGTCTATCAATGGTCTGTATCCACCGCCATGAAGGACGCTACGCGCGCTCTTCTGGATGCGTCTTTTTATTGTGGCATATGGCCGATGGCGCTTGAGTTCTGCTGAGGTATGGCAATTGTTGAGATTTGCACTTCGTCGGAACCGCGTACGTACATGGCCTCAAAACAACTGAGTATTCCGGCCCAAGCCACCGCCGCCGTGGAGATGATCACGCGCCGGATCTACGTCGTCCGTGGAAAAAAAGTGATGCTCGATCGGGACCTCGCCGAGCTATACGACGTCTCTACTAAAGCATTCAATCAGGCGATCAAGCGTAACCGCACGCGCTTTCCAGCCGACTTCATGTTTCAGCTGAGCGCACAAGAATCCGCAAACTTGAGGTCACAATTTGTGACCTCAAGTTTCGGCAGCCACGGCGGACGGCGCTACCGGCCGCACGGATTCACACAGGAAGGCGTCGCTATGCTGTCTTCGATCCTCAAGAGCCAGCGTGCCGTGCAGGTCAACATCGCTGTCATGCGCGCTTTCGTGAGCCTGCGCGAAATGGCCGTCAGCTACGCCAACCTGGCGCGCAAGCTTGGCGCGTTGGAGAGAAGATGCGATACACACGACCATCACATCAAACTGGTATTCGAGACCCTGAAGAGGCTCATTCGCGAGCCCGCGCGGCCCCGCCACCGCGTGGGATTCGTTTCCCAAGACCATCCGGTCATATCCTGATTCACTCGAACCTGGGATCTTTCGGTGCGCTGCGCCGCATGAAGAACGCCGGCTTATCCATGCGGGCATCCACGGCCACGTCGAAGAACCCGATCATCATCTCTTCCCGGCTCTGCGGACCGAAGCGAATCGCGTCCTCCGGATCGGGATTATTCGGATTGCCCCGCGAATTATCGAAGTAGGCTACGCATTCCACTTCCGCTCCGGCTTTCAGTTCGAGCGGCTGTGCCAGCCGGTACGAGAGCTGCCAGTAGAAGTTGTACGGCTTGACGCGGAGCAGTGTCCGGCGTTTACCGCCGGGCTCGACCAGGTTGTATTCGAAGCTCTTTCCGCGCAGATGCATGTGCGGGAAGAAACTCATGAGCGTGGCATCGTTGGGCAGCGTCCCCCAGGCCGCCACGCGGTAATTCGGATGCTCCGGAGGAATCGTGAAACGGTCATCGCCGATCTGCAGCGTGAGCACGCGCCGGCTCGGGGCCTGGCTCACGAAGACCAACCCTAAGCGGGTCTGATCGCTGGATGCGCGCCCGTTCGTCGTGTAGTGCATCTGGAAAACAAGGTCCGATCCGGCCGGGATCAGCTTGGCTAAACCGGGCTGCCACTTCTCGGGAACATTGCCCGGCGAATAGACCAATAAGATATCGCTCGTAGTCGCGCCGTTGAGAAGGCGTTCCCGTGGCGTGCGCCCCGTCGGAACGTAGGGCGCCCCGGGCTGGGCGTCGCGCAGCCACGTCGAACCCGGCTCGCGGATGTAGACCACCGCGTGGTGCACGGCGGCACGGTTGCCGGGCCTCAGTTGGGCCATCTGCACCCACTTGTCCTCCTTGAAGCCGGAGGGAATCACGATGTACTGATACTCAACGTCCCCCGACGCGGGCAACGGGAAAGCATACGGCATCGCGAGAACGGCGTCAGGCAGCGCAATGTTCCAGCCCTCAATCCACTGCCGCGCCGGCGGCCGGTCTTTCGCATTTCCCTCCGGCGCGCCGGCATCCGCCCAGTCGACTAGTGTTTCGATTTCCGGCTTCGTGAGTGAGCGGTCGTTGGAGAAGGGCCCGTAACCCGGCTCGGCAAACCAGGGTGGCATTTTCTTCAGAAGGACCGCCTCGCGAATGGCTTTGGCCCACGGCCGCGTCTGCGGGTAGGTCGTAAATGGCATGGGCGCCACTTCACCCGGGCGATGGCACTCCTGGCATCGGTTTTGCAGGATGGGGACCACGTCTCGGTTGAAAGTGGGAGGGGCGGCGCATAACCCGCATGCGAAGAGCGGCACACTACAGCAGAAACCGATCTTCCTGATACCCATGGGGACGCTGGCGTTAGTTGGTCGCCGGGAATGGAAACAGGCTCAGCTCTTTCATCGGAAAATTACGCACGTTGTCCGTAATCAACGTCAGATGGTTCTCGACTGCCACCGCAGCCATCGTGCAATCGGTCAGCGAAAGGGTACTGCCCCGCTTCCCGTAGTCGCGCTTATAGAGACCGGCCCTTTTGGCAACCGCATAATTCACTTCGTAGTACAGCAAGCTCTCCAGAAGCTCCGCCGTGCGCTGCTCTTCTCCTGGACGAAGACCGGCGTAGACCTCGCTGACAACGACGCTGCAACAGGCGAGCATGGCTCCTTGCTGCAGCAAGTCGATCAACATTGTCCTCCGTCCCGGTTTCTCATTTAGCGCGTCGATGACGACGCTCGTGTCCAAGAGGTACGTGGCCACGGCTTAACGACCCTGTACTTTGGCAAGACGCTTCTCGTTCTCGCGGCGCAATGTTTTGACCCACCGGACGGCCCCGCGCGCGAGTTCGGGATGAGCTTTGTCCTTCCAGGCGCCTCTCGCGCTTTCAAGCGCCTTTAACTGCCGCAACCGCTGGAGTTCTCTCTTCGCGGCTTCGGTAAGAAACTGGCTCCGCCGGCGCTTGCCCACCAAGGCATCAATTTGCGTGGCGAGTTCTTCCGGAATCACGATGTGGGTTCGCCTGGTCATATAGTGGGACATACAAAGCCCACTTGGAGTTTAACACCGAAGGCTCACTCCCTAACCCGCCTGCACCACATCGAGGAACGCCCGCGCCGCGTGGCTGAGCGCCCGCCGCGACGGGTACACCAGCCGGATCTTGCGCTCCACCTGCAGCTCTTTCACCTTTACCTCGCACAGCGTCTTCTGCTCGAGGTCCCTCTCCACGCACATGCGCGGCAGAAAGGCCACGCCCTGGTTGTCCGCCACCATGCGGCGGATGGTCTCGACCGTCGGCATCTCGACTTCCATGTTGAGGGGCACCTTGTGACGCTGGAATTCCCGCACCACCACCTCCCGGTACGGCGAGACGACATTATGCGCGATGAACGTCTCGCTGCCGAGTTCGGCGATGGGGACGCTCTTGCGCCTGGCGAACGGGTGCCGCGGTGAAACGATGAACACCAGCGAATCGGTGTAGAGCACGCTCGAAACCAGGCGCGCGTCGCCGGGATCGTAGCTGATCACGCCCAGTTCCAGGTTGCCATCGATCAGCTCGCCTGGAATCTTGCTCGACAAGCTGCGGCGCACCTGCACTTTGACTTTCGGATACAGCCGCCGGTAGCGCTCGATGTGCCCCAGCAGATAAAGCGTGGTCGATTCGTTGGCGCCTATGGCCAGCCGCCCCGCGGAGTTGTCACGCAGCTCCGCCAGCGCATTCTCCATCTCCTGCCGCAGGTTCTCGAAGCGCCGCGCGTACTCCAGCACCGTCTGGCCGGCATCGGTGAGCACCATGTCCTTGGCCGACCGGTCAATCAGCTTTTCGCCCAGTTCCAGCTCCAGCCGCTGCAGCGCCAGCGAGACTGCCGGCTGCGTTCGCAACAGCTTCTCCGCCGCCCGCGAAAAGCTTTTCTCGGTAGCGATAGTCAGGAAAACGTGAAGCGGATAAAATTCCATCCCATGCTCATAATAACAGGAACTTATGCACGCTATGAACATTATAAATTTGCCAAATCTTGGGCCGCTCTCGATAATTAGGGGATACCGGCGTGCGCTGCGTGAACCGTAGCAACCGCCGGCAAGATTCCCAGCCGGGCCTTGCGAGTGACCGCTCGCGGGTCCGGCCGCGGAGAAAAGGCGGTGAGTAGCCGGAAATATGAGCAACCGCGTATATATTTTCGACACCACGCTGCGCGATGGCGAACAATCGCCAGGCTGCAGCATGACGGTATCCGAGAAGACCCACATGGCCCACAAGCTTGTGGAGCTAGGCGTGGATATTCTGGAGGCCGGTTTCCCCATCGCGTCGGACGGTGACTTCGAAGCCGTTGACGCCGTCAGCCGCGAGTTCCACTGGGTGACGGTGGCGGCGCTCGCGCGCTCCTGCACGCTCGACGTGGAACGCGCCGCGCGCTCGCTCGAACACGCCCGCCGCCCGCGTATCCACACGTTCATTGCCACGAGCGACATTCATCTGAAGTACAAGCTGAAGAAGTCGCAGGAGCAGGTGCTGGACGACGCCGTAGCGGCGGTCGAGCTGGCGCGCCGCTATGTGGACGACGTGGAGTTCTCGGCCGAGGATGGCGCGCGCACCGATCCGGATTACCTGGAAAAGATTTCAAAGGCTGTAGTTGCCGCGGGCGCCCGTACAGTGAACATTCCCGATACGGTCGGTTATTCGGCCCCGCGCGAGTACGGCGCGATCATCGGCCGCATCGTGAAATCGCTCGGCGATTGCGCCATCGTCAGCGTGCATTGCCATGACGACCTGGGACTCGCGGTAGCCAATTCTCTGGCGGCAGTCGAAGCCGGCGCGCGCCAGATCGAGTGCACTATCAACGGCATAGGCGAGCGCGCGGGCAACTGCTCGCTCGAAGAAGTCGTGATGGTCATGAAGACGCGTAACGATCTCTACCCGTACTCGACCGGCATCCACACCGAGCATCTCTTTGCCGCCAGCGAGATGCTGAGCTCCATCATCACGTTCGGCCCGCAGCCCAACAAGGCTATCGTAGGCCGCAATGCCTTCGCGCATGAGGCTGGAATCCATCAGGACGGTTACCTGAAAGAGAAAAGCACCTACGAGATTATCGACCCCAAGAGCGTGGGCGTGCCCGAGGGCCGGCTGGTGCTCGGGAAACACAGCGGCCGGCACGCGCTCAACCAGCGCTGCCAGGATCTGGGATTCTCGCTAACGAAAGAAGAGCTGGATGCGCTCTATCACCGGTTCACCGCGCTGGCCGACCGCAAGAAGGGCTTGATGGACGAAGAGATCGTCGCGCTCATAGGAGAGTCTCAAGCCAAGCAGGCAGTAGGTTAGGTAGGACAGGCATTCTTGCCTGTCCATCGCCCAGTAGTGAAATAAGCCTCCATGAACCTCAACATTCTTGTTCTGCCCGGAGACGGGATCGGTATCGAAGTCACGCGTGAAGCCGTTCGCGTGCTGCGCCACGTGGCGCGCAAGTGGAATCACTCACTGAAGCTCACCGAAGGCCTGCTCGGCGGCGTCGCCATCCACAAAACCGGCACGCCTCTTCCCGAAGAGACCGCCAGGCTCGCCGTGGAAGCCGACGCCACGCTGATGGGCGCCGTCGGACTCCCGGAGTTCGACGACGCGCCGCCCGAAAAACGCCCCGAAAAAGGTCTTCTCGCCATCCGCCAGGTGCTCGGCGTCTACGCCAACCTGCGCCCGGTCCGCGCCTATAAGGCGCTGCTCGATTCCTCCCCGCTCAAGAACGACCGCGTGGCCGGCACCGACATGATCATCGTGCGCGAACTCACCGGCGGCCTCTACTATGGCACTCCGCGCGGCATCGAAGAAAACGGAGCGCAAACGCGCGCGGTCAACACCATGGTCTATACGTGGGCGGAAATCGAGCGTGTCGCGCGCATGGCGTTTCATCTGGCCCGCGGCCGGCGCAAGAAAGTCACGTCCGTCGATAAATCGAACGTCCTCGAAAACTCGCAGCTCTGGCGTCGCGTGGTCACCGAAATAGGGCGCGAGTTCCCCGACGTTGCGCTCGACCATATCCTGGTGGACAACTGCGCCATGCAACTTGTGCTCAACCCCACGCGCTTCGACATCGTGCTGACGGAAAACATGTTCGGCGATATCCTGAGTGATGAGGGAGCTGTGCTGGCGGGATCCATCGGCATGCTGCCGTCGGCCTCGATCGGCGTCCGCAAGCCCTCGGGAGCATGGGTCGGGTTGTACGAACCGGTACACGGCTCAGCCCCGGACATCGCGGGCCAGAACAAAGCCAATCCGCTGGGCGCGATCGGCTCGGTGGCCGCCATGCTGGAATACAGTTTCGGATTGAAGGAAGAGGCCGCCGCGGTCAACGCCGCCATGGAAGCCGTGCTCAATTCGGGCAAAGTGACCGCCGACCTCAAACCCGCGGGACGCCCCGCCTCGACCGAACAGGTAGGCGAGGCCGTCGTTGCGGCCATCGGTTAAATTCATGAGCAAGCCAAGAACTATCGTCGAAAAAATCTGGGATGCGCACGTGGTGCACGAACAGCCGGGCGCGGCCACCCTGTTGTATATCGATCTGCACCTGGTGCACGAAGTGACTTCACCGCAGGCGTTCCAAGGTCTTCGTGAGCGCGACCTCAAAGTGCGCCGCCCGGATCTGACGGTCGCTACGGCCGACCACAGCATCCCGACCACCGACCGGTCGCTGCCCATCGTGGACACCATCGCGGCCAACCAGCTCGCGCAGCTCGAGAAAAACTGCCGCGATTTCGAAGTGCCCTGCTACGGCATTCACAGCAATCAGCAGGGCATTGTGCACGTGATCGGTCCCGAGCTGGGCCTGACGCAACCCGGTATGACGGTCGTCTGTGGCGACAGCCACACGGCTACGCACGGAGCGTTTGGCGCGTTGGCGTTCGGCATCGGCACGAGCGAAGTGGAGCACGTGCTGGCCACGCAGTGCCTCTTGCAGCGCAAATCAAAAAGCTTCCAGGTGCGCGTGGACGGCACACTCAGATCTGGCGTCTCCGCCAAAGACATCATCCTTGGCTTGATTGCCAGGATCGGCGTGGGCGGCGGCACCGGGTGCGTGCTCGAATATTCCGGCCTCGCCATTCGCGCGCTTTCGATGGAGCAGCGCATGACCGTCTGCAACATGTCCATCGAGGCCGGCGCGCGGGCCGGCTTGATCGCACCCGACGAGACGACGTTCCAGTACATCGCGGGACGCCAGCACGCACCCAAAGGCCCGGCCTGGGACGCCGCCCTCGAGCGCTGGCGCAAGCTGCCCACCGATGAGGGCGAGGTCTACGACAAGCAGATCACCATCGATGCCGAGCGGCTCGAGCCCATGATCACCTACGGGACTAATCCAGGAATGGGTATTCCGATCACTGCACCGGTGCCCGATCCTTCCGCCATCGCCGACCCGCTGCAGCGCGAGTCCGTCGAGAAAGCGCTGCGTTACATGGGCCTCGAAGGCGGCAAACCGCTTCTTGGCCGGCCCGTCAACGTGGTGTTCATCGGAAGCTGCACCAATTCGCGCATCTCCGACCTGCGCATCGCCGCCTCGCTGCTCAAGGGCCGCAAAGTGAGCCCGAAGGTCCGGGTCATGGTGGTGCCGGGCTCGCAGGCAGTGAAGCGCCAGGCCGAGGCCGAAGGCCTGCCCGAGATTTTCCGCGCTGCCGGATGCGAGTGGCGCGAGCCGGGTTGCTCCATGTGCATCGCCATGAACGGCGACCAGCTCCAGCCCGGCGAATACAGCGTATCGACCTCAAATCGCAATTTCGAAGGCCGGCAAGGGAAAGGCGGGCGCACCTTTTTGGCGAGCCCGCTTACCGCCGCCGCCACCGCCGTTACCGGCGTCGTCACCGATGTGAGGACTCTCTTATGAAGCCGTTCACAAACTTCGAAAGCCGCGTCGTGCCGCTCCCCATCAACGACGTCGACACCGACCAGATCATCCCCGCGCGGTTCCTGAAAACTATTTCGAAGCAGGGTCTAGATCAGCAGCTTTTCTACGACTGGCGCTACGACGAGCAAGGCCGCCCTAAGCCCGACTTCATCCTGAACCAGGCGCGCGTCAAAGGCGCCGAGGTGCTGCTCGCGGGCGACAACTTCGGCTGCGGCAGCTCGCGCGAGCACGCCCCCTGGGCGCTCACCCAGTTCGGTTTTCGCGCCGTGATCAGCACGTCATTTGCCGATATTTTCCGCGGCAACTCGCTAAAAAATTCTCTGCTCCCGATCGTCGTGCCCGCGGACGTACATCAAGCGCTGTTCGCCACAGTGGCGAAAGATCCCGACGCCCGCGTCAAAATCGACCTCGCCGCCCAGAAACTCACGCTGCCTGATGGCCGAGCGGTAGAATTCCCGGTGGACGCCTTCGCCAAGCAGTGCCTCCTCGATGGCGTCGATGAGCTGGGCTACATCCTGAAGCGCGACGCGGCCATTGCGGCATTTGAGGTGCGCCGCGAAGGATCGATCAACACGCTGGGGGGCGCGTAGGTCTACCGTCGCACCAGCAGCGACCGGCGCGGGACAGGCTACGCCCCCCAGAACGATCCCGGGTGCCAGGGCCATGAACAGACTATGCGGCGTGAGCGTCTTTATCGCGAAGACATCCTCGCTGCCGCCGGAAGAAGTCTGGCGACACGCGGCAGAGGATGTGCCCGTGTTGCGCAAACAGATCTCTACAATTCTTCGCGATGAATTCGTGCAGTGATCTCGATCACTCCCTCCGTACCGTCACCACCGCCTGCGCCTCGGCCGACCGCCCCTCGCCCACCGGTCCCACCTTCTCCGCCGTCTTGAATTTCACCGATACTCGATCGAGCGCCAGCCCGAGAGCCGCCGCCAGCTTCTCGCGAATGGCTCCGCGGTAGTCCTTGAGCTTGGGACGCTCCAGAATCACGGTTGAATCGACGTTCACGATCTCGAAACCGGCGCCGCGTGCCAGCTCGTATGCGTGCTTCAGAAAGACGAGGCTGTCGGCGCCTTTCCAGCGCGGGTCGGTGTCGGGGAAATGCATGCCGATATCGCCCAGGGCTGCGGCGCCTAGGACGGCATCGGTGATGGCATGCGCCAGAATGTCGGCATCGGAGTGGCCTTCGAGCCCGAATTCGGAAGGAATGGTCACGCCGCCGAGGATCAGCGGCCGGCCGGTTGCGAGCCGGTGGACGTCCCACCCCAGCCCGGTTCGGTATTCGCTCAAGAAAGCGCCTGCCGGGCCGTTTCCTGTTCCAGGAACAATCGCGCGAGATCCATATCTCCGGGTTTGGTGATCTTGATGTTGCGGTCGCTGCCCATCACCACACGGACTTCCACCTGTTCCAGGCGCTCGACGAGGCTGGATTCATCCGTGCCCACAAACCCGTCGCGCCGCGCGGCTTCGAACGCCTGCTTCAATAGATCGTGGCGGAATACCTGCGGCGTTTGCGCCAGCACCAGGCGCTCGCGCGAGATGGTGGAGCGAATCTTAGCGCCCGAGGCCTGCGCGCCGCTGACCTGCTTGACGGTGTCCACCGGAACGATGCCTACGATCGCGGCGCCGAACTCGGCCGCCTCGTCGATGGCCTTTTCGATGATTTCGAGATCGATGAACGGACGCACCGCGTCATGCACCGCCACCAGATCCGTATCCGGACTCACCGCGGCGAGGCCCCGCTCCACCGACTCCTGCCGGCTGTTACCGCCCTCGACCACGCGGACCGGCTTGTTGCGAATTTCCGCGCGCAGCAGATCGCCCACCCATTCGAGATCCTCGCGCCGCAGCGCGATCACAATTTCGCGCACGCGATCCGAGGCCGCGAACTTCCGCACCGTATGCAGCAGTATCGGCGACCCTTCGAGCAGCATGAACTGCTTCCGGCTGGTGCCCGTGGTTTCCGCCGAGGTGCGTCCCATGCGGGTACCGAGGCCGGCAGCCGGGAGTATGACAGCCACTTTCATAGACATTCAGTATTCGTCTTTGCCTCTGGCGACGCAGGAGAGGGGGAGATGGGGGGAGGGGGAGAAAAAGATCGCCGTCTGCCCGTCTCCCGATCTCCCTCTCTCCCCCGTCGCAAGACTTCAGCCTTCGCCCACCACTTCCGCCTTGCGCTGCGCCGGCCGCTCATGCTTCTCGGTTACTACCGCGTGCATGCGGTCGTCGAACTTCCCAAAAATCATCTTACCCGCGGTGGTTTGCAGTACGCTTGTTACCGCGATGTCGATGGTCTTCGAAATCATGCGCTTGGCGTTATCCACCACCACCATGGTACCGTCATCCAGATACGCCACGCCCTGGTTGTACTCTTTCCCCTCCTTCAAAATGAACACGCGCATGGTCTCGCCGGGCAGCACGATGGGCTTGAGCGAATTGGCCAGCTCATTGATATTCAGCACCTGAACGCCGTGCAGTTGCGCGACTTTATTCAGGTTGAAGTCGTTGGTGATGACTTTGCAGTCGTACACCTTGGCCAGCTCGATCAGCTTCATGTCCACTTCGCGCACGTGCGGGAAATCGTCCTCGACAATCTGCACGTTGAGATGCGGCATCTTCTGGATGCGCTGCAAGATGTCGAGGCCGCG
>JBGPKX010000167.1:0-12361 GCA_041486185.1 Bryobacteraceae bacterium | reverse complement strand
GCTTGTAAGGCAGACGCTCTAACCAACTGAGCTAACCGCCCGAAATGCGGGCCAAAAAACGGCGAGCCACCTCTTGATTGTAACCCACCGACTGCGAATTTCTTGACAACTTGTGCCATTCGCGGTCAACTTCAATGCATGAAGCTCGAAGGAAAAACGGCGCTGGTGACCGGTGGGTCGCGAGGCATCGGAAGGGCCATCGCACTGCGGCTGGCACGCGACGGCGCGGCTGTGGGAATCAATTACAGGGAGCGCGCGGTGGGCGCCGAGTCGCTGACCGCGGAAATTCGGAGCGCCGGAGGCAAGGCGTTGCCGCTCGGGGCGCACATCGGCGATGCCGGGGCAGTCCGCGCAATGGTCGAAAAAGTGGAACGCGAGTTTGGAGCGATCGACATCCTGGTCAATAATGCCGGCGTTTTCCGGCGCGGCGATCTCGCTGATTTCGATTACACCCAGATGGAAGGCATGCGCCACACCAATGTCGATGGCTTGGTGAATGTCACGCGCGCGGTTGTGCTGGGTATGCAGGCGCGGCACTTCGGGCGAATCGTGAATCTCACTTCGATTGCGGCGCACGGCACAGCCATGGCAGGCACTACTTTTTACGCCGCCACGAAAGCCGCGGTGTCGGTACTCACGCGGCGATTTGCCATGGAACTCGGGCCGCATGGCATCACCGTCAACGCCGTGGCGCCGGGATTTATCGCGACCGAAATGGTGACCGAAGGCCGCACGCGCGAGCAAATTGCCGCGGTCACGGAGCAAATCGCCGCCAAGGCCATGGTGCGGCGCGTGGGAACGGCGGAAGACATCGCCAACGCCGTAGCGTTTCTGGTCTCACCCGAGTCCGGCTTCGTCACCGCCCAGATCCTCACGGTTGACGGCGGACGCATGGACTACATCGGCCACGGTTGATCCGGCCGGGCACAGACCGCGATAGTACGGGCAGCGCCGGCAGTGCTCGCCTTCGCGCAGCGGAAAATCGAGAGTGGACTGCGCTTGGCGAAAATCGCGAACCAGCGACTCCGGATCGTCGAGCAGCGTGCGCTCGAGCGTGATGGGCGCGGCCACACCGGGACGCAGGAAATAGACGAAGGCTTTGTGCGGAAACCGGCCCGTGATGCGTTCCAGCGCCATGGCGTAGAGACGCAATTGGGGCGCGTAGAATTCGGCGCGAACAGCTACGTCGCGGGCTTTGACCTCGTCGGTTTTGTAATCCACGAGCACCAGCTCGCCGGCTTCTTCAAACCACAGATCGATTTGCCCGCGAAGCACGATGTCCTCGACCGCCATCAGAAAATCGGCTTCTCGTTCGCTGCGGGAAGCGTGCGCGGCGCGGAGGCCCAGTTCGCTTGCATGGAATGCGGTGACGAGTTTGCGCGCCTCGGCCGTGGCGTCGTCTATCGATTGCCCGGCGAGTAGCGCGTGGACCTGGAGGCCGAAACCGGTGGCGTCGAGTTCGTCATCCGGCTCGTCTTCTTGGTTCTGTCGCAGATTGCGCGGGTTAACTCCGCGCCAGCCCAAATAGCGCTCCAGATAATAGCGGCGCGGGCAGTGGGCAAAAAGCGCAACCGAAGTCACGCTGGCCGCAGAATCGTGCTGGTGGTGCACTGCGGGAGGCGCGACGATCTGAATCTCTACCGTTGTTGCCGCCGGCGCGGTGCGCTCCCGGGGCGCGGGCGGAGCATTCGCGGCGAAAACGCGCAGCGGAAAGCGGTCGCCGTTCGGCGCATCCACGAGTTGCACTCTCTGCTGCGGAACGCTGAGGTCGAGGCCCAGCGCTTCTTCGAGCGCCGCCGCCCATTCTTTTCGTTTGCCGAAACTCGAATACGAGAACGCTAGATGCTCTTCGGCGCGCGTCATCGCGACGTAGAACAGCCGGTTGCTTTCCTCGATTTCGCGGCGGCCAGCCTCTTCGCGAATCTCGGCGTGATACCAATCGCCCTTCTCGTCTTCGCATGCCGGATTGCGCCATTTAGCGCCTAATCCAACGCGCGGCGAAAAGGCGAGCTGGCCGACGCCTGTCTGGATACCCTTGTGCAGCGCGGCCAGAAATACCACGGGAAACTCGAGTCCCTTGGCCGCATGAATTGTCATGATGCGGACTGCGTTGACGGCGTCTTCAGGCGGGGCGTCCGCGTCGCGCGCATCGGCGTCGCGCATCAATGCAATCTCTTCGACGAACTCGGCGAGCGTGAGCCGGGTGGATGCCTCTCGCGCCATCGCCAGAAACTTTTCGATATTGCCGGCGGCGCGGCTGCCCGGATCGGATGTGTAACCGGTTTTATTTATAGCGCGCATGAGCAGCCGGTCGAAACCCACGACATCGCGCGCCTCGCGCCAGCGGACCAATTGCTCGCGGAACCGAAGCAGCTTGCGCAGATCTTCGGGGTCAAACGGCATTTCGAGGTGATCGAGCCGGCGCAAGGCGCTGCCCAAATTGCCGGCCGTCTTGAGCCGCATCAAAGCTTCATCGGAAATGCCGGTGAAGGGCGAGCGCAGAACGCCAGCCAGGCTGATTTCGTCGCGTGGATTCGAGATCGCGCGCAGCAGATGCGTGAGATCCACAACTTCGCGCGTCTCGAAGAATCCCTTGCCTTGATTCAGCAGATACGGAACGCCGGCCTGTTCGAAAGCGCGCGTGAACATCGGCAGCACCTCGGAGTTGCGCACCAGCACCGCGATATCGCCGAAGCCCGCCTGACCGCTTTCCAGTTGCAACGATTCGGTGAGCTCGACGATGCGCCGCGCCACCCAGCGCGCTTCCAGATCCAGCGCGGCCTCCTGCGTTTCGGCAATGGCGGCAATCACTTCTACCGGCGCCTCCAACTTCTGCGGAAATTCCTTGGCGGCCACGAGCGGACGCGGCTCGATTCCCCGCGCCAGGTGCAGGATGGTTTCGACCGCGCACAGGATTCCTGCCCGACTGCGCCAGTTTTCGACCAACTCAACCAGATGCTTCCCGTCACTCTCCACACGGTCGCGATAAGCCCGGAACACCTCAGGATCGGCGTGGCGAAAGCCGTAGATCGACTGATTAATGTCGCCCACGGCATAGAAACGGTTCGGGGCGCGCAGCAGATCGACCAGCTTGGACTGCTGGCCGTTCGTGTCCTGAAACTCATCCATCAGCACGTGCTGGAATTGTTCACGGACGTGGTCGCGGATGCCCTTGTTTTCGTCGAGCAACCCTACGGCGAAGGCTTCCAGATCGGCGTAATCGAGCGTTCCCATACGGCGTTTGCGCTCGCTATAGAGCCGGTCGAAGCGTTCGATCACTGCGATCAACGTTGCGCGCTCGCGGGAGTAGTATTCGGTGATCAGTGTCCGATAAACGTCCGGCAGAACATCGTCTTTGATGGCCATCAGCCGCGTGTAGCTGTCGGTCTTCCTCTTCAGGCCAGCCAGGCTCGTGGGAAATTGGCCGATGACGCGGAAATGCCCGGCTGTCACGGGCCCATCGGGAAGTTCGGCCACGCGCAACGCTGCCGCCAGGACCTCTTGCAGGCGCTCCACCTGGCTCGCGTTCCATCCAAACAGATTTTCTTGGCCGAGTGCGCCCATGGCGTTTCGCAGCTCGGGCAGGCCGATGGCGCCGTCCATCTCGAACCCGCGCAGCTCGCCGGCCGGAACGCCGGCAGCACGCATGGTATCGTACACGTCGGGAATTGCGCCTTCCAGGTCGGGCGACGCCAGGCCGCGCATCAGCCGGCGCATGGCTTCGGGATCGGCGTCGAACAGGGCGTCGAGCGTGTCGCTGGCGGCTTGACGCTGCATGATGGTCGCTTGGCGCGCATCCAGCACGCGAAACTCCGGGTCGATTCCGGCAGCGACGGCGTTCTCCCGCAGCAGGCGCGCGCAGAAGCCGTGAATGGTCGAGACGTTGGCCTGCTCGAGCTCGCGCCGGCGCTCCGGCATTTCGCGGAAGGATTCCGCCAGCCGCTCTTTCATGTTGCGCGCGGCTTTTTCGGTAAACGTGATGGCCAGGATACGCTGCGGCGGGACGCCGGCTTCCACGAGGCGGCGATAGCGTTCCACCAGGACGCGCGTCTTACCCGACCCCGGTCCGGCAACCACGCAAGTGTCCTGCCCGGCTTTCGAAACGTCAATCGCGTCGAGCTGCCGCGGCGTGAAATCCACTAAGCGCCCTCCGCCATCGCGACTGCCACGCCCTGGTAGCGGCAGATATCTTTGAAATCGCACAGCCGGCATTTCGAGAGATCGCTGGGAGCAGGCTCGACGCGGCCGGCCGTTATCTCTTGCGACGCACGCACGCTCCGTTCGATGGCCGATTCGAGCCACTCGCGCGAGAACGCTTTGATCGTCGCTCCTGCAAGCCATGCGGGTTGCTCGCCCCAACCCGCGTACTCCAGGCCGTCGCGCAGGCTGCAATAGTACATGCCGGCCGGTTGCAAGCCGAACGCCCGTTCCACCGCGAGCCAGTAAAGCGGCCCTTGCAGCAGATTTTGATTCGCGACCTTGTCCTTGGACGTCGGGCTGTACTTGTAGTCGATGACGAACCCGCGCCCATCCGGCGTTTTCAAAAGACGGTCGATGCGCGCGCTAATTCCCAGGCCGCTCGCAAGCTCGAACCGGCAGGCGATTTCGCCTTCGCTTTGATAATCCGCGGGCCAACACTCGCTGGCGGCGAAGCGGCGCAAGTCTGCGAGCATCCCGGCGCGGAACAACTCGGTTTTATAGCCGGCGGGAATAAACTTGGCTTGCGTCATCTCGTGAAATATACGGTTGAAGATTTCTTCGATTGGGCCGCGGACGGTGAGCCACTCGGCAATCACGCGATGCACGATGATGCCACGCTCCAGAAAGCCGAGACGCTCCTCGGGACGCTCCGGAGCGCCTTTGAGCCGTAACGTGTACCGTCCAAAAAACTGGAACGGGCATTGCAGATAGGATTCGAGGGCCGTGGGCCGCACCTCGGCTTGTGTTTGTTCAAGCACACGCAGCAGATCGGCTGAACGGATGACGCTCGCGGGCGCCACTGCCGCGGCTTCGCCGAGTTGCACCCGCACGGGCCGACTCGCCGTAACAGCCTCTTCCGGATCGAGAAACAGCGAAGGCAGATTCTGTTCGCCGCGTGCGTCGTTTTTTGGATAGCTCAGAATGACCGACGCAGTGGCGCGGCTCAGCGCCGAATCGAAGAGAAACCGCTCCTCCCGCTCGACGTCGTCCGCGGTGCGAATGCGCACGCCGTGCTCTTTCAGGCGGCGCCGGAACTGCTCGGCCAGAAACGGATCAGGCGGGTGATAGCGCGGAAACTGGCCTTCCACCAGCCCGCACACGAACACCACCGGCAGCTCCCATTGCCGGGCTTCGTACGCGCTGAGCACGTGAACTACGTCGCGGCGCTCGTCGGCAACGCGCAGCGGGGTAAGCCGGAGCGCTGCCTTCAGGGCCGGCCAGAATTGCTCGAGCGAAAGCTTCGTTTCCGGATCGAAGAAGCGCGCAGTCTCGGCAGCCGCGGCTTCGAAAGCATCGAGCGCCTGTGCCTGCGAGCGCCACTCCATGGTTGTTTCACGGCTCACGGGATCGCGCGGACGCACGGGCCGGTAGAGTGCCCGCAGCGTCGCGAACTGTGCGCACCATTCAGCCGGCTTCAGCGTCAGGAGTCGCCAGGCATCCAGTTCCGCCATACGATCCAGCATGCGGAGAAACCACTGGTCGTCTGCGCAGACCTCAGTCGCCAGTTGCTGCAGAGCCTCGAGTCCGGCTCCCGGGAGCCGTTCGCGCACCTGGAATTCGAAGCGGTCCATCGGCGCCGAGACGCCCACACCCGGGGCCAGCTTCATGATTCTGAGCGTTTGCTCGTGATCCCAGCCGCCGAGCATCGCGTCCACGGCTCCGGCCAGGCAGCGCACGGCAGGTTGTTCGGTCAGGATCGAATCAAAGTAGAATCTTGCAGGAATGCCGAAGCGTTCGAGCGTCGCGCGCAGCAGCGCCACGTATACTTCCGGCGATCGCACAATGATCCCAATCTCGCGGAATGAGCGACCGGCGGCGACCTCTTCGAGAATCCGGCGCGCGATCTCATCGGCTTCCCGCTCGATTCCAGGGGCGACGAACAGCTTGGGCTTAGGCCGGACGCGTTCGTGCGTGATCCTTGGTTCTTCGCATCCGATGGCCAAGAGGCGTGCGCGGGTTGCCGCTGCGATTTCGTCTGAAGGCAGCGCGACGGTGACGTCCGCCTGCTTTGCCATAGCCTCAATGACGGCCAGTTCGGGATCGGTAAGGGAAAAGAATCCGTCGAGCCAGATGGTCTTCACGGGTTCGGTTCCTGCCTTTGCGATGCGCGCCGCCGCCACACCCAGACGCGTAGCGCGTAGCCCGAGCTTCTGTGTATCGAGTTCACGCTTCACTTCTTCGAACACGTCGGCCAGAGCTCTCGTGAGCGCGGATGCCGGAAGCTGTTCTCGAAGCAGGCCGACGTCGCATCCCGCGGCGGAACACTCTTCGATCACTTGAGCTAGCTTTGTGTGAAATCCTGCGAGGTGCGCGACCTTCGCGAACGCGGGATGGTTCAGCCGGCGCACGCATTTCTCGACCAGCAGGTGAAAGACGGGTTCTGAAACCTGCGGGAGATCCACGGTCCACGACTCGATGAAACGCGAGAGCGTCTGGATCACGCTGGGAGAAAATACAAATCCCTGGCGCGCCATTTCATTGCGGAGGTGCTGCGCCATGGTGGCGGTGGGTACCAGCAAGCGCACGCTGCTGTCTTTCCGCCCGAGCGCCGCACGCAGGCCTTCGAGGACAGTGAAGGTCTTGCCGGAACCGGCAGGTCCGGTCAGCAATCGCATTAAGAGTCCAGCTTACCGCGACGCGCGAACGATCCTATTGATCGGCTCCGGCGGGCGGACGTACACCGCGGTTCTTCCACTCGCGCAGTTCCTCGAAACCGCGCGCCACCTCGGCATTGTTGATGGCGCAATGGCCGTCATGCTTCACGTATTGCTGGACGAACAGATTGCTGGTGCCCATGGTCTCGGTCAGCACGGAGTAGGCGTTGGGTATCCACGGCGGAACCAGCGGATCGTACGTCGTGTGGATGGCCAGCATGGGCCGCGTTAACCGGCCGGTGGGCGTGTAGTAGGTGTGCAGATATTCGGTCGCGCGTGGATTTGACGCATAGCGCTTCACGCCGTCGTTGAGTGCGTTGTCATCGGGCGTGCCCGAATAAATAATGTTGCGGTTGTCGAATGGGTTGCCGCCGCCGCGCTGCTCCAGATCCATCAGGATGTAGGTGAAGAACACAACCGTGCCGGCCAGTTCCTTGTTTGTGCGGATGCCCGACCAGCGGCGCAGAATTTCGGATTTGTCCGCCTTCGAGTCGAGCAACTGCGTGATCTGCTCGTTGATCTCCTTGCTCATCTTGAAAGTCGCGGGCACGCTGGCGGCATTCGGAAGCGCGCCGGGAAAATAGTAATCGAACACCACGCGCAAATCGAAGGGCTGCCGCTCCATGAACCAAGTAACTGCGCCTAGCGGGCCACATAATGGCAGTCCGCCGTCATAGATACTGGGGAACGATTCGACCAGCACCATAGTCAGAAAGCCGCCCATCGAATGCCCGGTGACGTACGTTTCTTTCGGCGCGCCGTATTTGCGAATGAAGTAGCGGCGCAGCGCCTCGGTATCCTCGACCGCTTCCTGGATTGCCCATCCGCCCGCCGCGTAGCCGGATTGGATGAACGCATAGCCCTGGCTGGTAAAAACATCAATGAACGGGTTGGGCTTGTTTTCGTAGCTTCCGGGAGTGTCGCTGTAGCCATGGCAATACACGACCAGGCCGCCATTCCATTTTTCGGGAACGTCGATGCGGAACCTGGCGCCGTTGATTTCGCCGATCTCGGTGCGCGGGGCGGCGCAGAGCGGCGCGAGAAGCGCCAGAGCGATCAAGAGAGTTTTCATGGCGGATTTCTAAATATACATCGCGAAAAGCCGCAGGTCCCGGCAAGAGCAGCGTGGCCCTTCGCTACAGGTTCGCCACCAAAGCGTTCCAGTTGCGTTTCGCCAGCGACATTCGAACACCCGCGCCAGCGAGGCGTAGGGCCGCGCTTACTGCAGACACTTCCTGCAATTCGAATCCGCTGACAATCGCGATACCGCTGGCGCGCAGCACGTGCATCAGTTGGGGCGCGAGCGCGATGATGGCTTCCGGACTGATGTTGGCGACCACTAAATCGACACTGGCACTGCGCACGGCGTCCACAGTTCCGACGAACGACAACGGCCGGCGCGCCAGCTCCACCGCAACCGGATCGAGATCGCAGGCGATCACTCGTCCCGCGCCCAACAGCTCTGCTGCGCGAGCGAGAATGCCCGAGCCGGTGCCCACATCGAGCACGGTCATGCCCGGCTTCAGCTCACGCTCCAGCGCCTCCAGGCATAGCTGAGTCGATTCGTGCGCGCCGGTGCCAAAAGCCATGCCGGGGTTGACCGCAATACGAAAGCGGCCGGCGGGCGTGGGATCGTCACGCCACTCAGGTACCAGGTAGAATCGCGAGCCCACCTGCATGGGCTCGAGCCGGCTCCGGGCTTCGGCGATCCAGTCGCGCGGTTCTTCGGCTTGCCAGGATGCCGACCAACTGGCGAATTCATGGGCCATTACGGGCGCCTCCGCATCGTTCGCAAAGAACGCGCGCAGCCCGCTGCGGTGCATGGGCAGGTCGGACTCCGTGATACCGCTCGACCCGCGCTCCCAAAGTTCGGCGATCAGCCGATCTTTTTCCTCTTGCCGGCATTCCAGATACAGAGAGAACATGGTTTGCGGATGAAACTTCAAGGAATCTTCGCCGAGATCACCACACCATTCGATCACAAAGGCGATATCTACAAGGTGAAGGTAGAGCACAACGTCGAGAAATGGAACCGGACTACGCTTGCGGGTTACGTGGTGTGTGGGCCGGCCGGCGAGGGATCATTACTAGCGGCAGAAGAAAAGACCGCGGTGTGGGAGATGGTGGCGAAATATGCCGTGCCGGAAAAGATGCTGATCGCGGCTGCGGCGATGCCGGGGGTTCGTGAGAGCGTCACGCTCTCGAACCGCGCGGCGGATTTGGGTTATAAGGCCGCGCTGGTCGATTCGCCGCATGGCCGCGCGGAAACGCAGCTAGCGTTTTTCCGTGCGATCGCTGATAGATCGAGGATTCCCGTCATTGTGGGCAGCGCCGACCCGGATGTAGCGGTGGCCGTTTCAGAGCATCCCAACGTGATCGCCGTGTGCGGCCAAGCAGGCAAGGCTGGGCGTTCGGGTCTCGAAGTGCTTGCCCGTTCAGCGTCGCATCTGTGGCCGGCGCTTCAATCCGGCGCGACGGCCGCGATTCTCGATTTTGCTGCCGCCGCTCCCTATGCCTGCATCGCCATTTGGGAAGCGCACCGCACGCGGGAGGAGGAAGCCGGAATCGACTGGCAGAAGCGTATTCTGCCCGCCGCCGAGCTGATCGGCGAGTGCCGTCACGGCGTGCCCGGACTCAAACACGCGATGGATCTGAATGGCTACTACGGTGGGCCGCCAAGGCTGCCACTGGTCGTGCCGCCGGCCGAAGCGCGACGCGAAATCGAAGACGCGTTTGGCGGCTTCAGGGGGTAGGCAGACGGAGGAGCATGAGTTCCTCGTCGGCATACGTCTCGCCGATCTTCAAAGCATCGGGCTCGCATCCGTAGGTCTCGAAGCCGAGCGAAGAATACAGGCTACGGGCGGCTGCCTGAGTGGCCGCGACGTGCAGCGTGATGCGCTCGAGGCCAGGCTGCACGCTGGCTTTCTGCAGTAATTCCGTAAGGAGCTTGCGCCCCACGCCCCGCGCGCGCCACTTCTCACAGACGTACACGCCCCAGATGAAACCCTTGTGTCTCGATTTTTCGCTCTGTTCACGGGCGAAACCGGCGACTCCGACCAGCACGCCCTCCGCGAACGCGCCCAGCACGAAGTTGGCACTCGCGCACAGGCGCTTTCGGACCTCCTCGATAGGGGTGGAACGGAGTTCAGGCACCGATGAGCTAAAGGCATACGGCTCGCGCTCGAGCGCTTCGAGCCGCAGCGTCCACCAGGCTTCGGCGTCGTGCTCATTGAGAACGCGAATTTCCATGCGACGCGTCAAGCACCGGACTTCAGAAATTCGCGGATATACTGAATGACCTGCGCAGGCTTCTCATGCACCACCCAATGCCCCGCATCGGGAACACGCCGAATGGTCAGAGGTTTCACGTACTGATCCAGACCCTCAAGATTTCCGGTCAGCAAAGCCGTGTCCTTCTCGCCCCAGATGACCAGGGTCGGCGTGGTGATCGTCGCGAGCGGCTGTATCGCGGGCGGCGTCGCCGTCTGTCCGGCTGGTAATCCCGCGGGCGAGCGCAATTGGCTCGCGCGATAAAAATTCAGACCGCCCGTCAATCCGCCGGGCTGGTTCCATGCGGCCAGATACTGCTTGCGATCCTCGCCGGTGAGCAGGGATCCGAACATTCCCAGCATCCCGGCGTAATTGTTCTGGCTGAGCGTCTGCTCGGCCTCGGGCGATGTGAACAGGTTGAAATAGCCGCTGGCTTTTTGCTGCGCCGGATTGTTGGCCAGCTCGCGGCCAAACACAGTCGGATGCGGCGCGTTGACAATCACGAGCTTGTCGAGCATCTCCGGGTGTTGCGCTGCGAACGCCCAGGCGATCACGCCGCCCCAGTCGTGCCCCACAAGGACGAACTTTTTGGCTTTCAGCTTCACGGCCAGCGCGCGAATGTCCTCGACGATAACAGGTACGCGGTAAGCGTCCACCGGCTCGGGCTTCGACGACAGGTTGTAGCCGCGCATATCGACGGCGACCGCGTGGTGGTCGCGCCCGAAATCCGTGAGCAGGTCCTTCCACGAGTACCAGAATTCGGGGAAGCCGTGGAGGAACAGGATCAGCGGGCCCTTTCCCTGCTCTACGTAGTGCAGGCGGACGCCGTTGACCTTGGCGTAGCGGTCCTTCCAGCGCGGCGCGGCGGACAACGGCAGCGCCGCCAGAGCACAGGCAAGAATGCCCGCTTTACTTGCCCAGTTTTTCGAGAACTGCATCGGTCACCTCCGCGGTACTGCTTTTGCCGCCTATGTCGGGCGTGCGAACACGTCCGTCAGCCAGCACCTCAGCCACGGCGCTCTCCACCCGGCGCGCGGCCTCGGTGGCTTGCAAATGGTCGAGCATCATGGCCGCGCTCAAGATGGTGGCCAGCGGGTTCACCACGCCCTTGCCCGCAATATCCGGCGCCGAGCCGTGCACCGGCTCGAACATCGAAGGATAGCGCCGCAACGGGTCCAGGTTGGCGCTGGGCGCGAGCCCCATGCTACCCACGATGATGGCCGAAATATCGCTCAGGATATCGCCGAACAGATTCGAGGCCACCACGACGTCGAAGCTCTCCGGACGGCGGATGAAGTTCATGGCGGCGGCATCCACCAGCAGGGATTCGGTCGAGATATCGGGGAACTCCGCGGCCACGCCGGCGAACGCACGGTCCCAGAGCACCATACCGAATCCCTGCGCGTTCGACTTGGTAATCGACGTCACGCGTTTCTTGCGGTTGCGGCGACGCGCCAGCTCGAAGGCAAAGCGCACGATGCGGTCGATGCCGCGCCTGGTGAACACCGCCGTTTGGATGGCCACCTCTTCCGGCTGTTCGTGGTAGACGAAGCCGCCCACTTGCGCGTATTCGCCTTCGGTGTTCTCGCGCACTACCACCAAATCGATCTGCTCACCCTTGCGCAGCGCGAGCGGCGATTCGACGCCGCGGTAAAGCACGGCAGGCCGCGCGTTGGCGTACTGGTCGAAGGCGCGGCGGATGGGCAGGAGCAGACCGTGCAGCGTCACGTGATCGGGGATCTTCGGATGCCCCACGGCGCCCAGCAGGATGGCATCGGAGGGCCGAAGCAGTTCGAGCGCGTCCGCCGGCATCATGCGGCCGTTGCGGAAATAGTAATCCGAGCCCCAGTCGAAATCCTGAAACGCAAACTGGAATTGATACTGCCGCCCGATCTTTTCGAGCACGCGCTTCGCCTGCGGGATGACTTCCTTGCCCACGCCGTCTCCGGCGATCACGGCAATGTGAAATGTGTCCATGAGTTTTCGATCGTACCGTAGAACGGGCGGGCAGCGCGCCCGTAATCCGTCGCTAACACGGAAAAGGCTTCCCACCGCCGAGGCCCGGAGACGCCGAGAAATCTAATTCTCCGCGGCCCTTGGGCGGTGGCGGCAGCCGCACCGGAAGGTTGAAATCTCAAGCCGGCCGCGTCCATCACTCCGCGGATCCGCATCCCTTCCGGATCGCGCCGCGGTCGACCGGGCCGCTCTCTTCTTGCCTTCCTCGGCGTCTCTGCGTC
>JBGPKX010000166.1:0-12408 GCA_041486185.1 Bryobacteraceae bacterium | reverse complement strand
CGTCGACCGGGTCCTTGGCGGCGTCCACGGCCACGTCGAACCAGCCGATCATCATCTCTTCCCAGGTCTGATCGCCCCAGCGGACTTCCTTCTTTGGGTCGGGATTGTACGGATTGTTGGGCGAGTTATCGAAGTGCGCGGTGCACTCGATCTTGGTGCCCTTGGGCAGCACAATCGGGTCGGCAAAATAGTAGAAGAGCTGCCAGTTGAAATCGTACTTGGGGACACTCAGAACAGTCTGGGTTTCGCCGGTGGGATAGACCAGGCGGTATTCGAAATCTTTGCCGCGATAGTGCATATGCGGCATCAGGTCCACCAGCCGGGCCGGCGCCTGCAGCGTGATGCTGGAGTCCACGCGGTAAGCCGGATCGCCTGCGGGAATCACAAACTTCGAGTTAAGGGCATTGGCGGTGAATACGCGCTCCTTGGGTGGCTCTTTGGCGAAGATCACCCCGATACGGCTGCGATCCGTGCTGGCTTTGCCGCTAGCCGTGTAGTGCATCTGAAACACGAAATCGGAGCCGGCCTTGACCAGTTTGGCCTGCCCCGGCGGAAGCGTCATGGGCACCAGGCCGGGCGCGAAGCCGATGAGCAGCTCCGGAGTGGCGGCACTATCGTCCTGCTCCTCTTTCTGCTCTTTCTTCTTGTCGTTTCCTTCTTCCTTCTTCTCCACAGGCACGAATGGCACGCCGGGTTTGGCATCCTTCAGCCACTCGGAACCAGGCGGGCGCACGAAAGCGATGATGTGATGCACCAGCCGCCGGTTGCCTGGCCGGGCTTCAGCCGCCCGCACCCAGGTGTCCTTGGCGAATCCGGACGGGATCACGATATACTGATACTCGATAGTTCCTGCGGCGGGCACGTCAAAATCATGCGGCATTTCGAAAACCTGGTCGGGTTTTCCGATGCTCCAGCCGTCCACCCACTCGACAGGCGGCGGAGCGTCCTGCGCGTCACCCTCGCGCGCGCCTCCATCCACCCAGGAAACCAGCGTATCGATCTCGCTTTTGGTCATCGAGCGGTCATTGGAGAACTTGCCGTAATGCGGGTCGGCAAACCATGGCGGCATCTTGCGCGTCAGCACGGCTTCGCGAATGGCCTTGGCCCAAGGCCGCACATCGCTGTACGTCAGAAACGACATGGGCGCAACTTCGCCCGGACGATGACAGCCCTGGCATCGCTTCTGCATGATGGCCAGAACATTTTTGTTGAAAGTGATCCGAGAAGGAGCGCTAGCAGCTTGTGAGATGAGCGCGGCGCAAGCCCCGACAAGCACCGTTCGCAGGAACATCCAGCACCTCCGACTATCGAATAGTATACGGCTTCAGGTGCTGTGTAAACCACTCGCGCGCCAGCCGGGCGACCTTCTCGAGCGCGCCCGGTTCCTCGAACAGGTGGCTGGCTCGAGGGACGATTTCCAGGCGCTTCTCGACGTTCAGGTGCTTGAGGGCTTCGCGGTTCATTTCGATGACGGGAAGGTCCTCTCCGCCCACAATCAGCAGGGTTGGCGCCTTCACGCGCTCCAGGACCGGGATGGCCAAGTCCGGGCGACCGCCGCGAGAAACCACCGCGCCGACGTCATCCGGGCGCTCCGCCGCGGCCACCAGAGCCGCCCCCGCGCCGGTGCTCGCGCCAAAATATCCGATGCGCAAATGGGCCGTCGCCGGATTTCGTGTCAGCCAGTCCGATGCGGCTGCCACGCGCTCAGCCAGCAAGCCGATATCAAATCGTAAGCGACCGGTGCGCACATCCTCGCGCTCTTCCGCTTCGGTCAGCAGGTCCATCAACAAAGTGCCCAGCCCACCCTCACGGAGCGCCTGGGCCACATACCGGTTGCGTGGGCTGTGCCGGCTGCTGCCGCTGCCATGCGCGAACACCACCACACCGGCAGCGTCTTCGGGCAGGCCGAGACCGCCTTCGAGTTGAACCGAGTCCACTGCAATCCGCACCAACCGTTCTTCACCGCTTACTTTCATGGTGTGGCGGCAGACAGTTCCTTGGCGGCTCGCTCCAGCAGATCGCGAATCTCGATGTCGGTGGTTTGAGAAAAATCCTCGTACCAGAAACCAACCGAATAGAACGGTTCCGGTGTGGCGTAACACACCATTTCGTCCACTTCATTCGCAAGTTCCTGGCACGTCGGCGCGGCGGCGACAGGGGCTGCGACTACCATGCGGCCGGGTTTTTCCTGTTGCAGCGCTCCGATGGCGGCCCGCATAGTCGAACCGGTAGCCAGGCCGTCATCCACCAGGATCACCGTGCGGCCGGTCACTTTCGGGGCGGTGCGGGAGCCGCGGTATAGTTGATCGCGCCGCGCAAGCTCGCACGACTCTCTGGCGGCCACGGCATCGATCACCCGCGGCGAAATGCCCATCGCCCGCACGACTTCTTCATTCAGTACGCGCAAACCGCCGGTGGCAATGGCGCCCATAGCCAGCTCCTCCTGGCCGGGGACGCCCAGTTTGCGGACAAGAAACACATCCAGCGGCGCGTGCAACGCCTTGGCAACCTCGTAACCCACCGGCACGCCGCCGCGCGGGAGCGCCAGCACGATCACGTCGGTTCGATCGGCGTAACGCGCAAGTTTTCGAGAAAGCAGTTGACCGGCTTGAAGGCGGTCGCGAAATGGGAGGTCTTCCATGGCCTGAACCCGGACAGGTGAAGCACCCGCCGTCCTTCTCTGCCTTGATTGTCCGCCCGCTCAGCGCGACATGCAAGAAGCTGGATCAGTTTGGGGTGCCGCTCCAGGAACACGAGGAGTCCAGCAGCCGGTACACGGCCTCACGCAGTTTGCGAGGTGTTGTCGGTTTCCCGAGGGTCGCAGTCGCACCGGCGGAAATAGCTATGTCATGCATGCCTCCCGCCATGAAGCCGGAAACCGCCAAAATTTTCAGATCGGCAGATTCGGAGCGAATATGGCCGAGCAGTTCGGCCCCGTCCTTATCCGGTAAGCTCATGTCCAGGATGATGAGATCGAACTCGAAATCGCAAAGCGTATGCAGAGCTTGACGCGCCGTTCCCACCGCCGTGATGTAGTAACCGTCTTCCGCGAGAACTTGTTCGAATAAGGAACGAACGGTTGATTCATCGTCCACGATGAGAATCCTTGGCGCATAACTCAAGCAGTTAACCTCTTTCGAAACACCCGTAATTTCTAAGAAAGCTTTCTATGCGGGCCAGATTGGCACGCAGCAAGCTGGCGCACGCCTCCGCCCGCCGGCTCCACCATTAAAGAGTAGTTTACAGGTCCGCCGCGCCTCAGCGTGTAAAATACTTCTGTGCCCACGATGAGCTTCGACGAGGCGCGCGCTTGCGTAATCGAGCGCGTCATGGCCGGGCGAGTCTTTGCGCCGCCGGAAGAAGTCGCGCTGGAGTGCGGCGCCGGGCGGGTGCTGGCCGAGGAAATTCGCGCCGAGCGCGATTATCCCGCTCTAGCACGCTCGGTGCGCGATGGCTTTGCGGTGCGCGCGGCGGACGTCCCGGGGACGCTGCATCTTATCGGCGAGGTTCGTGCGGGAGAGAGTTTTGCCGGTCAGGTTGGACCAGGCGAAGCCGTCGAAATCATGACGGGATCCCCGGTACCACGTGGCGCCGACGCGGTTGTGATGGTGGAGCATGTCACGCGTGGCACGGACGGAACCGTAACTACTGATCGTCCAGCCGATCGCGGACAATTCATCAACCCGCGGGGGTGCGAAGCGCAGTCTGGAGAGGCCGTGCTCACTCCGGGCAAGCGGCTGGGTTTCGCCGACATCGCCATGCTTGCGGCCGTCGGGAAGGCGCGTGTCGCTGTGTGCCCGAAACCACGAGTCGCGCTCCTGGCCACCGGCGACGAGATTGTGCCCGTCACCGAAACCCCACGCGAGTATCAGATTCGCAACTCGAACGTGTATTCGCTGGCAACCCAGGTGGCGCGCGCGGGTGGTGTCCCGGTGATTCTGCCGGTCGCCAAGGACCAATACGAGGACACCCTCGGTCTCATCGAGCGCGGACTCACGGCAGACTTGCTGTTGATCTCGGGTGGAGTGTCTGCCGGCAAGTACGACATTGTGGAGGGCGTCCTCAGCGACCTTGGCGCCGAGTTCTACTTCGACCGTGTGCGCGTTCAGCCGGGCCAGCCGCTGGTATTCGGGCACGCGGGCGATAAATTCTTCTTCGGGCTGCCCGGAAATCCGGCATCGACCATGGTGACATTCGAAGTGTTCGCGCGCGCCGCCGTGGAACTGCTCGGCGGCCAGTCACAGTCCGATCTGGCGCTCATGCTGGCGCCGCTCACGCGCGACTTCCGCCATAAGCCGGGCCTCACGCGCTTCTTGCCGGCTACGGTGTGCTGGACCGCTGATGGGCCTCAGTTGACGCCCATTTCGTGGCGTGGATCGAGTGATGTGCCATCGCTCACGCGCGCCAACGCGTTTCTGGTGGCCGAAGCGGACCGCTCCGAGTGGAAGGCGGGCGAGTTGATGCGCGCGCTCCTGAAATGAAAAAGTTCTCGCACTACGATTCCGCCGGCAGCCCGCGCATGGTGGATGTTTCAGCCAAGCCGGATACCAAGCGCTCGGCCCGTGCGCAGGCATTCGTGCGGATTGCGCCGGACGTGTTGGCGCGGCTGCCTCAGAATCCCAAGGGCAACCCGCTCGAAATCGCGCGCATCGCCGGAATCGCCGCGGCCAAGAAGACTTCTGAGCTGATTCCGCTTTGCCATCCGCTGATGCTCTCGCACGCCGATGTGGAGGCGACCATCGAGAAAGATGGCGTGCGCATCACGGCCAGCGCCGCCACCACGGCACAAACGGGAGTCGAGATGGAAGCGCTGACGGCGGCCGCCGTCGCGGCCCTCACGGTGTACGACATGACCAAGGCGCTGGACAAATCCATCTCCATCGAAGATCTTTATCTTCTCGAAAAGACCGGCGGAAAGAGCGGCGACTTTCACCGTTCTCCGGCGAAGAAGAAGACGAGGAAGTCCTCGTGAAGACCGTGGCCGTCATCACGGTCAGCGATTCCGTTTTCGCGGGAACGCGCACCGATGGCTCGGGCCCGGCGGTGAAAGCGCGCCTCGAGCAGCTCGGCTGGTGCGTCGTGCTCTCGGACGTGGTGCCAGACGATATTCCCGTTATCAGCCAGCGCCTGATCGCTGTGGCCGATGCGGGTCAGGTGTGCGCCATCTTCACCACGGGCGGCACGGGGATTGCGGCGCGCGACGTGACACCCGAAGCCACGCGTGCAGTAATCGACCGTGAAATTCCCGGCATGGGAGAGCTGATGCGTGCCAGGGGCCGCAGTTCGACTTCGTTTGCCACGTTATCCCGTGCCCTCGCCGGCACACGAGGCCGCGTCCTCATCGTCAATCTCCCCGGCTCACCCAAGGGCGCGGTGGAGTCGTTGGATGCTATCGTGGAACTGGTGCCCCACGTGCTGGATCTCTTGCGTGGCCAAACCGAACATTCAGCCGCGAGGGAACGCGGCGCCAAGCCGTAACGTCGGACAATTCATGGTGCGTGCAGGAATCACTCTCCTTGCCTTACTTTGCGCGGGCGCCAGTCTCGGAATTCGCGCGCAGGACAACTCCGCAACCGACGAGACTATCCGCGCTACCGTCAACGTAGTGATGGCGCCGGTTACGGTGCTCGACCGGCGCGGCGATTACGTCAGCGGACTTCAGCCGCAGGATTTCCGGCTGCTCGACAACGGAAAAGAGCAGAATATTCAAGTTGACGTGGCGTTTCAGCCTATCTCGCTGGTCATTGCCGTTCAGGCCAATGACCACGTGGAGGGCATGCTTCCCAAGATCAGCAAGATCGGCGCGCTGATCCAGCCGCTGGTGATCGGGGATCAGGGCGAAGCCGCCGTGCTGGCCTTCGATCATCGCTTCCGCAAGATGCAGGACTTCACGTCGGATTCGACCAAGATCGAGACCGCGCTCAAGAAAATCACGCCGGGCAGCGGCAGCAGCCGGCTGATCGACGCCGTGATCGAGTCCGTGCGCATGCTGCGCTCGCGCCCCGCCAATCGCCGGCGGATTCTTCTGCTCATCTCGGAAACGCGCGATAAGGGCAGTGAAGGTAAAGTGCGCGACGCGCTCACCGATATCCAGATGAACAATGTCAGCGTCTATTCCGTGGACATCTCGCGCATGATGGCGGGGCTGACCTCGCGGCCCGCCGACCCGCGCCCGGATACGCTGCCGCCCGCCATGCATCCGCTGCCACCCAACGTTCCCGCGACTCCGACTACGGTGATGCAGACCACCGGCGGACAGGGCGGATCGGCGCAATTCGTTCCGTTACTGGTCGAGATCTTCAAGGGTACGAAGGCCATTTTCGTGGACAATCCCGGCGAGGTTTTCACCAAGGGCACCGGCGGCACGGAGTTTTCGTTCGGCAAACAGAAGGGCCTGGAAGACGCGATCTCCAAAATCGGCGCTGAAATCCATAGCCAGTACCTCATCAGTTATGCCCCCAACAACAAAGAAGAGGGTGGCTTCCACGAAATCAGCGTCGATGTGAACAGCCCGGATGCCAAGACCGTGAGGACCAGACCGGGCTATTGGCTGGCTTCCGTCTTGAAGTAGTAGGACAGGCATTCCTGCCTGTCCCTTCCCCTGGCCGCGCGCAATGTGCTGCCGAGCCGGCACGGTGCCACACCTGCTACGTACTCTGACACGCGCATAGGCGCCGCCGCCCGGTCGCCACCGCTACACTGAAATTATGCGCATCGGCCAGAAGGTCGCGCTGGGCGGCATGATCGTTAGCGCCGGCCTCGCCGTCCTCAAGATCGTCACGGGCGTGATGGCCGGCTCGACCTCCGTGGTGGCCGATGGACTGGAGTCGGCCGGCGATGTGCTGGCATCCGGCCTCGTGTTTCTCGGATTGACCCTGGCCGCCAAGCCGCCGGACTGGAATCACCCTTACGGCCACGGCCGCGCGGAAACGCTCACCGGGCTCCTCGTGGGCCTCATGCTGCTGGCGGCGGGCTTTGCGATCTCCTTCCACGCGCTGATGCTCGTGGGCGCCGTGCATACGCCGCCGGCGTCTTACGCCATCTTGCCCCTCATCGCCTCCATCGGTATCAAGAGCGTGATGGGCGGCGTAAAGTATCACTTTGGAAAGAAAATCGGCAGCGCTGCCTTGGCCGCCGATGCCTGGAACGACGCCGTGGATATCGTTTCCGGTATCGCGGCTCTGACCGCGGTGAGCCTGACGCTCTACGATCCCCAGCGCTTCTTGGCGGCCGACCACTACGGCGGCTTCGCCGTGGGCCTGATCGTCATCTTTACCGGCTTGCGCGTGTCGCGCGATACCGGCCTCCAACTGATGGACACCATGCCCGATGAGGGCATGATGCGTAGCATTCGCGACGTGGCGCAGCAGGTCTCAGGCGTCGAAGGCGTGGAAAAATGTTTCGCGCGTAAGACAGGATTTCAGTATCACGTCGATCTGCACCTGGAAGTCGATCCCGAAATCACGGTTCGCTCGTCGCACGATATCGCCGAACAGGTGCGGAACCGCATCCGCCACGATCTGGACTGGGTGGCCGACGTGCTCGTGCACGTTGAGCCTTCGCCGCGCGATCAGCGGAGGAACGGGATGTAGGCGCTCACCCGCGAGCGATAAGCCACGAAAGATTCTCCAAAGCGCCCTGCCAGCAGCCCGTCCTCGGCGCGCACGCGAATCTCGGTCCCGACGAGAAAAATCGCTAGTGCGGAGAGTAGCATCGGCCACCACGACCATGCGAAGCCGGTGGCCAGCAGCATGCCCAGCATCGACGTGTAGACTGGATGCCGCACCCAACGGTACGGGCCTGTCTGCACCAGGTCATGATGCTCGCTGAGCGCTGCCTGGATGCGCCACTGCTTTCCGAGATGCCGGATTGCGAACCATGCCAGGGCAACCGATGCCGGCCCGAGGATCATGGAGGCGATCGTGAACCCCGCCGGCCACCACGCGCGCCAGCCCAGCGATATTGGAGAGAAGCTCCACACCACGGCGTAAGCCACGCCCTGCAGGAAAATGCCCCGCCGCGCGGCCGGCGCCGTCACCACGGCTTTCTCGCCCGCCCCGCGGCTGCGGTGGATCACGAAGACCA
Organism: Bryobacteraceae bacterium; assembly: GCA_041486185.1. Classification (GTDB taxonomy): domain Bacteria; phylum Acidobacteriota; class Terriglobia; order Bryobacterales; family Bryobacteraceae; genus QHXW01. The sequence goes on along the minus strand of JBGPKX010000166.1, from coordinate 4,323 downwards.
GCACCCAGAGAACCCAGCAGAGAGCCATCTCGGCGATGGCGAAGAACGTCACTCGAATAGCATAGACCGTTCTCTAACCTCTCATGAAACTGATCTCGATTCGGTTACCTGAAAGCATGCGAGTCAATGCAGAGTTTGAAGGACTCTCGGTGCTGGCGGAATTGCTGTAGCGAAGGGATACCGCCGTATTTGCGGGAGACCAGGGGCCTCTTGCCGGGGTCATGGCAAACAACTCAGGTCCGCACAAAAGCGCGGGTCCGCGATGCAAGAGGTCGTTGATTCGTCAAATAATATCCGCGAACGATTTCCGCAGCTTGTAAAACCACGCGTGCCCCAGCACAAAAAAAGCCGCCGATACCGCGCATACGGTCCCGAGCGAGCCTAAATCGGGCGCGCGGCCTTCTAGCAGCGCGGCGCGGTAGCCGCGAACCAGAACGAACATCGGATTCTTCGACAGGACCTGCATCGCCGAGGCTGGCAGCGAAGTCTCGGGATAGCAGATCGGCGTCAGGAAAAACCACAGCGTCAGCAGAAATCCATTAATTTGCGCCAGATCGCGCACGAACACGCCTAGCGCGGCGAGGAACCAGCAAATGCCGGCCGTCAGCAGAATCTGCGGGATCACCAGCACCGGCAGCCACACGATGGACGCCGGAATATAGCCGCGCGCCAGATACGAGCCCGCAAGAAACAGCGCCACACCGAAAGCCTGGCTCACCAATCCCGAGATCACCAGGTTCATGGGCAGTGTTTCCACAGGGAACACAAGTTTCTTGACGAAATTGCGGTGCTCCAGCATCACCGTCGGGGCGCGGCCCACCGCCTCGCTCACCGCAAGCCACGGCAGCATGCCCGCCAGAAAATACAGCGCGAAACCGGAGCGGCTGGGATCGTTGGGAAAGCGCGTCCGCAGAACCACGCCGAACACGAAAAAGTACGTCAGCATCAGGATCAGGGGATTGAGCACCGTCCAGAATGCGCCGCCGAACGATCCGCGATACCGTCCCAGAATATCCCGCCGCACCATGGTGCGGATCAGGCTGCGATGTCGCACGATGGTCGCCACGGGCAAAGTGAACGCCCGCCCCAGCGAACGCAGCATCCTCTCGCGGCGCACCATGCCTTGCGTGGCCACGCAAAATCTCTCGATAGATGCGCGGCCTCGCTCGACGGCGCCGTCGATCAGCAGGAACTCCGCGCCGCGCTCATATAACCAGTGCGCGTGCTCCTGCATGCCCGACACGAAGACGCGGTAGCGGCCCGCTTCCGCCGGAAGCTCGAAGCGCATCTCGAAGCGGAGCGTTTCCCCGGGCGCGATGTCGGCATCGGGCGCGGTGCGAGGGCCATCGACCACCAGGGTGTCCGTCGCCGGATCGAAGATGTGATACCCCACGGCGAATCCTTCCGAAGGCCTCCAGGGCTCGCCAGATAGATTCCGAATCTCGAAGCTGGCCGTAATGGAGCGGTCGTGATCAGCCCGCACTGCGGCGTTGTGGACCCGCGCCGTCATACGCACAGCGTCAAGTATACGGCGTTTATGTATAGAGCCACGAAGGATAGCGCTCGCGGACCGCGCCGGTCTTTTGGCCCACCGCGAAGATCCCCTCGCCGCGCAACGACGCATCGAAGTGGTAGCGATCGAGCAGATGGAGGACCCACGCATACTCGGGCGTAGGCTCGTCGCGAAACGGGCCGGTTTCGAGCCGGGCGACGGAAAATCCCGAGTTCTCGAGCAGCCAGTGAATCTCGCGTGGCGTGTACTCGCGGTTGTGGCGCGCATCGGTTTGGCCGTCCGCCGACGGCCGGATGTACGCGTGAAAAAATCCCGGGTGATAGCCTTGCAGGATCGCCGAGATGCCGCGCAACGCCGCAAGATTGGGAGTGGTCAGCACCAGGTGGCCGCCGGGTTTCAGGATGCGGTTCACCTCCGACATCAGGTGCATCGGATCGTGGAACAGGTGCTCGATCAGCTCGCAGCAGAGCACCGTCGAAAAATACTCGTCGGCGTAGGGGAACGGATCCTTTTCCGCATTAAAAAGATCGATGTCGCACTCGAACCGCTCGCCCTCAGCCGAAACCGCGGTGCGGCGGTCGACTTGCCCGGCCGGTCCGTAATAACAGCCGCGTACCGTGCCGTAGCCCAGCTTGGTGCGCAGCGCGGGCGTGATCTGCAGATAAGCGCCCATTTCGAGAATGCGGTCGCCGGGCTCACCGGGCGGAGTGATCTCGAGCGTTCGCGCGAGCCGCGTGCGGTGCACCTGCACGTAGTCCTGCGCCGCCGGTTCGGTGGCCCAGCCGGCGATGTATTCAGGAGCAACAGGCGCAGATTGAGGAATCGGCTCCGGCCCCATGCCGGCGCCGGCCTCGGGCGGCTCCCACTCGCGCCCCTCTTTCACGGCGCACAGGAACGACGCGTAGCGATGGGCCACCGTCTCCCAATTGCACTCGCTCGCGACGTAGGCGTGCGCCCGGGCGCCCAGTGATCGCGCGACATCCTGCCGCGAGACCAGCAGATTCAGATACTCGAAGATCAAGTCCTCTTCGCCGGCTCCCACTGGAACTTTAAGGCAGATATCGTCCGGCAATTCCGCAAATGCGCCAATCTCCGATACTACTACCGCCCGCCCAAGGCCCAGCGCGCGTAGCAGACTGCCCGACGTCTCACCGACCGTGGGGTAACGCAGGTTCAGCACGATATCGCTCGCCGCGATGTACCCCGCGAAATCCTCGATGGGCGTAAAGCCAAGCACGCGCACCGATCCCCAAAGATCGAGCGTACGGATCAAAGAATCGAGTTGGAAATCCGGATGCTTTTCGCCCACCAGGATCATCTTGGCCCGCGGCTCCACGCGTAGCAGCCTGCGGAACGCGCGCAGAGATTCGGCGATGCGTTTGTAAGGCTTCAGATGACCGAAAATGCCGATGAGGGGCGTGTCTTCCTCCACGCCCAGGCGGTCGCGATATGCGAAGCGATCTACGGGTGAGATCCACGCTCCGTGCGGGATGCGCGCGATGGGGCCCGCGAATCCTTGTCGGCGCATTTCCTGCAGCATGAAATCGCTGTGCACAATGAGCGCTTTGGACGATTCGAGCAAGCGCCGCGTCATGGGCACGCCCTCGTAGTCGGGGCCGGTTTCGAGCGCCTTTACGCGGCGCGCGTGCTCCAGTGCCGCTGCACCGCCATTGTACTCGGCCTCACGCAAATACGCGTCCCAATCTTCGCGCCGGATGGTGATGTCCGCCATCAGGTGGTGCAGGTTGGATTCATGCATCACTACCACGCCCGGATGGCGCAACGCGGTCTCGTAAACAAAATTGTGATGTGGATTGTTGCCGACCTGGTAAAGCGCCAGGTCGAATTTCTGGGGAAGATATTCGCCGCCTTTGCCCGAAAAGACCTTGAGCTGGACTAGCCGTCCCAGCGGCTGGAGCAGCGCTTGCGAGTAATCGGCAATGCCGCTGCGGGTGGGCGGCAGAGGGGAAAAAAACGCCACGCGCATGTTGCCCGTCAGCGCGACAGCTCCATGGAAAATATCCCCAGGCTCAGGGGAACGCGGATCAGGAGCGGAGTGCGCGCGGGGTCGCGCGCGAAGAACATCTCAAAGCTGACCTCCGATGCCGGCCCTTTCAGCGTGGCCACTACGCGATCCGTGACCGATGGTTTGTTGCTCACTTTGATCGTCTGCTCACCCGTATATTCCAACCGCACGTTATATTTCACGCCCAAAAGCACGTCTTCCTGCGGTGGTACGCGGCCCTGCCCGAGTTCCCGCCTGGCGAAATACAGAAATGTAAGGGCGTCGCGGGCGCATGGCGAAATCGAGACTTCCGATTTTCCGGCGCCCACCGTCTCTCGCCTGGCGATGCCCGCGTGTTCATCAATCTCCATGCGCTCGTGCGTCTTTCGCGATCCGTGCGTGATCTCTTTCTCGAAGCCGGTCGAGCACATGTCCGAGGAAGCCGAAGCCTGGTAACGATCGGCGACCGCGTATCCCGGCACTGCCGCATCCAGCCCGAATTCAAAAGCCCATTGCTCACCCTTGCCGTTCGAACCCTTGCTGCGCGTGGCCGTCATGTGCGCTTCCCCCAGGCTCAAACCCGTCGGCCAGTTCACAGTGTAATGCAGAGTTTCATTGGTAAAGGGAAAACCGGTCAGGCTGGGAGCCGAGGCGGCCGCCGGGGCGCGTGCGGTAGCGGGGCCGGAAGCCGGCATGGCAAAACCTGTGGCCAGGATTACCAGGAAATAGATGGAGTTCGTGAACATCTGCCCCGCGCTCCTAACACGCGGATCATCGTTGGGGAGATCATCGTTGGGGAGATCAT
>JBGPKX010000165.1:0-12425 GCA_041486185.1 Bryobacteraceae bacterium | reverse complement strand
GTGGCATGCAGATTCCGGTCGCGGACCTCGATGGCGACGGTGACCTCGATTTTGTCGTGGCCGGCAAAAGCGGTCTGTTCCTGTTCGAGAATCTCACCCGGCACAAATGAACTTTCTCGATCAGGTCCACTCCGCGCTCGATGCGGGCAGCTTGCAGGAAGTCCTCCGCTTGACTATGGAGCACTTCCGCGCCGATACCGGTACCATCCACCTTCTTGAATCCGACGGTGTGCTGCACCTGAAAGCCGCCAGCGCCGGCATCCCCGAGCCCGTGCTCAAAGCCGTCGAGCTCGTTCCCATCGGCAAAGGAATGGCCGGCCTCGCCGTCCAGCGTAAAGAACCGGTAAGCGTGTGCAACCTGCAGACCGACGCGAGCGGCAACGCGCGGCCAGGTGCCAAGGCCACCGGCATGGAAGGCGCGCTGGTCGTGCCCATCCTCCGTGGCGGCGACGCCGTCGGCGCCCTGGGCATTGCCAACCGCGCCTCGCGAACATTCACAGCGGAAGAAACCGGCCTACTCACCGATATCGGCCGCGCCATTGCGTCTCAACGGAAATCCATATGACCAACCATCACACTCGCCGTACTTTCATGAAATCATCTATCGCCGTTTCGAGCGCGGCTCTGCTCCCCGCGCAATCGCCAAACGATACCGTCCGCGTCGCTTTCATCGGCGTTGGCAACCGCGGCTCGTACCTGCTGAGGACCATGCTCAAAGTGCCCGGCGTCAAGATCGTCGCCATCTGCGATATCGATCCCGAAACTTTGAAGAAAGCCGTGGACGACGCGACCGCGGCCGGCAACACCCCCGAACCTTACGCCGAATTCCGCAAGATGCTCGACCGCAAAGATATCGACGCCGTCGTCATCGCCACCCCCGTCGACCTTCACAAGGAAATGGCCATCGCCGCCCTCGAAGTCGGCAAGAATGTTTATTGCGAGAAGCCCATGGCGCTCGATCCCGAGCAGTGCCGCATGGTCACCAACGCCGCCAAGAGCGCCAAGGGAATTTTCCAGGCCGGCTTCCAGTTGCGCCACGATCCCAATCGCGCCGCTTCCATGAAAGTCGTCCACGATGGCGGCATTGGCAAGGTGCTGTTCCTGCAAGCCTACCGTCACACCGGCGACTTGCCGCACCAGACGCTCTGGTATTTCGACCGCGCGCGCTCCGGCGACAACATCGTCGAACAGGCCTGCCACATTATCGACTTGATGGTTTGGGCCGCCGGCAACCACCCGCTGCGGGCTTATGGCACTGGTGGCATCAATTTTTATAAGAACGATCCGCCGGGCCGCACCACCATGGACAATTACACCGTCATCTACGAGTTCCCCAACGACGTCCGCTTCACTTTCAGCCACATCTATTTCGACCCGCCGCAATTCTCCGGCATCAAAGAGCGCGTCTTCGGCGCCGAGGCCGCCGTCGAACTGGGCACGGCGATGTTGTATCCACGCGAGAAGGGGGCAGCGCCGAAACAGCTCGAAGTTCCCGACGCCGGCCAGGACTCGACCTACCTCTCGCTCGCGGCCTTTATCGACAATGCACGCGGCAGAAAGATCCCTCTCAATAACGCCGATTCCGCGCGCATGTCCACGCTCACCGCCATGCTGGGCCGCAAGTCAATTTACGAGAAGCGCGTAGTCGAATGGGCGGAAGTGGATGTCTAAGATGATGCGTTGCGCAGTACTCTTATTCGCGGCTGGCATCCTGCTGGCCGCCCCGGGCAATCCGGGCTTCACCACGCTGTTCAACGGCAAAGACCTCGCCGGCTGGAAACTCGTCGAGCCCGAGGGCCGCGGCTACATTGTCGAAAACGGCCTTCTCGAATGCCCCTCCGATGGCGGCGGCAATCTCTTCACCGAAAAAGAATACGCCAACTTCGTCTTCCGCTTCGAATTCAAGCTGGAGGAAGGGTCCAATAACGGCATCGGCATTCGCGCGCCATACGAAGGCGATGCGGCGTATCAGGGAATGGAGATCCAGATCCTGGACCATGACGCGCCGAGGTACCGCGGAAAGTTGCGCCCCGCCCAATATCACGGCTCGATCTACGACGTCATCCCCGCGAAGACCGGTTTCCTCAAGCCCACCGGCCAGTGGAACTCCGAGGAGATCACCGCCAACGGCCGCCAGATCACCATCAAGCTGAACGGCCACACCATCGTCGACGCCAATCTCGACTCCGTCACCGACCCCGCCGTCCTCAAGAAACACCCCGGCCTGGCCCGCACCACCGGCCACGTAGGCTTTCTCGGCCACGGCCCAGCGCGCGTCTGGTTCCGCAACGTGAGAATTAAAGACAGGTCTTAGGTGTTAGGTGCTAGGTGCTAGGTGTTAGCACACAGCCGCGCCTCAGCAGACCACGTGTGCTGGCACCTAACACCTAACACCTGGCACCTGCTTTTATCACTTCGCAAACTCGATCTTCGATTCCGCCCCAAACCTCTTGTACTCGCTATAACGAATCATCAGCCGGATGCGCTGCGGCCCCGTGCGGAACGGCAGCATGTCGTCGGCGTGCGTGTATACCGGAAACCAGTGCTTCCCATCGATCGGCCGCCGCACCGTGGTAAACCGCGGGAACAGGTTCTCTTCCTTCATGCTGTGTATTTGCGGTACCGCCTGCCCCTGCGAGCGCACAATGGCGAAATCGTCTTTCTTCACCCACAACATTCCGTCAAACAGCCGCTGGCCCGACAGGATCTGCCGCGGCCGCACTTGCAGTACGTAGCAATCCACGTCGTCGATATTTTCCTCGCCGCGAAACTTGGTTTCGTAAATAGGCAACAGCTCTTCCACCAGGACGAACGGCTGGATGTTGCGGATATCCGCGAAGTCTTCTTCGGTTAGCTTGAGGTTCTTCAGCGTGAGCAGCGGCCGGCCGATCGTCTCCTCGGTCCGCTCCGCGGTGGGCGAGAAAATCACGTCGCGCACTTCCCGGTACTCGCCCACCATGGCGCCGTGCTCGCTTATTTCCTGAATCGTGACCGTTTGCCGGTAGGTGAAATGATCGCGCGCGCGTTGCGTCTCGCTTTCCATGTGCGCTGCTTTGCGCACCAGGTCGGGCGGCGGGTCATCGGCGGGCGCAAGCGTGGCGCACGCGATCCCGGATGCTAGAATGATGCCGATGCACCAGAAGCTCGGCCCTTTCCGGGCGGCCCTGCTGACCGGGTGGATTGGCTTGAGCATCGCTGGTTGGCTGTACGCGCGCGCGAAAAGCATTCCCCTGCCGGCGGCGCTGTCCCTCATCGCCGCTTTCCTTCTCGAATACATATTCTATCTGGCCCCTGGATTCGAGGCGGCGCGCGAGTGGTTGCGCCAACGCCTCTCGCGCCGTCAACTTGCGCTCTACTTAGCCTTGACCGCCATCGCACCTTATCTGGCTTACAGCATCCCCACGGGCCAGTTCACTTGGATCGCATTCGCCTCGCTCGCCGCCATCGTTGCCGCAGTCGCGTTCTGGAACCTGGTGCTCCGGCCTTCTCCCGTTTCTGACGTCCTGTTTCTGGCGCTCCTCGCCGCTATCGTGTACAGCCGCGCCTTCCACCACATATATGCGTCGCCCATCAACTTGCGTGTCGACATTCTGGGCAAGCTCATGCTGATCCGCACGGGCGCGCTCGCCGTGCTGGAATTGCGCCGCGTCGAGGGCATTGGCTTTGGCTTCGTTCCCAGCCAGATGGAGTGGATTGCGGGTGTCCGGTACTTCTTCTATTTCCTGCCCGTGGGATTTCCCCTGGCCCTCGTGCTGGGAGTGGTGCAGCTCAATTTCACGGGGTTCCTGTTCTGGAAAACGCTGGCCACTTTCTTCGGCGCGCTATGGGTGCTCGCGCTTTCGGAAGAATTCTACTTTCGCGGCCTGTGGCAGCAGTGGCTCACGGCGTGGACCGCGCGGCCGTATCTCGCCCTGCTCGCCGCATCGCTCCTGTTCGGCGCCGCGCATCTGCCCTCCGGTGTCTTCCCAAACTGGCGACTGGCCGCTGTTTCCGCCGTAGCCGGATGTTTCTATGGGATGGCCTACCGGAAGACCGGCAGCATTCGCGCCAGCATGGTGACGCACGCGCTGGTGGTGACGGCGTGGCGTAGCATGTTCGTTTAGTCCCCATATCGCGGGGTTGCATTGAATGAAATGTAACCACTTGAGCGTTTGATTCGTCGCGATGTCATGCGATATTGCGGTCATTGTCTGATCTTACTCATCCTCCTGGCTTTTGGCCCTTTTCAAACTCTGCATGCGGCTCAGATTTACGAGCGTTACGCGCTCATTCTCAACGATCCGCCTGTTGGTGAGTTTTCCGAATCGCACAAGAATGCGCCGCGGGCCGTGACCGAAAATCATCGCCAGCTTGTCCTGGCCCAGCAGAAATCGCTGCGCAGCGAGCTCGCGCGCCGCAATTTCACTGCCACAGGCTCCGTCCAGACCGTCTTAAACGCCATGTTCGTCCTCGCCACGCCGGATGGCGTAGCCGAGCTGCGAGCGCTGCCGGGTGTCACCGGAGTGGTGCACATGCGCCGCATGCGCCCCAAGCTCGATCGCGCGGCCATACTCGTGAACGCACATGGCGCCTGGAACGCGCTGGGCGGGGACCAGAAGGCCGGCCTGGGCATCAAGATCGCGATCATTGACAGCGGCATCGATCAGAACCATCCGGCGTTTCAGGACAACGCGCTGGCCGTTCCTGACGGCTTTCCCAAGTGCGCGGGTTCCGATTGCGCCTTCACCAACCATAAGGTGATTGTGGCCCGGAGTTATGTGCACCAGCTCGCGGCCGGCACGGGACCCGATCCCGCGGCCACTTCGCGCCCGGATGACGAGTCGCCCCGCGACCGCTTGGGTCATGGAACGGCAGTCGCCATGGCCGCGGCTGGCGAGCGCAACACGGGACCTTCCAACACCATCGAGGGCATCGCGCCCAAAGCCTACCTGGGCAGCTACAAAGTATTCGGATCTCCCGGCGTGAACGACTTCACCACCGACGACGTCATCATCACCGCGCTCGAAGACGCCGTAAATGATGGCATGAACATCGCCGTCCTCTCATTGGGCGGTCCCGCGCTGTCGGGTCCGCTCGATGAGGGCGCTGCCTGCGGCTTGACCGGCACAACCCCCTGCGATCCCGAGGCGGTGGCTATCGAGAACGCCACCAAGTCCGGCTTACTTGTGGTTGCGGCTGGAGGCAATGAGGGAGACACCGGTACACAATTACCAACCATGGGCACCATCGATTCGCCGGGTCACGCGCCCTCGGCCATAGCTGTCGGAGCCACCACCAATTCGCACTTCTGGGTGTCAGGTGTGCGCGTCACCGGCAGCGGTGTTCCGTCCAGCATTCAGAGGATCGAAGGGCAGCTGGGCGATGGCCCCGAGCCCTACTGGCCGATTACCGCTCCCCTGCGCGACTTGGCCTCCGTCTCGAACGATGCTTTTGGCTGCAGCGCGCTGTCCGCCGGATCGCTCAGTGGCGACTTCGCGCTCGTGGAACGTGGCAACTGCAACTTCGTCGCGAAGGTGAGCCATGCACAAGACGCCGGCGCCCTCGGCGTCATTATCTGGGATCCCAGCACCGATACTTCCGACAGTCCCTTGGGCCTGGCCAATACTGCGATTCCCGCTTTGATGATCGGCGTCACGGGCGGCCAGGCCCTCAGGACTTTCATCGACGCACATCCTGGTTTCCCCGTAATCATCGATCCGTTCGCCCTGCCCCTCGACTCCGGCGTGTTCGACACCGTTGTCGACTTCTCCTCTCGCGGCCCCTCCATCACCGGCGCCATCAAGCCCGATGTGGCGGCCGTAGGGGAGAGTCTGTATCTCGCCACTCAGAGCTACGATTACAATGGCGAACTTTACAGCCCCGATGGATACACGGTCTCGCAGGGCACTAGTTTTTCCACGCCCATCGTGGCCGGTGCGGCGGCGCTGGTGAAGCAGAAACACCCGGGCTTCGGCCCGCTCGATATCAAATCGGCCATTGTGAATACGGCCACCCAGCAGCTTACCGATGAATCCGGCACGGCGCGCGTCACGGCCGTGGGCGGCGGCTTACTTGACGCCGGCGCGGCGCTGGCCACCAGCGTCACCGCTAACCCCGCGACAGTCTCGTTCGGTATTCTCAAATCCACATCTCTGCCCGCCAGGCAGCGTGTGCAAATCACCAATGGCGGCAGCGCTGCCGTAACCTTGACGCTCTCTGTCTCGCAACGCGATCCGGACGCCAAAGCTCACGTTTCGCTCGACAAAACCAGTTTGACGCTCAGCCCCGGCCAGTCCGATTTCGCGACCGCGACTCTGAGCGGAACGCTGCCCGACGCCGGTGAATACGATGGCGCCATTCTCGTTCAGGGCGGTGGAAATAATCTGCGGATTCCTTACCTCTACATGCGTGGCGATGGTACGCCTGTCAATATTTTTGCGATGCTCGGCGACGGTGACGATTGCACCGTGAACCAGGTGATTGCGGAGGGCGCCGTCATGTTCAAAGTCGTCGATCAATTCGGCGTTCCCGTGGGCGGCATTCCGGTACAGTTTGCCGCGACCCAGGGTGGCGGCTCGATCAGCCAGCCCGACTCCGAGACCGACGGAAACGGAATCGCGGGCGCCACTGCGACCTGCGGAGCCCAGCCGGAAAACGTAGAGTTTACCGGCACGGCCGGCGGCCTCACCGTAACGTTTTCCGGCTCTGCGCGACTGCTGCCCGTGATCGCTCCCAATGGCGCAGTCAACGCGGCCAGTTTTCATGTGGGCCCTGGCATCGCGCCGGGCTCATATGTTTCGCTGTTCGGAACCGGTTTGAGCGATTACACCGATGTCGCCCTCTCCGCCTCCTTGCCGTTGGCCATCGATAGCGCCAGCGTGAGCTTCGACGTACCCTCCGCAAACCTCAGCCTCCCTGGCCGCCTCTATTACGTCAGCCCCGGCCAGGTCAATGTTCAAGTGCCTTGGGAACTGCAGGGCCACGCCTCGGCCCTGATCAAAGTTTCGATCAGCGACACGCAGGGAAGCGTCTACACCTTGCCGCTCACAACCTATTCACCGGCATTTTTCGAGTACACCGAGAGCGGCACCGGCCGCCTCCTGCTGGCCGCGCGGGACAGCGCCTACCAGGTCATCTCATCCACTCATCCGGCGCAGCGCGGCCGGGTCGTGCAGCTCTACGCCAACGGGCTCGGCCCCGTGGACAACCAGCCGCCCACCGGTGAACCGGCGCCTTCCTCGCCATTGGCCCACACGCTGACTCTACCGACGGTCACGATTGCAAACCAGCCGGCCACGGTTCAGTTCAGCGGCCTGGCCCCGCTCTATTCCGGCTTGTATCAGATCAATGTCGAAGTCCCTGCCGGCGTGCCGTCCGGCGTCCAGCAGGTAGTGCTTACCATCAACGGCGTAGCTTCGCCCGCGGCGAACTTGCCGGTGCAGTAAACCCGGACCCATATTTCCGTGTTCGCTCAGCCACACCGAGGCCCAAGAAGTACGCTGCCGCCCGCGGCCTGACGCTTGACCCCTCTTCGCCTGTGACATAGACTGTCTATGTAATCAAGGCAGACCCACGCGCGAAGACATACCATACGGTACGCTCGACCTGCTGATCCTCCAAACCCTGGCGAAAGGTCAACCCATGCACGGCTTCGAAATTGCCAGCTACGTTCAGGAACACTCAGTCGACGTGTTGCAGGTTGAAGAAGGATCTCTGTATCCCGCATTGCAGCGAATGCTGTTGAGCGGATGGCTTACAGGCGATTGGGGCCGCACGGAGGAACATCGGCGCGCTCGTTACTACCGCCTGACTGCCGCGGGAAGAAAGGCGCTCCAGCGCGAACGGCAGCGCTACGAGCGTGTCACTCAGGCCATCGCGCGAATCCTGCAGCCTGCTTAGGAGGTCTCATGTGCTGGGTTGGTTAAGCATGGCTATGTCTTGGCGGAGACTGGCGCACTTGCTGCGGCGGAGGCGTTTTGACCGCGAACTCGCCGAGGAAATGCGGCTGCACGTGGACCTGCGCGCGGAGAAGTTCGAGCGGCAAGGGCTGACCGCGCGAGAGGCGCAGATCGAAGCCCGCCGCAGATTCGGCAATGCGATCTCGGTGCACGAGATCAGCCGTGAAATCTGGTTCTCGCGATGGCTTGCGGATGCCGGGCAAGATCTGCGTTTTGCGGCGAGATTGTTTCGAAGATCTCCGGGCTTCACCTTCGTCGCCGCACTCACCCTGGCCCTGGGCATTGGGGCAGGCACGGCCGTGTTCAGCGTCGTCAGCGGCGTGCTGTTGCGGCCGCTCCCGTATGAAGATCCCGGCCGCTTGCTATCCATCCTCGATCGCGGCGTTCGCGACGAAAACCTAGCCAAGCTGTTCGTCAGCTATGCGGACTTCGATGCTTTCCGCCGAAATGCTCGCGGCTTCGAGAACATCGCCGGCGTTACTTGGGCTGCTGGTTCTTCGCGCATCCTGAGCGCTCGAACGATCCTCGCAGCTCCCGCGACTACAACGTTTTTCCGCACCCTGGGCGTCCGGCCAATGCTGGGCCGCACGTTCAACGAACGAGATGATAGCGGAGGCTGCTCCCTTGTGCTGTCACACCGCTTCTGGAGATCGATTCTTGCGGGTGACCCGGCAGTCGTCGGCAGCACCCTCACCCTCGATCACCGGCCTTGTACCGTGCTGGGCGTGATGCCTCGCGGCTTCGCCTTCTATCCGGAAGCCGCACAAATGTGGATGCTGATTGGTGCGGATTTTCAGCCCCGGCGTGAGGACGTCATCCTCTTCATCGTGGCGCGCTTGAAGAAAGATGTCATGCTGGCGCAGGTGCGGTCCGAGATCGAGGCGATTCATGCCGCGTTGCACAAAGCGGATGGCCGCGAACCAGACATCGTTCCGGCAGTCACTCCACTTCAAGACGACTTTACCTGGCTGGCTAGCCGGAATTTGCGCACCACCCTGCTGCTCCTCTCAGGCGCGGTCGCATTCCTGATCTTGATTGCCTGTGTAAACGTCGCGAATCTGCTGCTCGGTCGTGCGGCCGTCCGTCACCGCGAACTCGCCATACGCACCGCACTTGGCTGCGGACGAGCACGCGTGATCCGGCAGACTTTCACCGAAGCCGCGCTGCTGTCCCTGGTAAGCGCCGGTTTTGGAACCCTTCTCGCCTGGGCGGCAGTGCGATATTTCCAAGTGGTGAACCCCATTGAACTTCCGGTCGGCGCCGACGTCCGGATCGATGCCGGCGCCCTCACCTTTGGCGTCCTGCTTTCACTTTGCACGGCGATGCTATTCGGACTCGCGCCCGCGTTACGCCTGGCACGCGTGGACCTGGTGGCGGGCTTGAAACAGGGCGCGCGCATTACATTTCAACAGGGTGCATGGATGCCCCGCTCGCCGCGCTGGTGGCCGCGAGCGCTGGTAGCCGGCGAAGTTGCCGTGTCCGTGCTGCTCGTGACGGGCGCATGGCTGCTGATGAACAGTGTGCTCAAAATGCAATCGGCCAAGTTGGGTTACGACCCCGAGCGCCTGCTTGCCACAACCCTCGCGTTTCCGCCCGATCGCTATACCCGCGATGACGAGAAGATCGGGTTTTATCGGGATGCGCTGCAGCGGTTGACGGAGTTCCCCGGCGTTGCGGATGCTGCCTTAACATCGAAGTTGCCTCCCTACGGAGGCGGGAATCAGCAGCTCGATATCGAAGGCCGGCCGAATGACGGAAGCCAACTGCACAATGTCGGCGGGCAGGCCATCAGCCCCGGTTATTTCCGCGTGATGAAGGTTCCACTTCTGCGCGGGCGCATCTTCAGCGATCACGACGGGCGTGAATCGCAGCCGGTCGCCATTGTAAACGATGCGCTGGCTCGCACCTACTTTCCTGGTAAGAATCCGCTCGGATCTCGCCTGAGGTTGAGTGACGGCACGAACAAAACGCCTTGGTTGACGGTGGTCGGCGTGGCCGGGAACGAGAGGCACACCAGCTTGCTTCATGAGATGGCCTGGGAGGCCTCTCCCGTCGTCATGAGACCCATTGCTCAGGAACCACGGCCTTCGTTCTCCGTGCTCGTGCGGCAGCGCGATTCCCAGCCCAATGTCGCCGAGGCGATCGGGCGAACCCTTGGGAGCCTGGACCCCGCCGTTCCCGTTGCGGAGATGGATACCGTGCGACTCCTGATCGCCAAGCCTCTGGCCTATCCGAGATTCCGCGCCGCCTTACTCAGCGCTTTTGCCTGCTGCGCCCTCGTCCTGGCTGCCGTTGGACTCAACGGCGTGCTCGCGCAGTCGGTGGCGCAGCGCACTCAAGAATTCGGCGTGCGCATGGCCGTTGGAGCGCGCCCCCTGGATCTTGCGAAACTGGTGGCAACGGAGTCGGGAGTCCCCGTCCTCAGCGGGCTCCTGGCCGGCATTGGCGCCTCGCTCCTGCTCGGAAGGCTATTCGGCAGCCTTCTATATGAAGTACAGCCGTCAGACCCAACGAGTCTGCTTGGGACTGCCGTCACTATGCTTGCGGCGGCTGCTGTGGCGATCGCCGTCCCTGTAAGACGGGCTGCTACGATCGATCCCCTGGTCGCCCTGCGCAACGATTGACCGCCCGCGTCTCGCTAGTGGGAGATTGGCGCGGTCCCTACTGTGCCGGAACAGCACGGCGCCGCTTTGACTTCACAGGCTCTCTCAACACTTGCTGATTCTTACTCGTCGTGTCTCATTGGTATCCCAGTTGCACCGGCGTCTGTATTGATAGAGTGGCTGCAAGGAGTCTGGAGTCCACGGCTTCTGGAGGTCTCATGCGATGGCGTGTTGCCGTTTCGACCTGTATCTTCGCTTCGTCCTGCTTCTCTGCCGACCCGGCGCTTACGATTTATAACCAACAGTTCGCCGTAGTCCGCGAAACCATACCCCTGGACTTGAAATCAGGGTTGAATCAGATCGCATTTACCGGGGCCACGGCGCATCTCGAGCCGGAGTCCGTCATGTTGCGCGACCCGAGTGGCCAGCGCCTGCTGCGCATCCTGGAACAGAACTATCGTGCCGATCCGGTGTCGCTCGAAGCTCTCCTGAAACGCTACCAAGGCCAAACCATCGAATTCCAGGTCCGGAACGGCGACCGAATTGAAACCGTCAGCGGCAAGATCGTTCGCGCCGGAAACGCTTCGCAACCAGGATGGACCAGCGCCGGCATGATGGGTTCGTATCCGCCGCCGCAAATGCCCGTTTCACAACCCATCATCGAAGTCGCCGGCAAGCTGCGGTTCGATCTCCCCGGAGTGCCGCTGTTCCCCGGTCTGGGCGCCGGCATGATTCTGGAACCGACGCTCGACTGGACCATCGAGACAGATCGCGCCGGAGCGCTGGATGCCGAGTTGGCCTACGTTTCCGGCGGATTCGACTGGAACGCGGATTACAATATCATCCAAAGCGATTCCAATGCCCTTGAGATCATCGGCTGGGTGACCATGGCCAACAGCAGCGGCAGGGAGTTCGCCAATGCCCGCGTCAAACTCATGGCCGGCGATGTGAACAAGATCCAACCGCCCGGCGCCGTGCCCCAAGCCAGGATGATGATCACGGCAGGCGCATTCGGCGGAATTTCGGGCGGCCCTCCCGTAGTTGAAAAAACCTTCGACGAGTACCACCTTTACACGCTCCAGCGTCCGGTCACGCTCCATGACAAGGAATCGAAGCAGGTGGAGTTCGTGAGGGCGGCCGGCGTGAAGTCCGACGTGATCTACGTTTACGACGGCGCGAAAATCGACGCGAACCGCTACCAGGGCTGGCAGCCGGAGATGGTGCGCAACGATTCGAGCTACGGCGCGCTCTCCAACCCGAAAGTCTGGGTGATGCGCGAATTCATGAACTCCAACGCCAACCACCTCGGCATGCCGCTGCCCAAAGGCAAAGTGCGTTTCTACCGCCGCGACACCGATGGCCGGCTGGAGTTCACCGGCGAAGACACCATCGACCACACGCCCAAAGACGAAAAGATCCGCGTGTTCACCGGCGCTGCGTTCGACCTCACCGGCGAGCGGAAACGTACTATCTTCCGCAATGACATGGGCCGCAGCGAGATGGACGAAGCCTTCGAAATCAAAGTGCGCAACCACAAAAAGGAACCGGTGGAAGTTCGCGTGGTCGAGCATCTCTACCGCTGGAACACCTGGACGATCACAAGCAGCTCCGTGCCCTACACCAAAACCGATGCCCAGACCATCGAATTTCGGGTGCCTCTACAGCCGGACGAGGAAAAGACCGTCACTTACACGGTGCACTATACGTGGTGAGGCAAGGCGCGGTAGTCGCCGCCTTTTCAAGTGATCGGTGAAGCGCCCGGTTATTGGGAGGAACTGAAGAGCGTCATGCAGTCCGGCCGGATCACCGGCCCCGCCACCCACGACGCCAGAATCTTCGCCATCTGCCGCCCGCACGGCGTCCGTGAACTCTGGTCGGCCGACCG
>JBGPKX010000164.1:0-12427 GCA_041486185.1 Bryobacteraceae bacterium | reverse complement strand
GCCGAGGAGACTCTCGAGGCGCTGGATCTGGTCGAGGACGTCTGCGATGAGGATGTCTTCGTTACCGGCGGCCGTTATGACCTGGGCGCCGAACCTGGCTCGCTGTTTGTCTTCGACAACGAAAAATGGGCGCACCCGCACGAGTTGCCGCCGTTTGCCATCGCAAGAACGCCCGTGACCAACGCGCAATTCGCAGCATTCGTGGACGATGGCGGCTACCATCGCGAGGAGTCCTGGAGCGAGGAGGGCTGGCAGTGGCGGCAGCAGGCGCAGGCGTCGGCGCCGGTTTACTGGACCCCACAAGACGGCCGCTGGATGCTGCGTCACTTCGACCAAACGATCCCGCTTGCGCCGGATCTGCCCGTGATTCACGTGAACTGGCACGAAGCCGACGCCTACTGCCGGTGGGCCAGGCGCCGGCTGCCGACCGAGGCGGAATGGGAGCTAGCCGCGACGGGACTCGAACGCAAGCGGCGATTTCCGTGGGGCGGCGAAGCGCCCACGCGCGAACGAGCACATCTGGATGCGCAAAGCACCGCCTGCATCCCGGTCGGCGCACTGCCCGCGAGCGATAGCGTGTTCGGATGCCGGCAAATGATCGGCAACGTCTGGGAGTGGACGGCGACTGATTTCCTGCCGTACCCCGGTTTTACCGTGGATCCCTACAAGGAATATTCCGAGCCGTGGTTCGGCAGCGAGCGGAAAGTGCTGCGCGGCGGCTGCTGGGCCACGCGGTCGCGCCTGATTCGCAACACCTGGAGAAACTATTTCACCAAAGAGCGGCGGGATATTTTCGCGGGCTTCCGCACGTGCGCGCTACAGGGATTTCAGGCCACGAATGAACGCGAATCAACGCGAATGAAATCAATTCACTGATTCGTGTTCATTTACGGCCATCTTGCGTTTCGCCGTTACCGCTACACCTTCTCGGGCACCACAAACGGTTTGCGGTAGTCCCGCTTGAACATGGCGTTGGCTTCAGGATCGCCCTTGCAAGAATACGTTGCGGCATCAAAATTGAGTGTGCGGCCGAGGCGATACGAAATGTTCGCCAGGTGCACCAGCGTGGTCGAGATGGCTCCCTCTTCGATGGGCGCATTCAAATCCGAATGCTTGCGGCTGCGCACGGCATCGATGAAGTTGGCCCAGTTGTTGCCCATTTCTTTGCCGGCCGGCCCCGGCTGCTGCTCGCGTCCCAGGAACGTGGTGTAGGTTCCGTGGTCTTCGTCGCTCACCACCATGTATCCCTTGGAGCCGTAAAAGATGGCGCCAATGGTGTTGGAATCTTTGGTGCCTTCGTTCAGGCCGCCTTCGTGATTGCTCATCCAGTGGCGCACTTCGAAGTTCATAAACTTCTTCTTGCCGTTGTCATCGAACTCGAACATGCAGATGATGTCGTTGGGCGTCTCCTGGTCGTCGTCGAACATGAAGTGCCCGCCCATGGCGCTGACCTTGGTGGGATATTTCACGCCCAGGCCCCAGCGCGCCATGTCCACCTGATGGATGCCCTGGTTTCCAAGGTCGCCATTTCCGTAGTCCCAGAAAAAGTGGAAGTTGTAGTGGAACCGGTTGCGCGTGAACGGATGCTCTTGCGCCGGGCCCTGCCACAGATCGTAATGCACGCCCGCCGGCACCGGCTCGACCGCGGTGCGGCCAATGGTGTCGCGCCACTTGATGCACAGCCCGCGCGACATGTACACGTCGCCGACCAGGCCTTCGCGTAGCTTGTCGACGGCTTCGCGCGCCGCACCTGACCGGCAGTTGGTGCCGTGCTGCACGATACGGTTATATTTTTGGGCCGCCGCTACGATCTGCCTGGCCTCGAACATGTCGTGCGAGCAGGGTTTTTCGACATACACGTCTTTGCCGGCCTGGCATCCCCATACCGTCTGCAACGTGTGATTGTGGTTGGGTGTAGCGATCGAAATCGCATCGATGGACTTGTCTTCCAGCACTTTCCGGAGGTCGGTGAATCCCGCGGGCCGCTTCTTGCCCAGCTTCTCCACGTCATCCAGGCGCTTGTTCAGCACGGATTCGTCGATATCGCAGATGGCCGCGATCTCGACGTTGTTCATCTTGGCGTAGTGGGCGATGTGCGCGCGGCCTTGTCCGCGTACACCCACGCATGCCACGCGCACGGTGTCATTGGGGCTGGCGAGACTGCTCGAGCGCATGGCGGCCGCTCCGGCCGCGGCGGTGCTCATCAAAAAATGTCGTCGATTCATGAATATCGCCTTTTCATGCATGGTACCGCAGATTATCTCGCCGCGCGCCAGAGGGCCGCCTCCATCGTCCGCCTGCCCTGCGGTTGAAGAACGCCGCTACTTTCCTGGTGCGGTCGGCTGCATCTTACCTGCCAGCCCGGCCGCCAGAGCTACTCGGATCAACCCCGCAACATTATTGACGTTCAGCTTCTTCATCATCGTCTTACGATAGCTGCGCACCGTTTCCACTCCGAGGTTCAGCATCACGGCAATTTCTTTGCTGGCTTTCCCCTCGACGATTAATCCAAGCACTTGAAATTCGCGCGGCGTAAGTTGCGCCAGCAACGGATGGCGGCCCATGGTCTCCGCCTCGCCGCGGCGGATGCGCGATAACAGCCGTTCGGATATGTGCGGGCTCAGGTAAGAGCCGCCGCGCGCCACGGCCCGCAGGGCTTCCATCATTTCTCCGGACGACGCCTGCTTCACCACGTAGCCGCGCGCACCGGCCCGGATGGAGCCGACGACCGAGTCCTCGTCGTCGTACATCGAAAGCATGATGACTTTGCTCGCTGGGCAATGACGCAGTAACTCGGAGGTGCTGTCGACTCCATTCAATCCGGGGAGGCCGATGTCCATCAAGACGATATCCGGATGAACCTCCATGCACATTTGAACGCCTTCGGTGCCGGTGTCTACTTCGCCCACGACGATAAATTCGGTGCTGCGATCCAGCAGGGCTTTGATACCGTCGCGCATGATCTTGTGGTCCTCGACAATCAACACGCGGTAAGACATACCTATAGGAAGGCTCGTGGCGCGAGACAGTAGGCTATTTCTATACCACGTAATGAGGCACGCGAGCAAACCCCCTCGCCGTGGCTAAGTTGCGGTGAGCAAGGAAGTATCGCTGGGCACGGCAGCCACGGGGCCCGCACGGGTTGCAGCGCGGATACCGTGTCTTGCCGCTACTGATGCGAGGAATATTGCGCCTGCGGCGGGTTCAGCTTCACCTCAATGGTCTTCGCCTCGTCGTCGACCTCAAATATCTGGCCGAAGGTCTGGTAGCCTTTGGCGATCACCTGCACCTGAATGGACCCTTGCGGGATGGGCGGAATCTTGGCTACGCCTTCCTGGTTGGTACGCGTCTCCCACGTCTTGAGGATTTTCTTGCCGAGCTTCATTTTGGCGCGGCCTTTCACGAATCTAACGATGACGCTGGCCCGGTCGACCGGGCGATCGTTCAGCGATTTGACTTCGATCGTCAGTGTCGTCGTCTCTGAAGCCGCCAAGAGGCTCGCGCTCAGGGCGATCAGAACTGCCGGCAGAAGAAAACGAGTCCGCATGGTTCGATTATCCCAAAATGCGTGGATCCTCATGCAATATCCGGCAACAGGAACCGGGCCTGGTGTCCCGCGGCGGCCGCCACAGCCTCGGCGGCCCGGTAGCCGCTGCGCACGGCGCCCTCCATAGTTGCCGGCCAGCCGGAGCGCGTCCAGTCCCCCGCCAGAAAAATGTTAGGCGCGCTGGTTCTCGCCTCGGGCCGCTCGGCTTCCATGTCCGGCCGCGCCGAGTACGTGGCGCGCACTTCTTTGATGACTTGAGCGCGCTCTACCTTGGCCTCCCGCACGCTCGGGAAGAATTCGGCGGCCTCGCGGAGCGCGAGATCGATCACTTCCCCGCGCGGCATTTCGACTAGTTTGCGCGATGCGCTGACTACGAACTGCAAGTACCGGCCTTGGCTCTTGTTAAACATCCATTGAATCGTGCGGTCGAGTAGCGCCGCATGCGGCAGATTCGTTATCTGCCGGTCAAACCAGAGGTGGATGCCGGTGATGGGTGAGTGTTCGAAACGCGCTGTGTCGATGCCTAGTTCCGGAGCCAGCGCACCCAGGCGCTCGAACGGCACCGCGCAGATCTGATAGTCGGCGGTTCGCACGCTTCCACCGGCGATCTGGACGCCGCAAGCCGTGCTTTCGCGGAAAATAATGCGCTCCACCGGCGCGCGCGTATGAATGCGCACTTCGCCCAGCTTCCGCCATGCATCCGCGCTGTACAGCTCACCAAGCGGCACGTCCGGAACGCCCATTTCGTAGGAATCTCTGCGCGCCAGCATGCCCAGCCAGAAAACCTGAAACCCGTGCAGCGCCGCCATGCGGTCCAGTTCTTCATTCACCGCGCTGACCAGCACCTGGCGCCAGAAGCGCTCGATGGCGCGCGGTGTCTGCTTCTTTTCGCGCAGCCAGTCGAGCATGGTGATGCGGTCCAGATCCTTGCGCTGGTTGCGCTCGCCCATCAGCGCCAGCATGCCGCGCGCGATGGCAAACTTGTCGGCCGCTCCCAGGCATTGCATGCGCAAAAAGGAGGACATGAGATGAATGGGCGCCGGCATCGCGCCACGTGCCAGTTTCGAAAGGCGTCCGCCGGGCTCGAGGAAGTAGTACTCGCGGTAAAAGCGAATGCGATCGGCCACGCCCAACCGCGCATAAAAATCGAGTAGGTTGACGCAGCACCGCAGCAGCACGTGCTGGCAGTTGTCGATCAGTTCGGAATCGTCATCACCGGGAGAAACGGGGAACGAAGTCGCGCGGCCACCCAGAAACGGGCGCGATTCGAACAGGTCCACCTGGAAGCCGGCCGAGCCCAGAGCCGCGGCAGCCGCGAGACCCGCCAGTCCTCCGCCGATGATGTTTACCGAGGGCATTCCCGCCCGAACATAGCGCGTTTACGGCTCCGACGGCAATAACGCGCGAATGGTTTCGATGCTGTCGGCGTCTTCGGCCTTCTTGTCGGTGCGCCAGCGCGCCATTCGCGGGAAGCGCACGGCGATGCCGGATCTGTGCCGGGACGACCGCTGAATAGCTTCGAAGGCCAGTTCGAACACCAGCTCGGGCTTGACGCGCCGCACCGGTCCGAACTTCTCGATGGTGTTGTTGCGGACGAATGCGTCTACCTGGCGAATCTCGTCGTCGGTGAGCCCGGAGTAGGCTTTGGCGAAGGGCACCAGCTCGCCTTGGTTCCAGACTCCGAAAGTGTAGTCGGTGAACAGGCTGGCGCGGCGCCCGTTACCGGGCTGTGCGTAGATGAGCACGGCATCTACCGAATACGGATTGATTTTCCACTTCCACCAGTCTCCGCGCCTCCTGCCCACGCGATACGGCGAACCGTGGCGCTTCAGCATGAAACCCTCGACACCGCGCGCCCGCGCCTGCTCGCGCGTGCTCTTGAGTTCTTCCCACGATGCGCCGGCAACCAGCGGCGACGCGATCAGATGACTGCCCGGCCCAGCGGCCGCCACGATCCGCTCCAGTTCCCCGCGTCGCCATTCGAGCGCCTTTTCACGCACGTCTTCTCCACGGTGCTCCAGCAGATCGAACGCCACCAGCACCACCGGCACTTCCGCCAGAATCTTCGCACCCAGCTCTTTTCGCCCGATGCGGCGCTGCATCTGCGTGAATGGCAGCGGCGCGCCATCCTTCCAAGGCAGCACCTCGCCATCGAGCACCGTGCCTTCCGGCAGCAGCGCGCCTGCGGCGGCGAGTTCAGGAAAGCGATCCGTAATCAGTTCCTCACCGCGCGACCATAGAAACGTCCGCCACGCGCGCCGGATCAACTGCGAGCGGATGCCATCCCACTTCCATTCGATCTGCCAGTCGTGCACGTTGCCGAGCTCGCCGGCTTCACCTTCGAGCGGATAGGCCAGGCAGAATGGGTACGGCCGGCTTACGTCGGCATCGGCCGTTTCCTTGGCCAGCACCTGGGTTGCGAAATCGGCTGTGGGCTGCCAGTCGCCCATCAGCCGGTGCGACAGTGTGCTGGCATCGACGCCGCTCGCCTCCGCCAGCGCGCGCACCACCAGGTTCTGCGAAACGCCTACGCGAAATTCCCCCGTGATCAGCTTGTTCCACACGAAGCGCTGCCGGTCGCTCATGGCGCGCCAGGCTTGGATGAGCGATTCACGGCGTGCGCCGTCATCCCAGTTGCGCATGGGGAGTAGACGCTCCTCCACCCAGTAATGCAGCGCCTGGTCGCTCGTGGCACTGGCGGATGGCAGCAGCAGTGCGATCGTCTCGGCCAGATCGCCCACCGCCTGATAACACTCGCCGAAAAGCCAGTCCGGAATGCCTGCTTCTTCGATGGCCCAGGCCACCAGGTTTCGCGTTGGGATAAGCCGCTTGGGCCGGCGGCCGATAAGAAAGTGGACTGCCCAGGCGACATCCTCCGGTGGCGCCGACCCGAGGTATCGTGACATCGCCGCGATCTTTTCGTTGGTTTTCGTGGTCTCGTCGAGCGCGGCGTAAAGATCGGCGAAGGCTCTCATGCGTCGGCCTCGCCCGCGCCCTCATCATCCTGCTCGCCTTCGAAACGCGTCTCGACGGCATGCGCATCCACGCCGGTCTCCGCCAGCCATCGCGCCACAGCGGCACGATACCCGTGAGTCACCCAGACCCGTTCGGCGCCGGACCCGCGCACCGCGCTCAGCAAAGCCGGCCAGTCGGCGTGATCGGATAGCACAAAGCCGCGATCGATCGAACGGCGCCGCCGCGTGCCGCGGATGCGCATCCATCCCGAGGCCATGCCGGTCGAAAAATCGCCGAATCGCCGCAGCCAGGGAGAAGTCTTGGCCATGGGCGGCGCCAGAATTAGCGCGCGCGTCCAATCGGTCTTCGCCGGGGCCGCCCGCGCGTACTGCGTTGAGGGCAGGGTAACGCCGCATTCGCCGTAAATACGATTGAACTGCTCGACTGCTCCGTGCGTGTAAATCGGCCCGATCGAAGCGTCGACGCCGGCCAGCACGCGCTGCGCTTTGCCGAGCGCATAGGTGAACAGCACGCTGGCCTTGCCCGCCTGCTGATTTCCTCGCCACCATGCGTTGATATCAGCAAGCGCCTCGCTCGCCTCCGGCCATCGGAAAATAGGCAGGCCGAAGGTCGATTCCGTGATGAATGTGTGGCACTGGACCGGCTCGAAGACCGCGCAGGTGGGATCGTGCGTGAGCTTGTAATCACCCGACACCACCCAGGTATCGCCACGATACTCGATTCGTACCTGCGCCGAACCGAGGATGTGCCCCGCCGGATGGAACGACACGCGCACGCCGTCGATGTCTCGCGCACGTCCGTATTCCAGCGATTCGATCGCAGCATCCGCGCCCACGCGCACCCGCAATAACGCCTCGCACGGTTGCGCGCTCAGATAGCTCTTGGAGCCCGGACAAAGATGGTCCGCATGCGCATGCGTAATCACCGCCCGCGCGACCGGGTTCCAGGGATCGATGTAAAAATCGCCTGCCGAGCAATAGAGACCGTCAGGATTACGCTCGACAAGGTTGTCCACCGAATTAGTATAAAGTGCGAAGAGTATGACTCCCCGGCAACTCGCCCAGCGTGGCCGCGCCGCCTTAATAGAGGCCGCCGACCCCCGCATCGAAGCGCAGCAGCGCTCGTACTTCAAGCCCTGGGAAAAGGTGCGTATCCGCGGTGTCGCGACACCGGATGTCCGGCGCATTGAGCGCGACTTGTATCAATTGGTTCGCAAACCGTGGCGCTACCGTGATGCCGTCGCGTTCTGCAACTTGCTCATGCCAGACCTTTTCATCGAGTCCAAGTCGCTCGGCCTGATGCTCCTCGCACGCTACCGCCGTCAGTTCGAACACAAGCTGCTGCGCGACGCGAAGCGCTGGCTCGCCGAAGACCTGTGCGACAACTGGGCCGTCACCGACCAGCTCTCAACGCAAATCATCAGCAGTCTTCTCGATAAATTCCCCGACCTGGCGGCAATCGTCGAGGCATGGAACGGCTCGCGCAATCTCTGGTTGCGTCGGGCCAGCGCCGTGTCATTCGTCAAGCCCGCCGGAAAAGGCCGATATCTCGACCACGCGTATCGGACAGTAACGAAGCTGCTTCCCGATCCCCACGACTTGATCCACAAAGCCAGCGGCTGGCTGCTGCGCGAGACGGGCAAAGCGGACGCTGTCCGCCTCGAGAAATACTTGCTGGAACACGGCCCGTCGATCCCGCGAACCACAGTGCGCTATGCCATCGAGCGATTTTCCGAGTCGAAACGGCAAATGATTTTGCAAGAAACTCGCGCCGCCGGCGGGTGACGACGTGTTCGTTGATATCGACCGTGGAAGCCCTGCGGGAGAAATAGTGTTCGAACCGGCGGGCTTCTACCCGAGCCCTAACTCCACCTTCACCTTCTTCGGCAGCTTGGCCGCCACCATCGCGTACGAATCTTCGATCAGGCGCTTCAACTCCGCGCGCGGCAGCACATCCAGGTTCTCCAGCAACACCCAATTGTTGCGCGCCATGTATGGCGCTGGAATAATGCCCTCGCGCTCCGTCAGCTCGGCGAATTCCTCAGGCGTGCATTTGAAAGAAATGCAGATCGGCGTCCGCTCCAGTGCGGCCACAGCGAACATTTTTCCGCCGATGCGAAACAGCAGATCGTTGCCCCACTGGATTCCTTCGGTGGCGTGCGGCAACGAGAGGCAGTAGCGGCGCAGCGTCTCGATATCCATTGGGGGAAGGTTTGGAGTCTACCAGAATCTTCGCAACCGCAGGACTTCGACGAATGAGATGTACAAATTGATGACGCCCAGCCCGCTCACCGCGCCACGGAAGTATGCGTTGTCCCAGTAACCGTGACGGAGCAGGGAAGAGAAGAAGTTGTTGTCCCAGGCGTCGCCCAGCCACGGAAAAACCAGGAGAAAGCACCCGATCTCGAGACAAAAAATGATCAGCAGAAAAGCCGCGAACTTTTGATACCAGTGGTATTTTTGCGGCGATTCGGCTTGCGCCGGCTCGGTGGCGGCGGGAATGTGCGGCTCTAAAGGCATGCAACCGCTTCCATGGCGAACAGTTCGAGCTGCCCATCGTCGTCCACCGGATACAGGGACACTGCGCGCACCGGTTCGAAGCTCAGGCGGTGCAGCGGCGTCGGGCCATGCTTCTCGAGCGCCCGCACATGTTCCGGCGTATTGTAGCCTTTGTGCCGCGCCATGCCGTATTGTGGGTAGATTTCGTCCCAGACGCGCATGCACGCGTCGCGCTGCACTTTGGCGACGATCGAGGCGGCGGCGATCGCCTGGCAGCGCGCGTCGCCGTGTATCAGCGGGCGTTGCGGGATCGGGAGATCGAGCGGTACCGCGTCGATCAGCAGAAAATCCGCGGCGGGCGACAGCTTCTCGACCGCCAGCCTCATGGCCAGCCGCGAAGCGTTATAGATATTGATCCGGTCGATCATCGCCGCATCCACTGCGGCCACCGCCCAGGCCGCCGCGCGCTCGCGAATACGCTCGGCCAGCACTTCGCGGCGCTCCGGCTCGAGCTGCTTGCTGTCGTTGAGTCCGCGGATGGGACGGTTGGGCGAAAGAATCACGGCGCCCGCGAACACTGCGCCGAATAGCGAACCTCGCCCCACCTCATCTACGCCGGCGACGGTGCAAAATCCGCGCGCCCGCAACTCGCGCTCCATCGTTCCTTCGCAACGAAGTTTCGCGCTCGCGTTTCTTGCGCCTGCGTTTGCCGATGCCACCTGGGCGCCCCCGGCCACGCTAGAACTACTCGCGCTCCCGCAGCCGCGCGGCCTTGCCCTTCAGGGCGCGCAGATAGTAGAGTTTGGCGCGCCGCACTCTACCGGTGCGGACCACGTCGATATGGTCGATCACCCGCGCGTGCAGCGGAAAAATGCGCTCGACGCCCTGGCCGAAGCTGACCTTGCGGACCGTGATGCTCTCGCCCATGCCCGTGTTCTTGCGCGCGATCACTGTGCCCTCGAACGCCTGCAGCCGCTCCTTGTCGCCTTCCTTGATCTTCACGTGCACGCGGATCGTGTCGCCAGGCCGGAAGGAGGGTATCTCGGCCCGGTGATTCTTCTGAATGAACTTGGTCAACAACGGGTGATTCATAATCGGTATCCCTTCAATTTTTTCTATCGTACTTGAAATCCGGAGCCGCTGCTCCCGCAGGGCCGTCTTCCGGACTTCCACCGCGCAGATCGGGCCGCAACCGCGCCGTTTTCTCAAGCGCCGCTTCTTTCCGCCAGCGCCGGATCTGCTCGTGGTTCCCACTCAACAAAACTTCCGGCACGCGCCATCCGCGAAACTCCCCTGGCCGCGTGTACTGCGGGCAATCGAGTACCCGCTCGTCGCCCTCAAACGATTCGAAAACCGCGGAATCGGCGTTGCCCAGCACTCCAGGCAGCAGGCGCGCGATCACGTCGACAACCACTGCCGCCGCCAGCTCGCCGCCGCTCATCACGTAATCGCCGATGGACAGCTCTTCATCCGCCAGGTGCTCGGCTACCCGCTCATCCACGCCCTCATAGCGGCCGCAAATCAGCAGTAGCTCCGCCGCCTCGCTCAACCGTCGCGCCGCGGCTTGATCAAACTTCTTTCCCTGCGCCGAAAGCAGGACCACGAGCCGCGCTGTGCCGCGTTCCCCTCGCGCGCGCTCCGGGAAAATCGTTTCCACCGCCGCGAACAGCGGTTCCGGCTTGAGCAGCATTCCTTCGCCCCCGCCAAACGGCCGGTCGTCCACCGTTTTGTGCCGGTCCTGCGTCCAGTCCCGCAGATTGTGAATCTTGATCTGGAGCTTCCCCGCTTCCCGGGCCCGCGCGACTACCCCGTGCTCGAAGGGTCCCTGAAAAAACTCGGGGAAGATGGTGAGCACATGAAACGTCACGGCCGGTTCAAATCTTTCAAGCCTTCCGGCAAATTCACCAAGATGCGTTTGGCGTGCGTATCCACCTCCACGCAGATCGAGCGCGCGAACGGCACCAGCAGCTTGTTGTCCCCTTCACCCACTTCCAGCAAACCCCCGCCTCCCGCATCCTGCCAGCCCGTCACAAACCCCAGCCGCTCGCCCGTGCCGCGTTCCGTCACTTCGCAGCCCATCAAATCGGAGATGTAATGCTCGCCCTCCTCCACCGCCAGGCGCTCGGCCATCGGCACGCAGACGTTCGCATGCTCCAGCAGCTCGGCCTCGGAAATCGTATCCACGCCGCGGAATTTGAAAATCCACGCGCGCATGTGCTCCCGGACCGATTCCACCTGGAATGCGCCTACAGGCTTTCCCTCACGGAACAGAAAAACTTCGCCTAATTGCTGAAATCTTTCCGGCCGGCTGCTCAGCGAGATCGCGGTCAACCCGCCGCGATTTCCCCACGCCCGTCCCAGACGGGCAATGGTCAGCCACTGGTTTTCTTCCGGACTCACTCCAGGATTTCGAGCGTGAACCGCCGGTTCAATTTCATTCCGGCCGCACCGAGGATGGTACGGATCGACCGGGCCGTGCGGCCCTGCTTGCCGATCACTTTACCCAGGTCGCTGGGGGCTACCCGCAGTTCCAGAACCGTCACCTGTTCGCCTTCGACGACTTTCACGACAACTTCTTCCGGGATGTCCACGAGAGCTTTCGCAATGTCTTCGATCAACTGTTTCATCCCCCGCCTCCTACCCCATTTTAATCGACCCGGCAAAACACCACTGCCAAGGGAGTTCGCGCACGCCCACAAGCGAGGTCTGGAATCGTACAGTTGCCGCCAGCGCGAGCTCGCGAACTCTCAGGCTACAGGTTCGGACGCCGCTGCGGGATGATTCTTCACCAGCCGCCCCACCGTCGCCGACATTTGCGCACCGAATTTTACCCAGTGCGTGATTCTGTCGTGATTCAGATCTACCTTCGCCGGATTGCTGCGCGGGTTGTAGTGGCCCACCACCTCGATATTCCGGCCGTCCCGGGCTTTCTCTTTCTCAATCACCACTACCCGGTAAAACGGTTTCTTCTTGGCGCCAAATCGCGCCAGTCGAATCATTAACATTCTAAAATCCTCAAGAAAAGTAGGATAGGCATTCCTGCCCTTCCTCTGTACATGCTTGCAGACCGGACAGGCACGAGTGCCCGCCCTGCTTCTAAAACACGGGCATCTTCATCTTGCCCAGCTTCTTCCCCAAAAATCCGCCGGAGAAGCTCTTCATCATTTTACGTGCCTGGGAGTATTGTTTCAGCAACTGGTTCACTTCCTGCACGCTCGTGCCCGAGCCTTTAGCGATCCGCCGCCGCCGGCTGCCGTTGATGATCATGTGATGGGCGCGCTCGTGCGGTGTCATCGAGTCGATGATGGCCACGATGTGCGTGACCTCTTTTTCGTCGATTTTGACGTTTTTCAGATCTTTGAGAATGCCCATGTCGGGCATCATGCCCAGCAGCGATTCGAGAGGG
>JBGPKX010000163.1:0-12442 GCA_041486185.1 Bryobacteraceae bacterium | reverse complement strand
GTGGCCGCGGGCCTGCATCCCAACCCTTGCCAGTGGGCCGACATCGTCACCTCCACCACCCATAAGACGCTTCGTGGCCCGCGCGCCGGCATGATCCTCGCAAAGGCGCAATACGGCGCCGCCATCGATAAGACCGTCTTTCCTGGTTTTCAGGGCGGGCCGCTCGAGCACGTGATCGCCGCCAAGGCTGTGTGTTTCCTCGAAGCCATGCAGCCGGAGTTCATCGCCTACCAGAAGCAGGTGGTGGCCAACGCGCGCGCGCTGGCCCAGGGCATCATCGATGAAGGCTATCGCGTGGTTTGCGGCGGCACCGATACGCATGTCATGCTGGTCGACGTGTTCTCGAAAGGCGTCCGTGGCAAAGAAGCCGAAGCCGCGCTCGACCGCGCGCGCATCACCGTCAACAAGAACACCATCCCGTTCGATGTGAACCCGCCGCTCAATCCCAGCGGCATACGCCTCGGCAGTCCTGCCGTGACCACACGCGGTTTCCGCGAGCCGGAAATGTGCGAAACCGCCGCGCTCATCGCCCACGTGCTGGGCCACATCACTTTGGAAGATGCCATCGCCGATGTGCGCCGCAAAGTCCAGAAGCTCACCGATCGCTTTCCTCTCTACAGTTGGAAACTGGAACAAGCTCCAGCGGTAAGGTAGGCCTCCCAGCCTGCGGTGCGTATGCTCAAGATCGTTCTCGACGCGCGCCGCATTCGCGATTTCGGCATCGGCACCTACATTCGCAACCTGATTCAAGCGCTGGCGAAGGTAGACCAAAAAAACAAATACGTGCTGGTGGCTTCGGCGGCCGATGCGCCGCTGCTCGCCGGCCTTCCCCACCAATTCGAAATAGCAACCTACAACCCGCCCGACGACCGCACCGCCGGGAACCTCGTGTTCCCGCTCTTTTTGCGCCGCTTCTCCGCCGACGTGTATCATGTTCCTCTGAATCGCGTTCCGTTCTTCATGCCCCGGCCGTATGTGGTAACCATCCACGATATGGCCAGCCTCCTTTTCAGCGAGCAGGCCGGCATCCGGATGAACGTTCGGCGGTTTCGCTTTCGTCGAGGTCTCCTGAAAGCCGCCAAGGTCATGGCGGTTTCCGCCGCCACGCGCCGTGACGTGGTCGAAACGCTGGGCATCCCGGCCGACCGCGTGCGCCTGGTTTACAGCGCTCCCGCGCCCGAATTTTTCCGGCACGGCCATGCCGCCGACGCCCGCGCCGCCGGCCCGCAAACCGAAGAGCGCGAGCGGCGGCGGATCATGGAGCGTTACCAGATCCAGTACCCGTTCCTGCTCTACGCCGGAAACATTCGCCCGCAGAAAAATATTCCGCGGCTGGTCGAGGCCTTCGCCGTGGTGCGCCACGAGCTCGCCGGCCATCCCCTCTATCGCGATCTGCGCCTGATCATCATCGGCGATCAGATTGCCCGCAACCCGGCCGTCCGGCGCGCCGTGATTCACAGCCGCGTGGAGAACTGCGCGCGCTTTCTGGGCTTCGTGCCATTTGATACGCTGCGTATTTTTTACCAGTGCGCGGCGGCGTTCGTGTTTCCCTCGCTGTACGAAGGTTTCGGTTTGCCTCCGCTCGAGGCCATGGCGTCGGGAACGCCCGTGGTGACATCCAACGTCAGCTCGCTGCCCGAAGCCGTGGGCGATGCCGCACTGCTGGTCAATCCGGAGAACGTATTTGAGATCGCCCGCGGCATTCGCGACGTCCTGGTCGATAGTGCATTACGTGCCCAGCTCGTCATCAAAGGAAAAGCGCAGGCCGCGCGCTTCAGTTGGGAGCGCACCGCGCGCGAGGTGCTCGAAATCTACGAGGAAGTGGGAGGAAAGTCATGAGGGTAATCCACGTAATACAGGCATTCCTGCCTGTCCATTTGCTGATGTTCGCGGCCGCGCCACTCCTGCACCCCGCCCCGCCTCCCGGTGTCCCCGGCCTCAAAAAAGAAGCCCGCGACCTGGTGCGCGCCAACGCTACGCTCACCCAGCAAATGGTAGATTCCATCTTCAGCTTCTCCGAGCTCGGCTTCCAGGAGTTCGAAACCTCCGCCTATGTCACCAACATTCTCGAGAAAGCCGGCTTCACCGTCACGCGCGGCGTGGCCGGCATGCCCACGGCATTCGTCGCAAGCTGGGGCTCCGGCTCCCCCGTCATCGGCTTCATAGCCGATATCGACGGCCTCCCCGAGACTTCACAGAAGCCCGGCGTGGCGTACCATGATCCGCTGATTCCCGGCGGCCCCGGTCATGGCGAAGGCCACAACGCCGGCCAGGCCGTGAACGTAACCGCGGCGATCGCCGTAAAGCAGCTCATGCAGAAGTACCAGATCCCCGGCACGATCCGCGTCTACCCCGGCGTGGCCGAGGAGTTGCTCGCCAGCCGCGCCTACATGGTAAACGCCGGCTTGTTTCGCGATCTGGATGTAATGCTCAGCACGCACATCGCCGCTGAATTCGGTACCGGCTACGGACCCATCGGCTCAGGCCTGGTTTCGACGCAGTACAGTTTCCACGGCCAGAGCGCTCATGCCGCCGGCTCGCCCTGGAAGGGCCGCAGCGCGCTCGATGCCGTCGAGTTGATGGATGTCGCCTGGAACTTCCGTCGCGAGCATCTCCGCCCCGAGCAACGCTCGCACTACGTCATCGTGCACGGCGGCGATCAACCCAATGTCGTCCCGCCCGAAGCCACCGTCTGGTATTTCTTCCGCGAGTGGGATTACGACCACATCCGCGACTTGCACGCGCTTGGCACCAAAATGGCGCAAGCCGCCGCCATGATGACCGATACCACTATGACCGAGCGCATCCTCGCCGCCACCTGGCCGGGATACTTCAACAAGCCCGTCGCCGAAGCGCTGACCGCGAACATCAAGGAGGTCGGCATGCCCGAATGGTCTGAAGCCGACCAAACTCTGGCCCGCTCCGCGCAGGCCGAGTTGAAGAGCAAAGTGGAGGGTCTCAAGAAGGAGGTTGCCGAGCTGAAGCCCGCGGGCATCGATTATTCAAATGCCGGCTCCGACGATATCGCCGAGGTTTCCTGGAACCTCCCCACAGTGGTGCTTCGCTATCCGGGCAACATTCCTGGAATGATCGGCCACCACTGGTCGAGCGGTATTTCGATGGCGACCCCCATAGCCCACAAGGGCGCGACCTACGGCGCTGAAGCCCACGCCATGACCGCGATCGATCTGCTGCTCAACCCCGAGATGCTCCGCGCCGCGCGCACCTATTTCGCAGAGCAGACTCGCGAGACCAAGTGGCAGCCTCTCCTACCGGCAGGTGCCACCGCGCCCATCGACCTCAACAAAGAAAAAATGGAACGCTTCGGCCCCGATCTCCGCAAGCTTCGCTACGACCCCGCGAAGTACAAGACTTATATGGATCAACTCGGCATCCACTACCCGACCGTGCACTGACGGAAACTTGCGGGCTGTCGTTTGCTGGCACCTGACACCTGCTTTTTTTCACACCACCTGCTCCATCAGCGAAATCAGGTAATCCTGATCAAACGGCCCCGACCGGTACGTGCGCGCATCGAAAAACCGCCACAGCCGCCGCTTTTTCTCCAGACAGTAGAAGATGAACTGCTCCTCGATCACGGCCCGCTCGAGCGATTCCTGGTTGAAACAACGGATCGATCCTTCCAGAATGTGCGGTACGCGGAAGTTCTCCGTCGAGATCGTTTCCGGCGTGGATTCAAAATCGATCTGCAGGATTCTACCGCGCACATTGATCTGTAACAGGTTCACTCCGTTATCGTTAAAGGATTCGGGCGAGTATTCGGGCGGGTCGAATTGTATCTTGGTCTTGGAGAGACGTTCGTTGATCTTAGCGGCGAAAGTGCCACAGATGCCGTGCAACTCCATCGCCGCCTGGCGGCGCAGCGCAGCGATCTCCTGAGTCTTCTGGACGAGGGCGCTATCTTTGTCCGTAAGTGCTTCGATGGCTTCCGCCAGCTTCGTCAGTCGGTCTTTTGCCAATCGCGGATGGCTCCACCTGCCGGCGTCTTCCCAGCGCCGCGGCTGTTCCATCCAGAATAAGCCGTTCCCGGCCGGAAAGCGAGTGCTGTGCCCTGGTGCCGGCTTCCCTGCCATGCATTACGCGCGGCGGTGCTCGGCTTCCGTGGACAGTTCGTCGGCATCCAGAAGATCCAGCAAGCTCATATGCAGGTGCCGGAGAAGCAGGTCCGCCATGGGCGGCGACAGCACGCGCACACCCTTCAGCATGTTGTGGAGATGCGGCTGAGAGATGCCGGTGCCGCGGGCCAGCCCTCTTTCGGTCAATTCTCCGCGCTGCACGCGCTCATGAACGTTCGCAATCAACCGGTGCTGCAACAGTTCGAAATTCATGGCGCGCGGCGCGGGATGATTTCCCCTTGAAATAGGGAAGACCTGAATTAGATCTTAGCAGGAATTACCTGCAATTTAAATAAGAATTTACAGCCGCGGAAGATCGGCTCTTTCTATATGCAAACAATCAGCTTCAATAAAATTCCACCTTTCTTCCATTGAATAGCTTTCCGAGACATTAAATAAGAAATCTTGACGAACGGCTGATTCGCCTTACAGTGGACAACAGCCGTTTCACTGGCCTGTCCCAAAGTCGCGGGGCAGCCGGGGAGGACATTCATTTGAATAAGGATTGGGATAGATCAGAGACCCTTGCGCTGGCAAAGACCGCCTGTACGCACTGCCATGGAAATGGATTGCGTCCGGGTAGGGGAGGCAAGTCCAGCGCCTGTAATTGCGTATTGCGCTCGATCTTTCGCGCGTGTTACGCGCGCTTCCGGTACTGTGTCACCAAGGAAAAATACATGAGCAAGGTGACGCTCACGTTTTGTGCCGGCAAAGACCGCAGATTGACCTGGGTGCGGAAGGATGAAGACTATGTAGCTGATTTTTGCCTGGTCAGCCGCCGCACGCTGGATGATTTTGAATACAGGGTGTTTCGCAACCACTTCCTGCTGGGCGCCGACTGGAGACTCTGTTGCCGCCAGATGAAGATCGATCGTGGAACGTTCTTTCACGCTGTTTACCGCTTGCAACAGAAGCTCGGCCGGGTCTTTCGGGACCTCGAGCCCTATAGCCTGTACCCTCTCGATGAATATTTCGGAGGAACGGTTCGGAAGGCGCCGTCCCCAACAGCGTCCTTTGTAACCGAGCTGCCGAAGCCGCCCGTCGCGCCCTCGCTCCTCAAGATCGCGTGATTTGCGGATCGCCGCCTTCAGCTTCTCCTCGTGTGGTCACCGACCGGCCGCAGGGGCGGAAGTTGAAGGCGGCAGACCTCCTTCCGCCTGAACCTCACCTACAATGAGGGGATGTTTACTGCCTTCAAAATGATCCCCGCCGTCTTCATCGGCCTCGCATGCGCGCAGGTCTCCTCCGCTCAGTGGGTGAACCTGCTGAATGGAAAAAATCTCGACGGATGGGAAGTGGTGGGCGAGGGGTTCTGGAACGTCTTGAGCGATGGAACTCTGCTTGGCCAGCGCGATATCTCCAAGCCCACCGAACACCAGTGCTGGCTTTACACGAAAAAGGAGTTTGGCAACTACGACCTCCACCTCGAATTCTGGCTGCGCCGGGGCGGCAACAGCGGCGTCTCCATTCGCGATACCTCGCGCGCGAAATATGCCCAGGGCCCGGGCTTTGACCCCAAACGCACTCCCTCCCACATCGGCTACGAAATTCAGATCGCCAATGATGGCGACGATTACGGCACCGGCAGCGTCTACCTGTTCGCCAAAGCCAAGCCAGGTTTCCAGCGTGACTTCGACTGGAACTCTCTCGACATCGAATCCCGCAAGGACGTCATTCGCGTCAAGCTCAACAGTCAGTTGGTCGCGGAATCGGCCGGCGACCCGAGCCGCTCAAAAGCGGGCCCCATCGGACTGCAACTGCATGACGACAAGGCCCTAGCCATGTTCCGCAACATCCGCATTCGTGAAACATCCGGAAAGTAAAGCGCCGATCACAGCCCGCCGGGCAGTCGCGCGTGATACAATCCTCATTCATTTTTTCGAGGAGCCTTATGAAACTCTCCAGACTCATGTGCGTGGCCGCCATCGCGTCCCTCGCTTTCGCCCAAAAAAGCGGCGGGCCGGCGGAGCAGCCTTCCTGGGCGCCGAAGACCATCGAAATTCCGAAATACGTGCCGCCGCACAAACCCGTCACGCGCCTGGCGGATCTCAAGAAGCAGCACGCCGGCGAGGCCAACTGGAGACAGGTGATTGTCGATGACAATACCCTGCACGGCGAGTACATCCAGTCCGCGCCCGGAACCAAAGTGCCGCGGTGCTTTCACCCTGACACGCGCGCGTTCTGGGCCGTGGTCGAGGGCCAGCTCAAGTTCGAGATCGAGGGCCAGCCGCCCGTCATCGCCACCAAAGGCTCATTGGTGCAGGTCCCGATGCAGACCATTTACTCCATCGAAACTCTCGGCGACAAGCCGGCGCTGCGCTATGAGGTGAACGTCGCCCACGCCAAGACTTTCTACCCCATCGACGTCAAACCGCCCGAGATGCCGGGCTTCAAGTGGATCGAGTCGCGCCTCAATCGCCAGCCCGGCCCCTACGGTTCCGAGAACCTGCCGCACGCCAATCTTTTCGAGCTGGCCAAGAACCCCAAATTCCGCGGACAGGCTTTTGTTACCGACGATCGTTTGTTCGCCAACATTATCTACGGTTACGAGAAAGAGCTGCCGCCTCTCGATCCCAAGAATCCCGGGCACTATCATCCCGAGTCCTCCGAATCCTGGCTGATCATGCTGGGTCAGATCCGCTATCCGATCGAAGGGCAAGGCGTGATCATCGCGGATGAAGGCGACCTGGTCTACGTGCCCATGTTCACCTTCCATGCCCCGCGCTATCACGGCAACCCGTCGTGCCGTCTCGCTATGAACGGCTATCCCAACATCGCGCACGTGCGCCACGCGCAGACGCCCGACTAAACGGCCTCGCGTGGATAACATCACGCACTCCCTGACCGGTCTCCTGCTTAGCCGAGCCGGCTTGGAACGGCTGACGCCGCGCGCCGCGTGGATTCTGTTCCTGGCCGCCAACGCGCCCGACATCGACGTGGTGACCGCCTTCGGCGGGTCGCTCAATTACCTGCATTATCACCGCTACTTGACGCACACCCTGGTCGCGTTGCCCGTGCTGCCGCTGGTCTGCGTGTTGGTCGTGCGTGTCGTCTCGCGCAAGCCGCTGAACTGGATGGGAGCGTATTTCATCGCGCTCATCGGCGTGGCCAGCCACCTGGTGCTGGATCTGACCAACATCTACGGCGTCAGGCTGCTGCTACCGTTTTCCGGCCGCTGGTTTCGCTGGGACATCACCAGCGTCATCGATTTTTGGATTTGGGGCGTGCTGCTGATGTCTTTTTGCGCGCCCGTGGTGGCGCGGCTGGTGAATGCCGAGATCGGCGCCACCGGTCCGGCGACAGGCGGGGCCCGCCGCGGATTCGCCATTTTCGCTCTCGTCTTTCTAGTGCTCTACGACGGCGCGCGTTCGGTGGCCCATGCACGCGCCGTTGCCATGCTCGAATCCCGCATCTACTCCGGCTCCCCCCCGCGTCGCGTGGCTGCCCTTCCCGTACCGGCGAACCCCTTCCGCTGGCGAGGAATCGCCGAGACGCCTGAACGGGTCGGCATCGAGGACGTCGACCTGCTGGGAGATTTCGATCCGACGACCGGGCACGTCTTCTATCAGGCTGAGCCCTCGCCCGCGCTCGATGCCGCGCGTCACACGCCGGTGTTTGAGGGGTTTCTGCGCTTCTCGCAGTATCCATTCTGGCAGGCGACGCCGGCCGAACAGACCGAAGGCGCCACCCGCGTCGAAGCCATGGACCTCCGCTTCGGCGATCCGCAAAGGCCCGCCTTCGTCGCCACCGCCGTCGTCGATCGCAACCAGCGCGTGCTCGGTGCCTGGTTCCAATTCGGCCGGGCTCAGCCGCGGTAACGTGGATCGCAAAACTTCCCCCTGCCTGCGCTGAAGGCGATTACAATGGTATCCCCGAAAAGGAGTAGGTAAAATGCATCGCTTCATCATCTTCTTGCTGGCTCTCGGCAGTTGCGCCGCTCAGGGGCCGAAGATTCTCATCGTCACGGACATGGAAGGCGTAGGCGGTGTCAACAACGCCGACGAACAGTTGCTGCCCGGACAGCGCCGCTACGAGGAGACCCGCCGGCTGCTTACCGGTGAAGTGAATG
Organism: Bryobacteraceae bacterium; assembly: GCA_041486185.1. Lineage (GTDB taxonomy): Bacteria > Acidobacteriota > Terriglobia > Bryobacterales > Bryobacteraceae > QHXW01. The sequence goes on along the minus strand of JBGPKX010000163.1, from coordinate 4,237 downwards.
CCGCCGTCGCCGGCGCGCTCGAAGCCGGCGCCAGTGAAGTGGTGATCTGGGATGGCCACGACAGCAGCCGCTCGCTCGCCATCGACGAGATCCACTCCCGCGCGCGTCTGATCCAGGGCAGCGACACTCCCGCGGATTACTATCTGGCGGAAAAGCTGTACGACGGAATCCTGTTCGTGGGCCAGCACGCCATGGCCGGAGCCAAGGGCGGAGTGCTGGCGCACTCGCAGAGTTTCAACGTGCAAAACATCTTTATCAACGGCAAACCGGTGGGCGAAGTCGGACAGGTGGCCGCCATCGGCGGTTACTTCGACATTCCGGTCATCATGCTGGCGGGCGACCAGGCGGCCTGCGAGGAGATGCTGGCCCTCCAGCCAAAAGCCGAAACCGTGGCGGTCAAGCGACTGGTGGGCAAAACCTCGACGCTGAGCCTCTCCCACATGGAAGCGCGCGTCCAGATCCAGGCCGCCTCGCGCCGCGCCGTGGCGCGCATCCGCGAATTCGCTCCGTGGAAAATTCAAGGCCCGGTGGAGATGAAAATCGAGACCTTCCCGGGAAAGCCCGGCGTGACGGCCGCCGCGATGAGCCAGGAGGGCAAGCAGATTTCACCGCGGACAGTAATCTATCGCGGCCGCAACGTGCTCGAAGCGTATCAACACTGGATCGGAGAGTGACGCACGCGGTCCCAACTCCCGGCACCCGACTCTGATATCTTGTCTCACATGAACCGCCGAACTTTTTGCTCCTCTCTCGCTGCCGGCGCGGCCGTGGCGCTTGCCCGGCCCTCACTCATCCTCGCCGACATTCCGAAGATGAAGATCAAGCGCATCCGCTTCTATCACAATCCGCGGTCGCGCCCCATGTTCAACCAGAGTTTCAACATCGTCACCGTGGAAACCGACCAGGGGATCACGGGCATCGGCGAAGGCGGATCGCGCGACACCATCGCCGAATGCGCCGAGATGCTCATCGGTGACGACCCGTCGCGCATCGACCACCTCTGGCAGCTCGTGTATCGCGGCCGCTTCTATCCCGCGGGCCGCGAAAAGCTGCATGCGCTGGGCGCGCTCGATATGGCGCTCTGGGACATCAAAGGCAAGGCGCTGGGCGTGCCCGTCTATGAGCTGCTCGGCGGCCAGTCGCGCGAGCATATCGAGTGCTACTCGACCGGCTTCCCGGAAAAAGGCAGCCTCAAGGAAACCGCGCGCGCCTGCATCGAAGCCGGATTCCGCGCGCTTCGCACCTCGGTCGCCGACCCGCCCGATGGCGCCGCCTTCAATTCCCACCAGATGGTGCGCAAGACGTATGAGGAGTGCGCCCAGATTCGCGAAGGCGTGGGTAAAGACGGCGATTGGGCCATCGACTATCACACCCGGCTCGACCTCTCCGACGCCATCCGTCTGAGCACGCTCATCGAGCCGCTCGAGCCTTATTTCTGCGAAGACCTGCTGCGCTCCGAGAACACCGATGTCTATGGCGAGCTGCGCACGCACGTGAAAGTGCCCATCGCCGTGGGCGAACAGTTCGGCGATCGCTGGGACGTCAACAAATTGATCGAGCATCGCCTCATCGACTACGCGCGCGTCACCATCCCCAACGTCGGTGGCATCAGCGAATACAAAAAAATCGCCACGCTGTGCGAGACGCACTACGTCGGCTTGATCCCGCACTTCACCGGGCCAGTGGCTGAAGCCGCGGTCGCGCAAGTGGCCGCCACATTCTCCGGGCCGGTTCTGATGGAGATGGTCGGCGCCGGCCCGGCCAAGGAGCCCCATCTGCCGGCGAGCTACGATTTCCGCGACGGCAAAATCTGGCCCAACCGCCGTCCCGGGTTGGGCGTCGAGCTGGATACCAAGCCGCTGCAGCTCGTGCTCGAAGTCACCGAGCGCGTCCGCCCGATTCCGCTATTCCACCGGCCCGATGGCTCGCTGACAAACTGGTAGGTCCAACTAAGGTTTTTCTCCAATAGGCAGGAAACCTGCGTTCGGCAATACTTAGGTAAACGAAGGAGAAACGTGCCCGTCATTTCGAGTCAGATCGCGCCGGCAGTCCTCGACCTGGATCAGTTGCGCAACATATGTATGGAGGATGCCGAGTTGATGCGTGAGCTGGCTGCGTCCTTGATCGACGATACGGCCATGCAGATGCCGGAGCTGGCGGATGCCGTGGAACGTGCCGACGCAACCCGTTGCGCCCGCCTGGCGCATTACGTAAAAGGCGCCTGCGCCAATGTCGGCGCCGCTTCAATGGCCGCCCTGCTCAAGACCTTCGAGCTCGATGCCAACGCGGGCGATTTCGGCGCCTGCCGCGATTCACTCGATAACCTGGCCGTCGAGCTGCAAAAGTTTTCATCCGAGGCCGCGTCCCTCTGGCTCCCGCCCTCTAGCGGCAACCCGCCATCTTTGCAAGGACCGTAGCGCAGGGCTGCCGCGGTGCTTGCGGAAGACCTGCTGATCTTTGTCCCAAATGAGCCAAGGCCGCAGGTCTGTCAAACCCGGCACAGCCCTGCACTACCGGCCGCGCTTTTGGCGGCAACCAGCCACCTCTGCTAAGGTGAAATCCATGCGCTCTTTTCTCTGGTTGCTGGTGTGTGCCACAACCCTCATGGCCTCGGGCGAGCTTTCGGGCCGCCGGGCGCCGGGCTTCTCTCTGCCCGACTCGAACCTCAAGCAATACGATCTGCAGGACTACCGCGGCAAGATCGTGCTCCTCGATATCATACAGACCCGGTGCGCGCACTGCGCCACTTTCTCCGCCATCCTGGAAGAAGTCGGCGCGAAGTACAAGGGGCGTGTGGTGGTGCTCTCGATTGTGAATCCGCCGGATACCACGGCCACGGTGCATCAATACATGGCTCAAAACAACGTCACCAACCCGATTCTGTTCGACTGCGGCCAGGTATCGTCGTCCTACTACAAAGCCACGCCGCAGCATTCCGAGATCAAGGTGCCACACCTGTTCATCATCGATGCGCGCGGCATGATTCAGAACGACTACGCCTACAGCCCGCTGACTAAAGGCATCTTCGAGGACCGGGACTTGTTTGAGGAATTGGACCGCATGCTGACGAAGACCAAGTAGCGAGTCCCGCTGGCTAACGCGCGCGGCTCCGAAGCGGGCGCTCGAATGCAAGCGCTAACCGAGCCGCGACTGTGAAGGAGCGGTGCCCCTCCTGCCTGTACACCACCGTTTACACTGCGGCCGCGGCTTCTTCGACGGCTGAGGGGGTGAATTTCAGCACATCGTGGGCGGCATCGAAGTCGGCTACCACGGTCTGGCCGTCGCGTATTTCGCCTTTGAGCATCAGGCGGCCGAGCGGGGTCTCGATTTGTTTTTGGATGGCGCGCTTGAGCGGGCGCGCTCCATAGGTTGGGTCGTAGCCAGAACGCACCAGGTGCGTGCGCGCGGCGTCGGTGAGCTGCAGCTTCAAGTGGCGTTCCGCCAGCCGTGACTGTAGCCGTTCGAGCTGGATATCGACGATCTGCTTCAGGTGCTCCTCGGAGAGCGAGTGGAACACGATGATCTCGTCCACGCGGTTCAAGAACTCGGGACGGAACGCGTGCCGCATTTCCTCCAGCACGGCTTCCTTCATGCGATCGTAGTCGCCGCCGGAGAAAGCACCGCGATATTCCAGGATGCGGTGGCTTCCGATATTGGACGTCATGATCACGATGGCGTTCTTGAAGTCCACTGTGCGGCCCTGGCCGTCGGTCAACCGGCCGTCGTCCAGGATTTGCAGCATGACGTTGAACACGTCGTGGTGCGCTTTTTCGATCTCGTCGAACAGGATTACCGAGTAAGGGCGCCGCCGCACGGCTTCGGTGAGCTGGCCGCCCTCTTCGTAACCCACGTAGCCCGGAGGCGCGCCAATGAGCCGCGCCACTGCGTGCTTCTCCTGATACTCCGACATGTCGATGCGGATCATGGCGCGCTCGTCGTCGAACAGAAATTGCGCCAGCGCGCGCGCCAGCTCGGTCTTGCCCACGCCCGTCGGTCCCAGAAAAATGAAGCTGCCGATCGGCCGGTTGGGATCTTTCAGGCCCGACCGCGCGCGGATCACCGCTTCGGCAACCGCGGTGACGGCTTCATCCTGGCCGATGACCCGCTTGTGCAGCTCTTCTTCCAGGCGCAGCAGTTTCTGCGTCTCGCCTTCGATCAGCTTCGAAACCGGAACGCCCGTCCAACGGCTCACGATGGCGGCGATATCCTGCTCATCCACGTCTTCTTTCATGAGGCG
>JBGPKX010000162.1:0-12444 GCA_041486185.1 Bryobacteraceae bacterium | reverse complement strand
GCATCTCGCTGTCCGGAATGCCGCGCGCGATCACCTGGAACATGGCCTGATCGTCGGGAGCATGCAACAAACGGCGCCGGGCCAGCGTTGCGCCGCGCCCGCCTTCTCCGTGCGCGCCATGACAATACGCGCACTGTATCCGGTAGATGCGCTCGCCCGCGGCCAGATCTTCAGGAGTTGTGACAGGCTTCCGCGTGGCCTCAGGCTGATCCTGCGCGGCCAGCACAGCGCAACACAACATCAGCAGAATCGTTCGTCCGGCCAGGCTCATGGAATGGAAACGAAGTATATCATCGCTTGCGGGCCGGCTTGCGCTGGTCGCTACCAACCAGGCACTGGCTCCACGCGGTGCCGGCGCAATCCGGCGGCATCTCGTATGCTGGCAGTGTGGCGCGTAACCTCCAGCAGGCCGCATGGAAGCCGAAGCCTGCCCGCAAGCACCGTCTGCTCTACCGCGCGCTTCGTTACGCACTGGGCGCTGTCCTGGCGTTTTATCTTTTCACCGCGCTAGGCCTGTTGGCCCTGCGCTCGGCGGATCCACCATTCACAGCGGTCCACATGGAGCGGCGGGTTGAGTCCTGGATCCACAAAACGCCATACCACAAACGCTACACATTCGTTCCGCTCGACCGCATTTCGCTCGATTTTCAGCACGCCGTCATTGCCGCCGAGGACAGCCGCTTTTACCAGCATCACGGTTTCGATTGGGAGGAGGTCCGCAACGCCATCGAAGAAGAGCAGGAGGACGGCCGACTGCGCGGCGCTTCCACCATCACCCAACAACTGGTCAAGAACCTGTTCCTCACGACCAGCCGCTCCTTCGTGCGCAAGGGTATCGAGTTCACGATGGTGCCGCTCGCCGAACGCATCCTCCACAAGCGGCGCATCCTCGAGCTTTATTTGAATGTCATCGAATGGGGGCCCGGCGTCTACGGAGCCGAGGCCGCCGCGCAGTATCATTACGGAATTTCCGCGGCGCGCGTGAACCGCGATCAGGGGGCGCGCCTCGCCGCTATTCTGCCGGCGCCGCTCAGACGGAAGCACGCCCGCATGAACGAATACAGCGCGCGCATTCTTGAGCGCATGGGCAAAATGGGATGGTGAACCTGTAGGTAGTGGGGTCGCTAGGCAGTGTCCTAAAACTTAGGACACTACCGCTCGCTATGACCCCACTACCAACCTGTACTGCAGTGCTATCGGTGTAATACAATGACCAGTAAGCGGTTTAGGCCGCTGGTGCCCATTCACTGAATCGGCCTTTCACTCCACCACCCACTTCTCACCTAACTCGAAAACCTTGAACCGCTGCGCCGGCCTCTGTCCCAGCAAGTGATCGATAAACCGGTTTACGTCGCCGGTGTTGGACGCGAACATGCCGTAGTGCATAGGCACGAGCCACCGCGCGCCGATGTCTTCGGCCAGTTGTGCCGCCTCGGCGATCTCAAAATTTCCGGGTGCGGGGCCCGCCTTGCGGCCGCTGATGGGCAGGAGAGCCACCGTGATGTTGTAAGGGCGGAGGCGGCCGGCCAGTTCCGGATACGGTATGCCGTCGCCCGCATGGTAAATCGTGCAATTGCCGAATCGCACCAGGTAGCCGAGATACGGATAGCCGCCCAGTGGGGTCCAGTCGAGCGCATTGTGCGCGGAAGGCGCCGAGTAGATGCGGTCATCCAGAAATTCCACGCGCAGGCCGGAATCCGTAGTCACCATGCGCTGGTAGCTGATGCCGAGCGCGTGGGCGTGCTCCGCGACGGCCTTCGGGATCACAAGCTTGGCGCGACGCGACGCCGCCAGGATGGCCGCCACTGTGCCGGGGTCCAGGTGATCGGCGTGCGCGTGCGTGCATAGAATCAGACTTGCGTGAGCCACGTCTTGAGCGCGCATCGGCGAATCCATCTGGCGAGGCTGGCTCGGGTCGAGTGAATCGGAGAGATACGGATCAACGTAAAAAATGCTGGCCCTGTATTTCAGGACAAATCCACTGTGCCCGAGCCACCAGAGGGCCGGAGCATCACAGCGGGAGGTTTCAATTTCCTGGAGTAGCTGAGGTCCGCTCAACGGCAACGAATTTCCGCCTGAGCGATTCTAGCAAAGATGGGAGTCCCATCCGCGCGATAGTAGGGGAAAGAAGCGCTTCAGAACGGAAACCGCCGAGTCGGCAGGACCCCGGAATTTTTCTTGCTCGACGCCGGCCCGCCATCGGAGACCTGGACCGGCTGCATCGCTCCAAAGCTCAACTCGCTGTCCTGGAAAGTCAGCGTCCGGTCCAGAATCATTTCGATGGTGCTGCCCTTAGCCAGCACGGCATCGGGCCCGCGCGTCAGGAGCACGCCCATGAGACCGGCGGCCGCCCCAGCAGCAGCTCCAATCCCGGCGCCCATGCCGTAATGTCCCGTGGCCCCGCCCGCAATCACTCCAACGGAAGCTCCCGCAGCCGTGGCTTCGCCCACATTGCGCGCGTCGCCACTCTTATTGCCTTCGCTCTTGATCTTGCCTTCGGCACGGTCGAATTCCTCGGCCGCTCGTCCATCCATGGTGCCAATGCGCGCCCGGAAATCCCGCGTCACGCCGTTGGGTAAAGTAAGCGAGTCGAAGCGCAGAAACAGCTCGCCCCGGCCCTTGACGCGTCCCGGCCGCTTCACCTGCGTCACCGTGCCCGCCACATAACTGCCGGGTGGAATCACGATGCGGCCCTTTACCATGATGGGAAATACGGTCTCGAGATAGACGCGATCGCCTTCCGCCGAATGCTTGGTGCTGATGCTGTTAATGAGCGCGAGCGGAACTTTCGTGCCGACATCCACTGCGTACTCACCGGCCCTGGCTTCCTGCTTTGGAGCCGGAGGCGCTGCCGGGGCAGCCGCTGTGCCCGCATCCTGCGCAAGCAGGCTGCCGGCCGCCATCACGATTCCCAGAAATGAGCAGCGAAACTGCATACTAAGCTCCTTCGCTCTATTTTAGCCTATGTAGTTAAACGCAGCCGCCGTCTTTGAGTTACCTGATTTTCGCGGTTAACGGACAGGCAGGGTCATGTGCGCCGGGCTGGATTGGTCGCCAACGGTTAATCGGATTTCGGGGTTTGGGGCAACCTGCTTTGGTAATCTGACGTTAACCTGATAAAGTCCTGGCGTTCCGGGCGTCACACCGGCGTAAGCCACGCTGGCCCTATCCAGGATCGTCCCTCCCACCGTCACCCGCAGGTCGTTCAGGCGCAGCATCTGCGCCGGGACCAGACTGATCTGGCCGACAACCGTGGCGGGATCGGTGTCGCCCAGGCCGGTGCCATAAAGCACTACCGTTTCACCGCCGTGCGCTGGATGCGCTTTCGTAATGATGGTCCCGTCGGCGTGCGTGGACGCGATCATTCCCGGCTCCCATTGATAGAGGCCCGGCCCAACATCGCGAACCGTGATCCGCGCGTACGGCCCCGCTGTTCCTTCGCGCGCGATGTAGAGGTCCACTTCCCCGGAACGCAGGTCCGGAATCAGGAAATTGATCTGCCGGGGAGAGACGTAGTAGAGGCTGGCCGAATACCCTCCAACATACACCCGCACGCCCGCCAGCACCTTGGGCAGCCTCTGGTTGACGATTGTGGCGGATGAAGCGCTGTTGGTGTCATACGAAAGATCGGTCCCGTAGATCGAGGCAATGGTGTTCGGCGCCAGCGCATCGGCCTTATTGGTCGCGGAATTTACGATGCCGGCCGCGGTATAAGCCGGCTCGGTCGTCTTGGTGGAGCTTTCGGCGCACAACGAGAGCCCGAAAGCCACCCCTGCTGGCAGCAGCAATGCACGATACACGCGAGAAGTCCCTCAGGAATACTGTGCTGCAGCACGGCCGGAATTCTCTGACGCTTGAGGATTAGTCTAAAGGCTGCGCCCGGCGGTACACTTGGCCAGGAGGTGCATCGTGTACTGCCCCGAATGCCGGGTCGAGTATCGCGAAGGTTTCGCTGAATGCGCCGATTGCCACGTTCCCCTGTTAGCCGGAGCACCTCCGCCAGAGACACCCGTCCCGTCCGACCCCGGTCTTGACCTCGTCGTGGTGCTGGAGACAAACGATCGCATGCAGCTTGCCCTGGCAAAGGGATTGCTGGAGGACGCCGGAATTCCCTTCTTCGTTCTGGGCCAGATCGCCACCTTAATTCAGGACGTGGATCCGTTTCTCTATAAGTGGGTCCGGGTGCAGGTGCCGCACGACCGCGAAGGGGAAGCCAGGCAAATCCTGGAACTGCTGCTCGAACCGGAAACCAGTCCTCAAGGCGCTGGCGAGGATGGAGCCGAGTAGCCCGGCGAAAACGCCTGACCGCGGCTGCGTCCCGGTGCCGCACAGAATGGCAGAGTGAGCTAGTGTCTTACCGGTATCGTTGCGCTCATCTGGCTCGCGGAATTGCCCATCGCTACCGAAATGGGTTGGTCGCCATCCGGCACATTCGGCACGCGGATGTTGACTTGATAGAGTCCGGGCGCATCGAAAGCCAGGCCCGCATACAGGATGTCGCTGCCCGGAACAGTGACGCCGCCGATGGTGACCGAGATTGAGTTCGTCAATCTCGGCAGCGGCGAAGGATTTGCAAACACGCCAGGACCGTAGGAGGGATTCGTGTCTCCGAAGCCCGTTCCGTAAATCTGAATGATGTCTCCCGGCGCGGCGCTCACACCTGTCGGAACCACAGACGTCTCCGCCAGGTAGGCGTATCCTTTGCTGGCATCCAGCGCGGCGACATTGCCCGTTCCCTGCCCGTTGAATGTGAAAAGCGACGGCGCGACCGGCGCTGCCTTCGCCTGGTAGATGTTACTGAGGACCTTCTGCGGTGGGGACAAGCCAGGATTCAGAATGACCTGCACTTGCGCCTGCCCTGCCGCCGTGAACTTGGGCGCCTGGATGTTGATCTGCCCCGGGCTGACGAAAAATATGGGTACGCGTGAGACAGTTCCGTCGGGCGCCGTAACTTGCACTCCCACGCAAGCAAGATCCGTGGGCCAATTTCCATTCACCAGATCGTTCGTGGTCGCGCTATATCCCAGCGGGCTTGGCGCCGCCGTGCTCGGCACCGCGAAGTTGCTTCCGAAAATGGACAGCAGCCCGTTGGACGAGATAGTCCCACGAAAGCTTGCCGCATCCTCCACCGAACCGCTTCCCGTCGAGATTACCGGAGGGCCTGGCAGATTGCATGTCGCGGCAGGCACGATGAAATCCGCCATATAGGTGTGATCTTCCTTGATGCCGCTTATCATGGTGTTGATTCCGGCCACACCCGCAACGTAGAAGTGAACCGGTCCAATATCCCGGCCCGGAGGCACCCAGGTAGCGGTCCATAGGCGCTTTCCGGGTGAACTGGGCACAGTCGAGGCTGCCGTATGGGTCAGGAACTGCACCGCCGCTCCTCCACAAGGGCCGGGCTGGCCGTTGGCGCAGTAGACCTGAGAGTTGTCAGTCGGGAGGAAGTACCCGGCATCTTTTGTCAGGTCGCTCGCCAAGCGGGCAGTGAGTTGAAAGCCGAAATCCTGGGCTGCCGAGTCCATGCCGAGAATGATGCTAATAGACTGGCTTCGCCCTGGCGTGTATGGCAGGACAGAGACGGTCAGATTGGCCGACCCTAATCCCCCCGAGTGGCACTCGATGCAACTTTGCCCGCCGTTGTCAGTCGGGGCGCCGGTATGACCGAGAGGCGTTCCGTCGGTGTGCGCATAAAGCCAGAACGGAAATACGGAAACCGTGAGTAAGCTCGCCAAAGTTCTCATGGCGTGAGGCTACATGCAATTACTCTTCCGGATCCAACGAAGCGTGTTACCGAGAGGTCAGTGGATACTCGGAGGAGAACAAGTACCGCTGACTTTAGTGTACGACTGGCCAGTCGTTAGCGGTCAAGTCGGGCAACTGGATAGCTAGCCCGCGCGACAGAAAACAGTCATGTCGTACAACTTACTCCCTGATTATGTAGATTTTTCCCGCAGCGCTAGGTTGACTCATGCAGAAGTTAGCAGGCGAAGCGCTTTCCTTGCAACGGTGGTAAGCGGAATACCATCGAGGCCGTCCCTGCGCCGCCATCGAAATCCTGGCGGAACCCGCGAGACCGTTCCAGTGAACACACTAACTGTGTAGTGGTGATGGGTGATCGTGTGGCGAAATGACCCGAGAGTTTCCCGGAGGCGCCACGAGAGCAGGTCCTCCGGCGACGGCAACTCCCAGAATCCAGCCATCAGTGAAGCACCGGCTGCCCTCCGCCGCAACAGGACCGCCCCTTTCCTCTCGATAATGGCGACCTGTATGGGGATTTGGCGCGCCGCAACCTTGCTCTTCTTGACCGGAAGCTCGTGCTGGCGGCCGGTCTTGCGGGCCTCGCAAAACTGCGCCACCGGACACAACGAGCAGCGGGGCACGCGCGGTAAACACACCGTAGCGCCCAATTCCATCATGGCTTGGTTGAAAAGGCCGGGGTGCCGGCGATCCAGCCACTCATCCGCGATCTTCTGGAAACGTGCCCTTGTCTTCGGCGAGGCAATGTCGGAGCTGTCGGCGTTCAACCGTGCGATCACGCGCATCACGTTGCCATCCAAAACCGCATGCGGCGCGTTGAATGCGATGCTCGCCACCGCCGCCGCGGTATAAGGTCCAACGCCTGGCATCGCGCGAATCCCATCGTAATCCTCGGGAAACCGCCCGGCCGCCAAAATGTCTCGCGCGGCCTTCTGCAGATTGCGCGCCCGCGAGTAGTAGCCCAACCCGCTCCAGCAAGCCAGCACGTCCGCTTCCCGTGCTTCAGCCAGAGTTTTCGCATCTGGAAACCGTTCCAGGAATCGCCCATAGTACGGAATCACGGTTTGCGCGCGCGTCTGCTGCAGCATGATTTCCGAAACCAGAATGCGATAGGGATCGTGCGTCGCGCGCCACGGCAACTCGCGCCGTTCACGGCGGTACCACTGGATTATTGAGCTGAGAAATCGATGAGTTGAAATTTGCCTTTGGCCTTTTAACTTTTGCCTTTTGCCCTGGTTCTTTATTCCAGCACCTGAACGAACTCGGCAATCACCCGCGCCTCGCCCTCTTTCAGATCGAAGCCTTCAAATTCTCTGTTGAGCGGTTCGAGCCGCACCTCGTCGTGCTCCCATTCTTCCTCGCCCGTCCGCCGCTTCTTGCTGGTGTATCTCTTGATGGTGTAACGGGTGCTGGTATCGGTAGCGCCAAATCGCTCCACCAGCACCAGCCTCCCCTGCCGCGACCCCACCACGCCTCGGCGGAAGATGCACAAACTGCCCTCGGGGATGCGCGGCTCCATGGAGCGCCCCACTACGCGCCCGACAAACATATCGGGAGTGAGACGCAGCTTCTCAGGCGCCTTGACCCAGCCTTCCGCCTCTACCTCCACCTCGCGGTCCTCGCCAAACTTGGTAGCCGCAACCTGCAGCGAGTAGAGCGGCAGATGAGTCACGAACGGCTGTATCCCCGCGGCCTCCACGTGTTCTTCGTACAAACGCGCCAGTGTCCGAGGGAAATCATCCACCGCGACCGCCGTTCGCTGGCTTAGGCGCAGCGCATTCGAGAGCGCGTCCTCGAGGGACCGCAGAAACTCGTCCCCTCCCATCTGGCGAATTTTCGAATGGAAATCTTCGCCCAGCGCTTCGAGCATCTCGGCTTCCTCGGGATCGCCGATATCTTCCCAGTGCTCCCGAATCTTCGGATAGAGCTGGCCCGTTTCGGTGTCGCGCAACAGCACGCCGATGTTTCGCTCAGGCTCGCCCGGCAACGCGAGAGCCAGCAGCAGATACTCGCCGCTATGCGTCTTCTGTGGCCTGTGCCCGCTCGTAATGGAGACGACCGAAGGCATTTTCGCCTATCTTACTTCTCTCTTCGGCCGCCCGATCTGCTTGTTTAACCCCATGCGCCCGATCTGCTCCAAAATCACCCGGAATGCCAGCCAATCAGACCGCCATTTTCATTCGCGTTGATTCGCGTTCATTCGCGGCCATAATGTTTTCCACCGTGGCCTGAGCGTTTCGGCTGCTACGGCAATGCCGGATAATATCCCTTGCGCGCCCGGATCTTCACATTCGCAAGGTTGACTGCTACCCGGATGCTACGGTACGCCTTGCCCTCGGTCTTGGGATTGATATCAGGACTGTAGCGCAGAATGTATTGCGTGGTCACTTCACCGGCGATATTGGTCACCGCTTTGAAAATTCCGCCGGAGATCTCGGCAGCGTACCCTCCGGTCCCCACCTGGATAGCGTAGTTGCCATCATCCGACGGCGTCGACAGATACCCCGATACATTCGAATACAGCCCCTGCAGCGGATACTCGACGCGTCCGCCCGTCTCTTCCGTCAGACGGATCAGGTTTTTCTCGCCTTCGCTATTGAAGCCAAATGCCACCGTGCTCATCCCGTAAATCGTCACCAGATTGCGCTGCGCGATCTCCAGCACTTCCTCCAGGCTCTTCTTGCTGGCCGTGTCGTGACCGTCGCCGATGATGATCAGCACGCGCCGGGGATCGAACGGCTCGCCCTCCACAATGTGGCGCTTCTGGCAGGCCAGGTAGATGGCGTCATACAATGCCGCTCCGCCGCCCGGCTTGATCTTCCGCAACTTCTCTACGATCGGCTCGGAGTCAGTCGTCGTATTCACCGCCAGCTCGGCTTCGTTCCCGTAAGTGACCAGGTAGCCACTGAACTTCGGATCGCCCGGCAGCAGATTCAGCACCATCTCGATGATGGCGTCCTGAAACGTCTTCCAGTGCAGGCGGGTGGCGTTGCTCATGTCCATCAGGAAACCCACCACCACCGGCTGGCTGCGCTCGCGGCTGAAGAAATGTAAATGCTGCTCCTTGCCCTCGTCAAATATGCGGAAGTCCTTGGCATCCAGGTTGGAGACGAACCGGCCCTTTTCGTCGGTGACCGTCACCGGCACGATGACTTCGTTGACCTGTACCTGAATGTGCCCCTGCTGCGGCGATTCCGCGGGAGAAACTACGGGTCTGGGCAGCTCGGCCGGCGGAATGGCGGGCTTCTGCTCCGCGGTTTGGGCAAGACTCAAAACTGCTACCGATAAAACAATGAGGAACCGACCCACCATAGAATCACGCTTTGCCTGCCATTTTAGCGCACTCGAAGGCGGCTGGCCTCTAGCGCTGCACGCGCCCCGATCCGCCACCCTTTACCAGGGCCTGCACTTCATCCACGCTGAAACGGTTGAAGTCGCCCGGAATGGAGTGCTTCAGGCACGATGCCGCTACCGCAAACTCCAGCGCCTCCTGGTGGCCTCCCAATGCTTGCAGCCCGTAAATCAGCCCTCCCGCGAAGCAGTCGCCGCCGCCCACACGATCCACGATGTTAGTGATCTCGTAGTGGCGGCTCGCCAGAAACTCCTTGCCGTCGGCCAGGCACGCTGACCATCCGTTGTGCGACGCGCTGTGCGATTCGCGCAGCGTGATGGCGATCATCTTGAGATTCGGAAACTCGCGCAGCACTTTCTCCGCGAGGCCTCGGTATCGCGCCCGGTCCAGTTTCCCGGAGTGCACATCCACATCGGCCTGAACACCCAGCGCCATCTGGCAGTCTTCCTCATTTGCAATCGCCACGTCCACGAATTTCACCAGCTCGCGCATCACCTCCGACGCCGTCTTGCCGTACTTCCACAGGTTCTTGCGGTAATTGAGATCGCACGAAACCGTCAGCCCTTTTTCCCGCGCTTTGCGCACCGCCTCCATCGATAGATCCGCCGCCGAGGCGCTCAGCGCCGGCGTGATGCCCGTAATGTGAAACCAACCGGCTCCGTCGAATGTGCGATCCCAATCGATGTCGCCCGGCTTGGCCAGCGCGATAGCGGCGTTGTCACGGTCGTACACCACCTTCGACGGCCGCTGATTCGCGCCCGTCTCCACGTAATACACGCCCATCCGCCCTTTGGAGCGGACAATGCGCCTCGTGTCCACTCCGAAACGCCGCAGTTCGCCGATCACCGCGTCCGCAATCGGGTGGTTCGGCGGCAGCGCGGTGACGTACGCCGCCGGCCAGCCGAAGCCCGCCAGCGCCACCGCGACATTGGCCTCCCCCCCACCGAACGTCGCCACAAATTGCGGCGTCTGTAAAAAGCGCTCGAAGCCCGGCGGCGCGAGACGCAGCATGATCTCTCCGAACGTAACAACTGTCTTTGCCATTTATCGACTCGTTACCGCTATCGCGTCCACCGCGAAGCTCGCATCCATGGAGGGCAGCCCCTCAAACGGCAGCAGCGTGCTCGCCGGCGGCCGCGCTTGATCGTAGTATTCGAAGCGGATTTTCCGCACTTCGTCTGCGATCGAACCAGACAACGGATAGATGCTGGACCACGCCACGTCTTTGATGGATGCGCCCACCGCCGCCAATTCCTTCTCCAGACGCCCGAACGCCAGCCGCACGTCCGAATCCTGGAACCCGAACGCCACCTGCGTCCCCGTGATCGCGATTCTCGGCGCCCCCACCATCGCGATCTGCGAATAGTTGGGCGATTTCGCGAGGCCATCCGGATTCAAAAACTCGACCGTCTTCCCGATCTTCACGCGCGACCGGGCCACCGCTTCGCACTCCGCCACCGAATTGGCGGGTGCCCTCTGCGTCTGCACGAAATTCCACACCGCCCCGCGATACTCCGATTCCACCAGCGCCCGTATCTTCCCGAATCCATCCAGCGAGCTCAGAAAGCACGTGCCACGCAACACGTCCTCCGGCTGCGAGCCCGCGCCGCGCACCGCCGCCCGCAACCCAGCCAGTGCCTTCTCCACCAGCGGCTCTACCGGCTCGAGGGGCTGGGGTGACGCCGCCTGCTGGCCGGAGATAAGCACCAGCCCCTTAGGGTTTACGTCCTTCTTCCCCACCGATGTGGCTTCTATCACTACCTGCGCACCCTCGAGCGGCAGTCCGCCCACTTGCACCACGCTGAGGGCGGGCAACGACTGGTGCTTATCGGTGAACGTTTCACTCACGATAGCCTGTACCCGCCGCATGTCTCCACTACCCGCGACGAACGCGCGCAGCTTCACAATATTTGCGCTGCCTACGCTGCGATTCAGCGCCTTCAGAGCGTCGCGCACCTGCTGAGAAAGCAGTCCCTTGGAGGAGAGCGGCGAAACGTGAAATCCTAGCCGCGCCGTCTCCGCCACCACCGCGCTGGGAGGATCCTTGGGCAGTTGCAAGACCTGGGTGACGTCCTCTTCGGATTTTTTCTTCTTCTTGTCGAATGGGCCGGCGAAAGCGGCGAGCGCGCAGAGCGCAAGCACGCCAATCGTTTTCATAAGTGTAAGTCTCAGATTCTAGCAAATGCCCGCGAGTCGACCGCCGAGCCATGAGCCACAGTGATTCATCGGTTACGAAGGCAGGTGTCGCGCACCCATGCCGGCCGGCCTATCCGAATTCGAATCCCGCCGTCGCGAAGACCATCGCGTCGTGGTTGCCCAATGTGGCTGGTTCCGCCACTCCCGGAATTGCCATTCGCGCCAGTTTTCTCACCCGCTCGAACCCAAACTCGCGCGCCATCTCGGCCGACTTCGCGTTCGCCGGCAGAATATCCCAGTAGACGCTTTCTGTGCCATGTTTCGCGAGGAACCACGTCAGCAACGCCCGCGCCGTGTCTGAAGAGCGCGCCACGCACGGCCCAAAGTACGCGGCCTTTGCGCCCGGACGACCCATCGCAAAACCCGTCCCCTCGATCCACGCCGATTCGATCTCCGCGAGCACATGGAGCAAACGGGACCGGTCCGCGCCAAACGCCTCGCGGTCGAGGGCCGCATCCAGTTCAAAACCGCCGACCTCGCCACTCTGCTGCTGCACGCCGCCCGCCGGCCTCATCCACCGCTCGATGGCGCCCTCCTCGCGGAACCCCAGCCGCTCATACAACGGCCGGCCCATGTCCGTCGCGTCCAGCTTGATCCACGCCACGCGCCTGTCCCTTAGATACGCCAGCGCGTGCTCCATCAACCTCCGCGCAAACCCACGCCCGCGATACTGAGCATCCGTCAGCACCATCCCGATCCAGGCCAGTTCCCGTCCGAAACAAACCGCCGTTGTGGTCGCCCGCACCTCGCCATCGCATTCAATCGCAAAACACCCCTCGGGCTCTAGAGCCAGCACCCGCTGCCAGTCCGCCACCGTCTGGTTCCAACCCGCAGCCTCTTTCAATCGCATCCCCGCCGGAATATCCGCCGCCGTAAGCACCCGCACGTCAGTCACGATTGTTTTGTCCCGCCCGAATTGGCATAGCGCTCCTAGTCGCCGCGTCCCCGTGTCCCCGCGTCGCCCCCTCGCGATGCGCAGCATGGCCCGGCGCGCCGCGCCGGCTACTCCTACGAAAATACCCTGCCGATCAGGTGGTGACCGTGCGGGGTTGCAATGTTACTTGGTGCCCCAGCCGTTCCAGCCGCCGCACGAGCGAACGCCGTAGGCCCTCGGCGTTGAGCTGGTCGAAATAGTT
>JBGPKX010000161.1:0-12508 GCA_041486185.1 Bryobacteraceae bacterium | reverse complement strand
GTTCTTGCGGCGGACGGACGCACAGTGGTTGCGCGTGATGGCCCGCCTGAAGCCAAACGTATCAGAGCAGCAGGCGCGTGCTCAATTAACGGTCCTGTGGCCGCACCTGGTCTCCGCGCTCGATCCGCAAGGACAGTACGGCACGCGTTCATTAGGGATCAGATTGGAAGCCGCCAGCACCGGGCTTTCGGATTTGCGTGAGCGGTTCGCCAAGCCTCTTTTCGTCCTGATGGGCATCGTCGGCCTGGTGCTTCTGATCGCCTGCGCTAATGTGGCCAACCTCCTGCTGGCCCGCGCCGCCACACGGCATCGCGAGATCGCGGTACGGCTGGCACTGGGCGCGAGCACGCCACGTCTGATGCGGCAGCTCATTACGGAGAGCGTGTTCCTGGCGGCTCTGAGCGGAATCTTGGGC
Organism: Bryobacteraceae bacterium; assembly: GCA_041486185.1. Lineage (GTDB taxonomy): Bacteria > Acidobacteriota > Terriglobia > Bryobacterales > Bryobacteraceae > QHXW01. The sequence continues at coordinate 12,093 of JBGPKX010000161.1, read as the reverse complement.
CTTTTCCTCTCGCTCTGGGCTGCGACGGCACTGGTCCAACTTCTATCCTCGCGGATCGGCAGCGCCGTCTACCTGAACGTTCGACCTGATTGGCGCGTTCTCGCTTTCACGGCCGCTGTCGCACTTGCGACCGGCATATTGTTTGGTCTGGCTCCCGCCTTCCAGACTACGCGCGCCGGCCTCGGTGAGGCCCTCCGAACAAGTACCCGCGTCGCAGGCACGCGCCGAACTCTGGGCAAAGTGCTCGTGGCCGCGCAAGTCGCACTCTGTTTGGTGCTGCTTATCGGGGCAGGTCTGTTTGTCCGCAGCCTGCGGAAACTGGTCACCGTGGATACAGGCTTCCAGCGCGAAGGCGTCCTGTTAGGCAGCCTCCATCCGGCACGCGCGGGATATCGCGATACGGCTCTAGCCAACTTTTATCGGCAGTTGCTTGAGCGGGTCAGCGCATTGCCGGGAGTCAGGTCAGCAAGCCTGTCGGTTTATCCGCCACTGACGGGGGGAGGAGGCACGTTCTTTGGCGCCGCTGGCGTGTTGGTGGACGGTCATCGCGCGCCCCAGAATACACAGGGGTATGTTTACCTGAATATCGTATCGCCTCATTTTTTTGAGACGCTGCGGACTCCGCTCGTGGCAGGTCGCGACTTCGGCGCGCAAGACCATGAGCGCGCGCCTCGTGTCGCAATTGTTAGCGAAGCGTTGGTCCACCATTACTTCCCTGATGGGAACCCTCTCGGCCGGCATATTCAAATCGACTCTGGCCCAGCGGACGAAATCGTGGGCGTAGTCAAAACTGCAAAGTACGAGACCCTGCGAGAAAAACCGCACTTCGTAGTTTATCAACCTTACTTGCAGAACCTGAGTGAAGCCAGCTCGGTAAACCTGGAGGTGCGCGGAGCGGGTAGCCTGGCCGGCCTGGCGCCGGCCGTGCGCCTGCAGGTGCGAGCAATAGCGCCGCAAGTCCCAGTCGATATCTTCACGCTGACCGATTGGGTCGACCAGTTTCTTACGCAGGAACGGCTCATAGCTGTCCTGGCAAGCACGTTCGGGCTGCTCGCGTTGACCCTGGCCTCGGTGGGGCTGTACGGCGTAGCGGCTTATGCCGTCACGCAGCGCACCGGCGAAATCGGCATCCGCATGGCGCTGGGAGCTCAGGCGAGGACAGTACTGTGGCTCGCTTTGCGCGAGGGTCTGCTGCTGGTTCTCGTCGGTATCGCAGTTGGAATACCGACTGCATTAGGCGCGGCGCGCATGATTTCCAGCATGTTGTTCGGCTTGGCCACAAACGATCCTCTTACGCTGGCAACGGCGATAGCGGTTCTAATCGCAGTGGCAACGGTTGCGATCTGGATTCCCGCGCGCCGCGCGTCGCGCGTCGACCCGATGACGGCTTTGAGATATGAATAAAACCTTACGGGTCATCGCCCAAAGGCGGTTTGCCCGCGCGCTGCCGGCTCCGAATGCTACGCTGACGAAGTGAAGGTCGGCATCACCTGTTATCCGACGTACGGCGGCAGCGGCATCGTCGCTACCGAGCTGGGTCTTGAGCTGGCCAATCGCGGCCACGACGTCCATTTCATCACCTACGCCAATCCCATCCGGCTCGATCCGGGGACTCCGCGCATCCACTATCACGAGGTCGAAGTCTCGAATTATCCGCTGTTCCAGTATCCGCCGTACTGCCTGGCGCTGGCGTCGCGCATGGCGGAAGTGGCCGAGAGCTACGGGCTCGACCTGCTACACGTGCATTACGCCATTCCGCACTCGATCGCCGCGCTGCTGGCGCAGCAGATGCTGGCCACCGAGCGCCGGCTGCCGTTCATCACCACGCTGCATGGAACCGACATTACGCTCGTGGGTTCGGACCGCTCCTATTTTTCCATCACCAAGTTTTCCATCGAGCAATCGAACGGCATCACCAGCATCAGCGAGTTCATCCAGAAGCGTACGGCGGAAGTCTTTGGCGTAAAGAACCAGGTACGCGTGATCCCCAACTTTGTGAACATCGAGACCTACAAGCCGGATGCCGGGAAATCGGGCGCTCGCCGCTATGCCCCGGCGGGCGAGAAGCTGCTCATCCATCTTTCTAATTTCCGCCCCGTGAAGCGCGTGAACGATTGCATCCACATTCTGGAACGGGTGCGGAAGTCGGCGCCCGCGCACCTGCTGATGGTGGGCGATGGACCCGACCGCGGACCGGCCGAAGTCCTGGCGCGCGACCTGGGCGTGCAGGACCATGTCAGCTTTCTCGGGAAACAGGACCATGTCGAGCGTCTCATTCCGCTGGCGCACGTGCTGCTGATGCCCAGCGAGCTCGAGGCGTTCGGCCTGGCGGCGCTCGAAGCTATGGCGTGCGGCGTGCCGCCCATCGGCACCAATGTCGGCGGCGTGCCCGAGCTGATCACCAACGAAGTGGACGGCTTTATGGAAGGCGTAGGCGACCTGGATGCGCAGGCATCGCGCGTCGTCGCATTGCTCACGGACGACCGCTTGCACCAGAGCATGGCCGCAGAGGCGCGCCGGACGGCAGCGGACCGCTTCTCGACCGAGCGCATCATCCCTCAATACGAGCAGTATTACCAGGAGATCTGCGGGCACGCAGCCACGCGACCAGCCACGAGCCCGTAAGCAGCGCGTAGACCGGCGCGTACTCGAACCAGCGAAAGGCGTTCGAACCCTGCCAGTCGCCCAGCGCCACCCATGAGACCACGGCCGAGTAAGCCAGCGGAACCAGAGCCGTCCAGAGCAGTAGCCCCGGCACCGGTATCAGAACCAGCAGCGGCAGCAGCCACGTGAGATACCATGGATGGCAGTTGGCCGAGACCATCAGCATCACGGCAATCGCCCACAGCGAAGCCCGCTCGATCGGAATTTCCATAAGCGTCAAAATCGCCACTGCCGCCGCGACGATCGCAAACGCCGCGTACTTCGCGCGGTAAAGATCCCTGGCCAGCCATAGGATGAGCCCGTACAAGCTGTCGTTGTTGCGCCAGCCGCCCATGAAACCACTCATGAACTGCAAATTTTCCGTGACATTGGTCCAGTAAGGTAGTACCAGCAACCCGGTGATCGGAATCGTCACCCACCATTGCCACCAGCGCAGCGGGCGCTTTTGTTTCCATCCGATGAACAGCGGAAACAGCAGCACCGGCCAGATCTTGGCCCCAATAGCGAGCGAGAGCGCCACGAAAGACCACGTCCACCGGCTCCTGGCTGCGGCCACGAACGCCAGCGCGATCAGCAGCGCCACCACTGAGTCGTTATGTCCTGTAGCCCAAAATTCGACCACCGTGAGCGGCGACCAGGCATAAATCAGGATGCGCTCCCGCGGCAGTCCGTGCGCGGCAAGCAAATGCCACAAAGCCGCCATCGCGCCAAGATCGCATAGCGCGAACGGTAACTTGAACCAGAAGACCTGCCGCTCTGGATCCGGTGAGGCCGCTGCGGCGGCGCGGTAAGTCCAGCGCTCGATCTGCTCGATCACCGGCCCGTACACCGCCTTGAAATCTTTTCCCGGCACCCGCGCATAAGTCTCGTCGCGCAGGGTGGTCCAGCGCGCATCCGCCGGCCTGGCGTCGTAGGGATTGCCGCCTGCGGCCTGCAGCTTGCCTTCCCAGCGGTAGCGGTACGGGTCGTCCGAAAGGCCGGGTGCGAGCGGCCACACCATCAGCCTGAAAACAATGCCAACCGCCGCCATACCCAGGCCAAACCGGTGAGATTTCGCACCATTTGCACCCCGCCCAACCAAATAGCACGAAACGAGATAGAATAGACCTGCTAAGACTAGCAATGTAACGGTTTCGGGGATATGCGCCCTGAGATCGCCCAAAAAGCGGACGCGTAAAAAAACGGCCGACAATGCAGCGGCTGAGAGGAGCAAACCGATCCGCTCTGTTCGATCAGTCCGGGACAACTCATGATGCTACCAGCTTCCATCCCGCTGGCCCTTTTTGCCGCAACCAGCTTCACCGACCGGCTGGTGCGCAACCTGAACGACAAGACGTTCGCCGGCATCCATCAGTTGGATTGGTTCGACTGGTCTCTGCTGATCCCCTATTTCGCTACGCTCGCCATTCTTTCCGTCTACGGCCTGCATCGCTACGACATCATCCGTACTTATTTCAAGTACCGGAAGAACGCCACGAAAGAGCCGCGGGTGCGTTTTGAGCAACTGCCGCCGGTGACCATCCAGTTGCCGATTTATAACGAGCGCTACGTGATCGAGCGCCTGATCGATGAAGTCACAAAAATCGAGTACCCCAGGGAATTGCTGCAAATTCAGGTGCTCGACGATTCGACCGACGACACGCATGCGCACGCGGAGGCGCTGTGCGAGCGCTACCACGCTCTCGGGTTCCCGGTTGAATACCACTACCGCGCCAATCGCCAGGGGTACAAAGCCGGCGCGCTGGCCGAAGGCCTCAAAACCGCTACCGGCGAATTCGTGGCCATTTTCGACGCGGATTTCATCCCGCCGGCCGACTTTCTGCTGAAGACCATCCATCACTTCGCCGACCCTGCGGTAGGCGTCGTCCAAACGCGCTGGAGCTATCTGAACCGCGAGTACAATTTCCTCACCGAAGTGGAAGCCATGCTGCTCGACGGGCACTTCATCCTCGAGCACGGGGCGCGCTCGCGAGCCGGCTATTTCTTCAACTTCAACGGCACCGCCGGCATTCTGCGTCGCCGCATGATCGACGACGCCGGCGGCTGGCAGGCGGATACGCTCACCGAGGATTCCGACCTGAGCTACCGCGCGCAGCTCAAAGGCTGGCGGTTTGTCTATCTGCCGGGGCTCGATTGTCCTTCCGAACTGCCGGTCGAGATGCACGGTTTCCAGGTGCAGCAATCGCGCTGGGCCAAAGGGCTGACGCAGGTATCCAAGAAGCTGCTGCCCGAGATTCTCCGCGCGAAGCTTCCATGGCGCGTGAAAGCCGAGGCGTTTCTGCACCTCACGCCCAACATTTCTTATCCCCTCATGCTGGTGGTGTCGGCCCTGATGCTGCCGGTGATGATCGTGCGCTTTTACATGGGCGTGTTTCAGATGGTTTTTCTCGACCTGCCCCTCATCATGGCGTCGTTCTGGTCCATCTCGGCTTTCTACATCGTGGCGTACCGCGAGGTTTATCCCAAGCACTGGAAGCGCTCGTTGTTTCTGCTTCCCATGCTGATGGCGGTGGGCGTGGCGCTGACCATTATCAACACGCGCGCGGTGATGGAGGCGTTATTCGGCATCCGCAGCGCTTTCGTGCGCACGCCGAAATACGCCATCGAAGGGCGCCCCATGAACCTCGAGCACAAGAAGTACCGGCGCAAGAGCGGCTGGCTGCCATACATCGAGATTGCCGTCGGCTCGTACTTCCTCTACATGATTGCCTTCGCCGTCGAGACTTACAACTACTTCTCGATTCCCTTTCTGGCGCTGTTCACGGCGGGCTACTACTGGGCGGGCTTCATGACCCTTTACCAGGAGTACCAGGGCCGGCTGCGCTGGCTGCGTGAGCGGCGCGCGTTCGAAATGCAGACGGCGCGGTAGCGTCATCTTCCAACTGAGCAACCTTCAGCGATACACTTTCGCCGCGAGGGCGTCGGCCCGATCCAGGGGAACCGCCCCACAACCCCTGCCCGCTCCATGAACTTTTGACTCAGGACTCCAAAGTCGCCGTTAACTTTTTCCGCCGCTCGGCGTCTTACAACGCTAGAATGCCCGTAACGGCGGCGTCATGGCCGGCGGGCCATTCGGATGGAGGTGCGCGATGAAGTCACTTACGAGCCTTGCAACGGCGTTTGTTGCAATAGCGCTCAGTTTGGGAACCGCAAGTGCCAGTTACCCTGTCGCGGTGTATGCGCTTGTGGATAAAGTAGTCGTGGAGCCGCCCGGTACCGACAAGCCGGAACGAGTGCAGATCTGGGGTGTTTTCGTAGTGGCGAAGCCGGGTGAAACAAACGCCTTCGAGGCTCCGCAGCGCGGTTATCTGTACTTCAAGCTGCCGAAAGATCAGGAGGAGCAGGTGCGCAGGGAGTGGGCCGATTTGAAAGGCCTTGCCGGCACGCGCCAGGTGGTGGGATTCGGAAACCGCTATGCAAACAACGGGTGCGCGACTTGCCCGATGAAAGCGCGCGTTCGGAAGGCGGATGAGAAACCGGAAACTCCGGATTTCTTTTCAGCCGGGTGGGGTGGCGTGATCAAGATGCGATCCGATACGGACTACCCGCCGGTCAAATCGCTGCTGGAATACTCGGACCACTGAGGTCGCATGGCATCGGCAGTTCTGCGAATGGAATCGAAGGACATCCTGCGATTCTCCCGGTGGGATGCCCTTTTCATCGCGCTGGCCGTGCTTCACGGTGTGGTTCTGGTGAAGTGGCCGGTGTCCGCGATTATCGCAATCGGCGTATGGTGGAACTCGAACACCATCTCGCACAATTTCATCCACCGGCCCTTTTTTCGCTCGCAGTTTCTGAACCTGCTGTTCTCGGCTTATTTGAGCGCGCTGCTTGGCATCCCGCAAGCGCTGTGGCGCGACCGCCATCTGGCGCACCACGCCGCGGTCGATTGGCGGCTGCGAATCACCTCTCGCCTGGTTGTCGAAACGCTTCTGGTGCTTGGCTTGTGGGCCATCCTCGCGCGCGTGAATCCCGGCTTCTTTCTGACGGCATATCTGCCCGGCTATTTCATTGGGCTGGGACTCTGCGCGCTGCAGGGTTACTACGAGCATGCGCGCGGGGCGACCAGTCATTACGGATGGATTTACAACTTCCTGCTCTTCAACGATGGTTACCATGCCGAGCACCACGCCCATCCCGGAGTCCACTGGACTAGATTGCCAGCGCGTATCGCGCCCGGTGCGCAAACCAGCCGGTGGCCGGCGCTGCTACGGTGGCTCGATGAGAACGCAATCCTGGTTGCGCTGGAAAAGCTGGTGTTGCGATCTCGATGGCTGCAACGCTTCGTGCTCCGAAGCCATCGCCGGGCGTTTTGCGCGCTTATTCCGAAGTTACCGCCGGTCCGTCGCGTGGCCATTGTCGGCGGCGGACTCTTTCCGCGAAGCGCGCTGATCCTCCGCGAACTGTTTCCGGGCGCGCGGATCGTCATCATCGATGCGAATGCCCGGAATCTCGAAATTGCTCGCTCGATGGTTGTTGGAAACATCGAATTCGTGAACCGGCGCTATGTGCCCGCTGAATCGAGCGAGTGCGATCTAATGGTGATCCCGCTTTCTTTCGAAGGCGATCGCACGGCGATTTACCGGCGTCCGCCGTCACGCGCGGTGCTGGTGCACGATTGGATCTGGCGCCGGCGCGGAACGGGCAAGATCATTCCCGCCTTTCTGAAGCGCCTGAACCTGGTGACGCCATGAGAGCGGCGAGCCTGCTGCTGGTTTTGCTTGTGGCAAAACTGGCCATTTTGAGCGGCCATACGCTAGCGTGGTCATTCTGGACGCCCGCTGCATACTTGTGGCAGGACGTTCTGGTTGCTCTCTTTTTTGCCGCGCTGGATTTGGCAGCTCAAAGAATTGGCCTGACGACACGCGTCACCTGGTCCATCTACTGGGCTCTCGCCATCTATGCCGCAATCAACATCCCGGTGGGCCGGGTCGTTTCCACGCCCCTTACCTGGCCCATGCTGCGCGCCGCGCGCGGTCCGCTGGCCGATTCAATCCTGCTCTATATCACCTGGACGAACAGCCTTCTGGTGTTGCTGACTCTCGCTCTAGCCGCGCTTCTTCCTTTCGTGCTCCAAAGCGTGCCGCGGCGCTTTCTCATGATGGTGGCAGCCGGCGCGTTAGCCATCGCAGCCCTCGGGCCCATGGCGAGCGCTCGCGTTGAGACTCTCGGCCTCGATAGAAACGTGTTTGTGGCGCTGATCTCCAGCGTGCTGCCGCGAGTGCATTCCGGGCCCGCCGCGGGGGATTGGCGCATGTCGCGCTTCTCTCACGGCCCGAGCGACGATCTCTCGAAGTTGCGCGGAATCGCGAGAGGGCGCAACGTCGTCCTGGTGAGCCTCGAATCCACCGCCGCCCAGTATCTGTCGCTCTACGGCGGCGAGTACGAGGTGATGCCCAATTTGAGCGCGCTGGCTCGAAACGCCTTGGTTTTTGACAACGCCTATGCGGTGTACCCGGAAAGCATCAAAGGGCTTTTCTCCGTGCTCTGCTCGACATTCCCGGTGTTCGACAGCAAGCCGGAAACGTATGCGAAGGTTCCGTGCCGGTCCGTGGCGGCGGTTCTGGCGGATACGGGGTACCGTACGGGCTTGTTTCATTCCGGCCGCTTCGCGTATCTGGGAATGGAATCGATCATCCGCAACCGCGGTTACCAGGCGCTTGAAGACGCCGGCGATATCGGCGGGAATCACAACTCGAGTTTTGGTGTGGACGAACCTTCCACCGTCGCGCACATTTTGGCGTGGATCGACGCTCTCCCGCGCGGCCGGAGATTTCTGCTCACCTACCTGCCAATCGCCGGTCATCACCCTTATGAAACGCCCGAACGCGGCCCTTTCTCCGAGCGCGAAGAGATTGGCCGGTACCGCAACGCGCTGCGCTATGGCGACGCATCGTTGGGCACGCTCGTGCAAGGGCTACGCGCCCGCGGCCTCGAGGAAAACACAATCTGGATCGTCTTCGGCGATCACGGCGAGGCGTTCGGCCAGCACGAGGGCAATTACGGCCACACGTTTTTTGTGTACGACGAAAATGTTCGGGTGCCGTTTGTGATCGCCGCGCCTGGCCTTATGCGCAACCAGACGCGCGTGCGAAAGGTGGTCAGTCTCGTAGACACTGCCCCGACCATCCTGGATCTCATGGGTATTCCGCCGCCGGATAGTTACCAGGGCCGATCCATGCTGGACGCCACACCCAGGATGGCTTTGTTCTTCGCCGATTACTCGCTGGGGATTTTGGGCCTGCGCGACGGGCCATGGAAGTTCATGTACGAACTCGAATCGGGCCGGTCGAGGATGTTTGACCTGAATCGCGACCCCAATGAGAGGACGGATGTCTCGATGCGCAACTCCGAACGCGCAGAATGGTACGCACGGATGGCGCAAGGATGGAGCGGCGCGCAAAAAAGCTATCTTGCCCGGTGGAATGCGCCGCAGGCCACACCGTAGCCTTTCCGCGAACTACCGAAGAACGGCCGGCCTTGAGGCCCGCTGCGTGATTGAAGCCCGTCACGCACAGGAGACAAGAATACACCTGCGCGGGAGCTCGACCGCTCCTGCCGGCCTTTTTTTAGCTATGTGCTTTGCAGGAAACCCTTGGCTCGGTCTACCCTGCCGTGGCCTTTTTGGCCTTTGGCGGCACAATTGCGTCTTTCGCGGCTTTAGCCACGCGGAATTTGACCACCTTCTTGGCCGGTATGTTGATGGTTTCGCCCGTCGCCGGGTTTCGACCGACTCGTGCCTTCCGGTCCGAACGAACCAACCTGCCGACCCCTGGAAGTACAAATAAACCGGTCTTTCTTACTTCGCTAATCGCGGTCGCCGCCAGATGTTCAAGAAACTCTTGAGCCGCCTTCCTGCTCACCTGACACTTTTCGGCAAGCGTCCTCACGATCTGAGACTGCGTCATGCGCTTTGCTGCCATAGTGCTCTCCTTTTGATCACCCCGGGGGAAAGTCTAGCCGGACGGCAGAATATCATGGTCCGCAGGCCCGCGTCGAGGGGGGCCGTTTATCCGTCGGAGCCTCCTGATTTAGCAGGTGACAAATTCCGTTTCCAGTTAGGGGTAACAGAACGCTGGCCAACCTCACTGTTGTGGAAGTGTTGTGGAAGTGCCTGTGTTGTGGAAGTGCCGTCCCCCCTGGGTGCTTGACAGCGCCTCGTTCTTGCGATGTAATACTGCAAACGTACTAGTCTCACTGCTTGGGTTTTGAGTTGGCGCTGGGAGAATCACCGGGACTATCAAGCCATCCTCAGGCTTCTTCTGGCGCGATTGCGATGATTGTTCAAAGAGGCGAGCGATGCAACGATTCCACCTAACAATCCTTTGTTTGGCACTGGCGGTTCTGGGCGTGTTTTTCTGCGCGAACCCGATCATGGCGCAAGGCGTCGACACCGCACTGCTACGCGGCACGGTAACCGATTCGAGCGGGGCTGTCATTCCAAACGTCACGGTCACCATGACTAACGTCGCCACGGGTGTTTCAGAAAAGCGGCCGACGGACGCGGGAGGCCGGTACCTGTTCACGGACCTGAAGCCGGCGACTTACCGGGCGACTGTCGAGGCCACCGGTTTCAAGACGCTAATTCGGGAGAACATCGTGCTTCGCGTGGGCCAGCAGACCGACCTGGATCTGGCGCTCGAAGTGGGCGAGATCAGCCAGAGGGTCGAAGTGACCGGCGAAGCACCGCTTTTAAACACGGTCAGCGGGGCGCTTGGCACGGAAGTGACGGGGCAGTACATGATCAACATGCCGCTTGAAGGCCGCGATTACTCCGGCCTGGTGTATCTGGCTCCGGGCACCACCGAAGTCTCGGGTGCGGGGGGGATCTCTCTGGGAGGCACCGGTTTCGCTTCCAACGGCCAGCGCTATGCCACCGCTGAGTTTCGGCTGGACGGCGGCCTGATGACCAATCCCGAGGGAGGAGAGGGCGGTACCACCAACCTGCAATACAAGCCGGTGGTGGAAGCCATCCAGGAGTTCAAGCTGCAAAATAACAGCTTCTCGGCAGAATACGGAAGTAACGGCGGCACCGTAGTCAGCCTGCTCATGAAATCCGGCACGAATCAGTTGCACGGCGCCGGCTATTGGTTCTTCCGGCGGCCGTCATTGGATGCCAATGATTTCTTTTCGAACGCGGCCGGCCAGCCCATTGGACCCTACGACATTGACCAGTGGGGCGGCACCGTCGGCGGGCCAATCAAGAAGAACAAGACATTCTTTTTCTTCGACTACGAAAAAGACCGAAACACTTACCCGGGCACTGTCACGACGAGCGTGCCAACCGATTTGCAGAAGCAAGGGAACTTCTCCCAGACTTTTAACCCTGATGGCAGTCTCGAACAACTCTTCAATCCTTTCGCCCAGTCTTGTGATCCAAATCAAGTCTGTACGCGGCAACCGTTCGCCGGCAATATCATTCCCGCCAGCATGATGAACTCAATTGGGAAAAATCTGATCAATCTCTATCCCTCAGCCAACACTTCGGGTGACCCCGTTACTGGCCTGAACAACTTCACGGCCAAGCAGGTCTATCCGAATCCCGGGTACCAGTTCGACATTAAAATCGACCACAACTTTTCAGACAGCAACCGCATCAGCGGCCGCTATAGCCGGGGAATTTCGACCAGCTACACGCCCGATCTCTTCCTGGCTCCGCAAATTTCCTATTACCGTAACAATGAGGGGGCTCTCGTGGACACCTGGACCCTCAGTCCGAAAACGGTGTGGACCAACCGCGTGAACCTCCACCGGTTTTACAACACCTTTGGCGTTACGCCTACGGTGGACCCCTTGTCCGTTGGTTTCCCGAAAGAGCTGATTGTCAACCCCTGGTACGAGAAGGCTGCGTTTCCGGATATCTCGGTGAATGGTTACCAAGGCCTGGTTACGGATGCCTGCTGCACCACGTCGATCGAGACGGACACGCAGTGGTCGTTCAGCTCGGTGGTGGACAAGGTTGTCGGCTCTCATAATTTAAGATTCGGAGGCGAAAGGCGGATCTTCCTGAACGCCTACTTCCAGCCGAGCGACACCGCTGGCGGTTTTGAATTCAGCGCCAACCAGACGATGCAAAGCAACATTGCTCCCGACGCGCTCCAGGGAAACTCGCTCGCCAGCATGTTGATTGGATATTTCGATAGCAGCAGCGGCATGGCCGAACGGCCGTCGGTGGCGAACAAATCAATGGAGACGTCGTTCTTCATTCAGGACACGTGGCGGATGACCAGCCGGCTCACGCTGAATATGGGTCTGCGCTACGAGTTCAGCACGCCCTATACGGAGCGCTACAACCGCGAACAGTTCACTTGCTTCACCTGTGACAGCGGCATCAACATCCCGGCGCTGCCGGCGGCGAATTTCCCTGGCGGGCAAATCCTCGGAACCACGATACTGGCTACGAATAACTTCCGCCATGCGGATCCCGCT
>JBGPKX010000160.1:0-12595 GCA_041486185.1 Bryobacteraceae bacterium | reverse complement strand
GCGCTGAAGATGGCGCACTTCGAGCGCGATTTTTTCGAGACTGGCGGTCACAATGGCCAGCGTGGCCACAAAGTTGGCGTGGCGGTCGCGCTGGATCACCTGCGAAGACACCGGCGCCGGACGCAGTCCGAGCTTGGCGCAGATGGCTTCCTCGATCTCAGGCCCAATGTGCGCGAATGTGCCCACCGCGCCCGAGATTTTGCCGACGCGCATATCCTCGGCCGCGGCCTTCAGGCGGCGGATGTTCCGCCCGGCCTCTTCGTACCAGATGGCCAGTTTCAGCCCGAAGGTGATGGGCTCGGCGTGAACCCCGTGCGTCCGGCCGATCTGCACGGTGCTTTTGAATTCCAGCGCGCGGCGTTTGAGAATGGGCCGCAGCCGTTCGAGATCCGCCAGCAGGATTTCGTAGGCCTGCCGGATCTGCAGCGCCTGGGCGGTATCCACTACGTCGTTCGAGGTGAGGCCGTAATGCAGCCAGCGCGACGCCTCGGCGTGTCCCGCCGCTGCCATCTTCTCGGACGCTGCGGTCGTGAACGCAATGACGTCGTGCTTCACCTCGCGCTCGATTTCCGCGATACGAGCGACATCGAAGGCCGCGTGCGCGCGCAGCAGACGAGCCGCCTCAACGGGCACGACACCGCGCTCGGCCAGAGCTTCGCTCGCCGCCAGTTCCACTTCCAGCCACTGCTGGAACTTGTTCTGGTCGCTCCAGATGCGACCCATTTCAGGACGTGTGTAGCGGGAGATCATAATTCAGGTGTTAGGTTCTAGGTGCCAGGTGCTGGCAAGCTAAGACTAAAACCTAGCACCTTAGTTCTAAAATGTGAACACGTCCGTCGGTACTTTCTGGCTCGCAATCAAGAGACGTGTCCCCAGCCCGCGCCGATCCAGGGCCTGTTGCGCCACCATCCTCACGATTTCGGGATGATTGTTGTGCTCGCTGAGATGCCCCAAGATCAACGCCGTGGTGGAGGAGTCGAATTCATGTCCTACATAGTCGCCGACTACTTCGTTCGAGAGGTGACCGTTGCGGCTCATCACGCGCTGCTTTACTGCCCAGGGATACGGGCCGACCTTCAACATATCGAGATCGTGGTTGGACTCGAGCATCAGCACCTGCGAGCCGCGCAGGTGGAACTTGATGGATTCGGGAATGTAGCCCAGATCGGTAGCCAGACCAATCTTTACACCCTGCGCGCGGAAGCAGAAGCCCACGGGATCAATGGCGTCGTGTGGAATGGTGAAGCTGTCGATCTCGATATCGCCAACCGTGAAGCTTGATCCGGCTTGAAACAGCTCAACCGCCGGCGCCGCGCCATCCCACTCGATAGTGGGCGCAGTCAGGCGCGTCATGAAAATCGGGGCCGGGACGCGCCTGGCGAAACGCGCGAGGCCGGAGATGTGGTCGGAATGCTCGTGCGTGATCAGGATGGCATCGATGCGGTCGGGCTGCTCGCCGATGGACGCGAGCCGTTTCGACAGTTCCTTGAAGCTCAGGCCGGCGTCTACCAGCAGGCGCGTCTTCTCGGTCGAGATCAGCGCACAATTGGCGGAACTGCCACTCGCGAGCACGCAGAATTTGACGATGGCTGTTTCTCCCGATATCCCGCTCAGCGGAGCGGCGTGTTGACTCTAACTCTTCCTTGTAACAGGAAACACGGCAAACGACAAGGTATTTTCGCTGCCGCCGCGGAGGAGTGCCCGCTGGTTTCGCCCGGCCTTGACTGACCCGCTTGCGGCCTATAACATCAGAGGCTCCACCAGCCGCCGGCGCAGACCATCATGATCCAGATTTACAGCAACAGCGATCGCACCCTCTACGAGCACGCCATGGGATTCGCACGAAGGCAGTTGCGCGGGCTGATCGACCGCGATCCGGATTTCTACCCGATGTACACGTCGCAGGGCCGGTGGCGGCACGGGGGCGAGGCCTGGACGAACTGGTGCGAAGGGTTTCTGCCCGGCATGCTGTGGATCGTGGCCGCGCGCGAGCCGGATGACGCCGCCGGGCAGTGGTGGCGCGACCAGGCGATTCGCTACACCCAGCCGCTCGAACTGCGCCAGTTCGACCGCGAAGTGCACGACCTGGGCTTCCTGTTCATGTCCACCTACTATCGCTGGCGCAACCTGACTAAAGATCCGAAACTGCGGGACGTATTGATCGAAGCGGGGCGCACCATGGGCATGCGCTTTCGCGAGAAGGGCGAGTATCTCTGCTCGTTCGTTTCCGAAGATTCACTGTTCATCGACATCATGATGAACGTGGGGATCGTATTCTACGCGGCGATCGAGACACGCGACGCCCGGCTCATGAATATCGCGATGCGGCATTGCCTGACCACGCGACGGGTGCTGGTGCGCGGCGACGGTTCGACCGCTCACGAAGGGATTTTCGATCTCGAGACCGGCGCTTTCCTCCGGCAAACGACGCATCAGGGGTGGCGCGGCGATTCGTGCTGGTCGCGCGGCCTGGCGTGGGCATTGTATGGTTTCGGAACGGCATACCGCTGCACACACGATGCGCGCCTGCTAGAGACGGCCGAGGCCTGTGCCGGCTTTTACATCGAGTACACGCCGGCGGATGGCGTCCCGCCGTGGGATTACGACGCGCCCCCGGAGAGCAAGGCGCTGGTCGACACGTCGGCAGCGGCCATTGCGGCTTCCGGCCTGCTGCAGCTTGCGCATGTCGTTCCGGGCCGCGTCAAGGGACGCTTCTACGAGACGGTAGCGCGCCGCATCCTGACCACTTTGTGCCGGCGTTATCTGGCCGAGGACGATCCCCAGTGGGAAGGAATTCTAAAGGGCGGTGTCTATCACCGGGAGAAAAATCTCGGGATGAACGAGTCGGTAATGTGGGGCGAGTACTTTTTCGTCGAGGCACTCGATGAGGTGCTGCGCGAGAGCGGCCCGGCCGGCTAATCGCCGGAGACCAGTCCCTTTGTATCTGCGGAGCTTGTCCCAACCAGCTCGCCTTCTCCAGGGACGGGAGAGACTTCGAGCGGCAGCCGCAAATCAAGCGGCCCGCCGTTGGGGAAAAATCGCCGCTCAAACTTGCGCCAGTACAATCCGATGATGTTGAGCTGCGCAATTTTCGGCAGGGCATTCGCCAGCGCCTCGCTGTTACCGGTCACTTCCCCGGCTTCGGCGTCCGCCGTGCGTTCGAAACGGCGCCACAGCAGGTACAGCAGCACTGGCGTGAGCCATACAAGCAGCGGGCCGCGAACGGCCCAGGGGAGTTTACCAGCCACCAGCGGCAAATGCGCGAAGCGATAGATCAGCGGCTGCGCCAGTATGGCCAAGCCCAAAACAATGCCGCGATGGTGGCGCCGGAGGCGCACAAACTCGCGGGCCAGCACGGCTTCGGTTTCGTTCTTCCGCAGACAGCGCAATAGCGCGTCAGAGAGCAATAGCCGGCGCCTGCGAACCAGGTAAGGGCCGCTAAGCCGTCCCTCCGCCGCGGGAAGCAGGTAAATCTGCTCGAGCTTGATGCCGGCCTTTTGGGCCAGCTCAAGGATGTGAGAACGCAGATCGCCGGCCGGCAGCTCGTAGCGGCTGAGGTTCTGAAGTCGCACCCAGAGCCGCACCAGCCCGACGTAGCCGGCATAGGCAATCGCCAGGCAGGCGAGGCCCAGCGCGAATTGGTTGAACAGCGCCAGAGATGTCACTCCTGCCCGCAGGCATATCACCGGCCAGATAATCACCGGCTCGTGCCAGAATGCGTGCCTCAGGGAAACCGGCAGCAGCCAGTGCTCGCCGCTGACACGCGCCAGCACCGCGCCCGAAGCCACGGTGCAAATGAGTTGCACCAGAACAGGTGGCACCAGATAGAACGTTAGCTGCAGCAGCGCAGCGTAGGGCGAATCGTTCAACAGGAAACGCGCCAGAGCCGCGCAATCCAGCACCGCGGATCCCTCCACCCACAACAGCCACACGCCCGTGATCATCCACCCGAACAGGCTCCAGAAAGTGAACCAGACCGCCACCGGGTCGGTTTGGCGGGCGCGCAGCGCCGCCCAGCGCATCACCATCGTCAGGCCAACCGGGAACAGCAACAGGCTAATGGGCAGGAAATTGATCAGCCGATAACCAAACGCCATGCGGACTTGCGGCGCGGGCGATGCTGCCGTCAAAGTCTTGGTATATTCGAGCGACTGCGCCGTAGGTTCGAGCGTCCATCCGGTGTCCATGACTCGCGAGAAGCCACTCAGCGGATGGCGGACGACGACGTCCAGGTGCTGGACATCGGCCTGTTTGAGAGCTTCCATCAGCGGCGCGAATTGAAGCTGGCCGCCTACCAGCAACCCGCGCTTCCGGAATGCGCCCGCACAGCGACCCGAAAAGATCCAGTCTCCCTCAACGTTGCGATCTTTAGGGTGGTCGAAGGCGCAGCCCAACATCTGCTCCATGGCGGGAGCGAGCGGGGCTGGCATTTGCCGCTCGAAAATCTTGAGCTGGACGGAGGCGCCGCCACGCGCATCGAGACTGATTTCCAGTCTGGGAGGCGCGGCAGAGTCCCTGGATTCCTCCTGCCCGAACGCGGCGCAGGCGAAGAAGCATAGCAAGCAAACACTTCCCCAGTGCTGCCGCGCAGCGGTGTCAGCCAAATTGCCACCTTTCCGACTGAATTATAACTTTTGAGGGAAAATTCGTGTAGTATAACGTTGGTTATTTTGCGTGGTTATTTTGCGTGGTTATTTAGATGGATATCAGGCAACTGGCCATTAGCTAACCATCGAGTTAGCCGTAAGATAGCGTGGCGGCGCTATTTCTGAGAAATGACGACCTGCGACGGGAATGGCGGAATAGCATGCAGTTCGTTGCGACTGAAGCCGGCATTGTGGAACATGCGGTCATATTCCGAAAAGGTGTAGGCGTCGCCGGCTTCGGTGGTGCCCAGCATCATCATGCTGAACGCAGCCGCGGCGGGCGGCGATACGCGGTCCTCGTTGGGGACAAACTCGAGCGTCACGGCGCGGCCGCCTGGTTTGAGCGCGGCGTTGACCTTGCGGAGCAGCTTTTCGCAGGTAGCCGGGTCGAAGTGATGCAGGAAATTCGTGAGCAGTACGATGTCGTAGCCGCCGCCAAAATCCGTGTCGAAGGCGCTGCCCGGAATAGTCTCATAGCGGGCGGTCACCCCGGCCTTGGCGGCGTTCTGCTTGGCGACTTCGAGGACGCTGGGCCAGTCGGCGGCCACAATCGTGGCATTGATATTGTGCCGGGCAATCGCAATCCCGAACATCCCGTGCCCGGCGGCGATGTCCAGCACCTTCCAGTTCGCGCCCGCTGGCGCGCCCGCCAGTTTCGCGATCATCTCCGCCGGCATGGCCATCATGGGAGCCATGGTATGCGCAAATTCCACCCATATGGGATGGTTGGGCTCCATGGTGCCATGCGCGCTCATGACTTCCCCTCCCTTACGCACGATCGCGGCCACGTCTTTAAATCCGTCCGTGAGCGTGGCTGAAGTCAGGAAACTCTCGGCGCCGCCGAGATACGCGGGTGAGCGGCGGTCCAGAAATAACGCTGTATCGGGTGTGAGCCCGTAGGCCGAGCCTTCTTTGGTGAGGAAGCCGATGATCACCAGGTAATCGCAGAGGACGCGCATGCCGCGCTCTGAGGTCTGGCATCGAGCGGCGATGGCTTTGGCGGTGGTGTTCCCTTCCCCGATGGCCGTGAAGACTTCCAACCGGATGGCGCCTTTCAGCGCGGCGGTACGCTGGTACGCGTTCATGGTCTCGAAGAAAAGGGCCGGGCTGGGAACCTGCGCTTGTGGCACGCTGGACATATTCGTTCAATATACGACAGCAGGGAGGCCTGGACCACCAATAGTCCTGGAAATGTGGCGCAGGGCTGGCGCGGTGTTTGCGCAAGAGCTGCGGCTTCTTGCCGATGGCTGGTTGAAAAGCCGCATTGCTGCCCAGACGGCACCCGCCGCAAACACCGCGCCAGCCCCGCGCCACAAATATTCTGCCTTCCAGAGCCCCCGTCGCGCGTAGTATGTCAATGAGAAGCGCGAGTGACGGCGATTAGCGCGGGAGGAACAGCAGTTCGCGTGCGGGAATATCCCGAACAGACGGCTCAGGGCAGCTTATCCGCTTTCGCCGACATCGTTCGGGAGCAGCAGGGCATGGTCTTCGGCCTGGCTTACCACTTCCTGCACGACCGCGCCCTGGCCGAAGAGCTGGCGCAGGAGGTTTTTCTGGAGCTGCATCGCCATCTGGCGACGATCGAATCGCCGAGACACCTGGTGTTCTGGCTGCGCAAAGTGACCAGCAGGCGGTGCATCGATCAGACCCGGCGCCGTTCATTTTGGCCGAAATTCCGGCTGGATGAGGTGCCGGAGCCGCAGGCTGTGACGCGCGAAGCCGACCCGCTGCTTTCGCGGGCGCTGGCGCGTCTGGTAGCTTCGCTGCCGGAGAAGGCCCGGCTGGTCGTGGTCCTGCGTTACCAGGAAGACCTCGACCCGGCCGACATTTCGCAGGTGCTGGATATGCCGGTGGCCACCGTAAAGAGCCATTTGCAGCGTTCGCTGGCCATGCTGCGAGACAAACTGGCCCGCACCGTGGGGGAAATTGCCATATGAGCTACTTGGAAGACGATTTGAGAAAGGCGCTTCGGCGCACGGAACCCTCCGAAGACTTCGTGGATCGCGTGCTGGCGCGCGTGAATCGGCCGGCGCCGCCCGAACCCACGTGGTGGGAGCTCCTCGCGGCGGTTTTGCGTCCTCCACGCCTCCAGTGGGTGGCGCTCAGCGTGATTGTCAGCGTCATGATCCCGTTTGCGGGAGTGCAATACCGCCAGGAACGGCAATACCGCGCCAAGGGCGAGCGGGCCAAAGAGCAGCTGCTATTAGCCGTCCGCGTCGCCGGAAGCAAGCTGCACCAGGCACAGAAGAGGGTTTTGGAAGTCGGCCGGATGGATACTCGCTTATGAAAACTCTCTGGATTCTTACAATATGTGTTCTGGTCACCGTTGCCACCTATGGGCAGGCGCTCGATCTGAAGAATCTCGACAAGCTCGCCGCTAAGGCCAACAACGTCACCGACGTTACGCTGGATGGATCACTACTAAAGTTCGCCGCCAAGTTTCTATCCTCCGACAATCCCGACCAAGCCAAAGTCAAGAAGTTGGTTGCGGAGTTGAAGGGCGTCTATGTCAGGACCTACGAATTCGACCAGGAAGGCGAGTATTCCGAATCCGATCTCGCCTCCATTCGCGGCCAACTCCGTACGCCGGGATGGTCACGCATCGTCGGTGTGCATAGTAGGAAAGATCGCGACAACGCTGAGATCTACCTCAAGACCGGCGGAGCGGAACCGGGGGGACTGGCGATCGTCTGTGCTAATCCCAAAGAACTGGTGGTGGTGAACATCGTCGGCAAAATCGATCTGGACGAGCTCAGCGAACTGGGTGGAAGCCTGGGCGTCCCGAAGCTGGACTTCGACAAGCCAAAGCCAACTAAGCCATCCAGCAAGAAGGACGACTGATGGGCACGGCAGCGATAGCCCTCGCCGTACTGGCCTGGTACGCCGCGAAGCAGCCGGAACCGGCCGACATCATCATGGCCAAGGTGGCCATCAATCAGGATCGCGCCCAGCAGATGCGGTCGGCATTCGTTTACCACCAGAACCTGCTCATCCGCTTCAAGCGCAGCAACGGCAAGCTGGCGCGGGAGGAGCAGCGGGAATACGTGGTCACTCCCTCGGAGAAAGGCTTCAGCAAGGAGCTGACCCACTTCGCCGGCAAATACGAAAAGGGCGGCAAGCTCTTTGACTATAACGAGCCCGGCTACCAGTACAAAGGCCTCGACATCGACGGCGACCTGGCCAACGATCTGGCGAATGACCTGGCCAACGACAAGAACTCGCGCGACGGCATCACCAAGGATCTGTTTGCGCTAACCGCGAACCGACAGAAAGGGTTTGTATTCAAGCTGGAGGGCAAGGAAGACTATCGCGGCAAGGACGTCTTCCGCATTACGTTCAAGCCACGGAAGCCCTCGCTGTTTGATTGCGATGACGATGACGAGTCCACCTGCTGGGCGGGCGAGGCGCTGATCGATGCGCAGGAATATCAGCCCGTACTGGTGACGAGCTGGCTGGCCAAGGGCATTCCGATGGCTGTCCAAGTGCTTTTGGGGACCAACATCAAACACCTCGGGTTCAAAGTCGCGTACCAGAAATTCGACGAAGGCCTGTGGTTTCCGGTGACGTATGGCGGCGAGTTCTATGTGCGCGGGGTGTTCTTTTATAAGCGCACCATCGCGCTCTCGGTGGTGAACAGCGGCTTCAGGAAATCGGACGTGACCAGCGTGGTCTCGTTCGGACTGCCGGTTGTTCCCTAGGGACACTTGTAGCGCAGGGCCACGCGGGGTTTGCGGGGAGCTGCGGCTCTTTGCTCCGCTCTAGAAAGACCCACAGGCCCCCGCCAAAACCAGGCGTAGCCTCGCACCACATGGGCAAACCGATTATTCCGTCTCGGGGTGGTGGCGTTCCAGATCGAGGAGCGCGTCCGCGATTCTGGTGACCACCTGCTCTTCGGCCATGCGGGAGGACTTATTCAGCGGCAGGGCCGAAAAGTGGAGATGCACCAGTTCGTGCACAATAGACAGCTCCATATCAGCGGGAATCTTGTCTTTGGGCAGCTCATAATCCGCCGGGTTGAGGACTTTGATGACCGCGGCCTTGCGCGGCACCGACCAGTCGATGTGCCCCAGCGTGCCCTGCTCCAGGTCCCAGATCCGCACGATTTTGATGTCGATCTTCCAGTCTTCCAGGTGCAGCCGCTTCTGCCACAAATGAAGCCAGTCATGGACTTGTTCCTCAGTGATAGCGTCCGGGGCGGACG
This sequence comes from Bryobacteraceae bacterium, assembly GCA_041486185.1. Classification (GTDB taxonomy): domain Bacteria; phylum Acidobacteriota; class Terriglobia; order Bryobacterales; family Bryobacteraceae; genus QHXW01. The sequence continues at coordinate 3,748 of JBGPKX010000160.1, read as the reverse complement.
TGGTGCGATCTCGCGAAGCCGGGGCGGCGCTTCCCAGACTCACGAAAAGAAATAAAAATGTGACCAAAATCACCATTTTAATGTCACTCATTTTATCGGAAGTTTCTACTAAACCGTGAGAGAAAAATTTACTCGCTGGTTAAATCACTGATTTTGGGTGGGGCGGATAACCGATGTCGTGGCCGCAGTTAACTAAGGCCAACATGCGCTCGTACTCCGCAACCACGCGTGGCAGCCGTGCTACCCTTGAAGGTTCAGCCATGTCGCGGATATGCCCGCTCGCGTGAGCGAAGCCATCGTACTGCAAACCTACCCGTTCAAAGAATCGGATCTGGTGGTCAGTTTCCTGACGCGGGATCAGGGCAAGCTGCGTGGCGTCGCCAAACGCGCGCGCCGTCCGAAAAGCAACTTCGGCTCTGGCTTGGAACGGCTCTCCCAGGTCAAGATGTCGTATTTTCAACGGGAGACGCGGGAGTTGGTGAACCTGGATTCCTGCGAGCTGATCCGTTCGCAGTTTGGCCTGCTGGGAGATTACGGCGCGGCCGTGGCACTGGATTATCTGGCGGAGGTTTCGGAGCAATTGTTGCCTCCGGGCGAGCCGAACGAGCGCTATTTCCGCTTGCTGCTGGCGGTGTTGGAGCACTTGAAATCGGGAGGCCCGGGCAGCGTCTGGCGTGCCGCGACGTACTTCAGTTTGTGGGCGGTGCGGTTGGCCGGCATCCTGCCGGAGTTGCATGTTTGTCTCGCGTGCGGCAACTGGCTGGATAATCCGGAGGGCCGTGAGCGGTCGTTCTTCAGCCGGTACCGTACGGGCCTCTACTGCGGGCATTGCCGGAGATCGGCGGAGTTGGGAAAAACCTGGGAGTTGAGTCTGACATCGAGAGACATCGCCGACGAGATGCTGCACACGCCGGTCGGGCAACTGACGGCCGCGGACTGGAGCCGTGAGACTGCCGCCGACCTGCGCCACTTCCTGGTCCGGCAGATCGAGATGCACATTGAGCGGCGCCTGGTCACCGCACCCGCTTTGGAAGCTGCATAGGGAATGGATTCATACCAAGAGATCATCTTCAAGCTGAAGAAGTACTGGTCGGACCGCGGCTGCATCATTCAGGAACCGTACGATCTGGAAGTGGGCGCCGGAACCATGTGCCCCGAAACGTTTCTGCGCGTGCTGGGGCCGAAGCCGTACCGCGTAGCGTATGTCCAGCCCAGCCGCCGGCCCGCCGACGGCCGTTACGGCGAAAATCCCAACCGCCTCTACAAGCACATGCAGCTTCAGGTGATCCTGAAGCCCTCGCCCAATGACGTGATCGAGCAGTATCTCGGCAGCCTTGGCGCCATCGGCATCGATCTGCGCAAGCACGATATCAAGTTCGAAGAAGACAACTGGGAATCGCCGACGCTGGGCGCGTGGGGCGTGGGATGGCAGGTGATGCTGGACGGCCTCGAGATCACGCAGTTTACCTATTTCCAGCAGTGCGGCGGCATCGATCTGGACCTGGTGCCGGCGGAGCTTACGTACGGCCTCGAGCGCCTCGCGGCGTTTCTGCAGGTGAAAGACAGTGTGTACGACATCGAGTGGGGCGGCGGCGCGACGTATCGCGATGTGCGCTTCAATGACGAGCTGCAATTTTCGGTCTACAACTTCGAAATGGCCGATGTGGCGACGTTGTGGAAGCTGTTCGAGTTGCATGAGGGGGAGGCGGCGCGGCTGCTGGCGGAATACCGGAAGCTGGTAGCACCGCTGGCTCACGCGCCCGGCCCGGAAACGGCCTCTGAGCCGCGACCGTCAGGGAGCGGTGCCTCAAACGCCGAAAAACAGCGCTTTCCGCTGCTGCCCACCTATGAGCATGTGCTCAAGTGCTCGCACCTGTTCAACACGCTCGACTCGCGTGGAGCGATTTCGGTGACCGAGCGCGTGGCCGTGATCGCGCGCGTGCGCAAGCTGGCGGTGGGAGTGGCGGGGGCTTGGGTGGACCAGCAAGATCCCGACGCGGGGGCGCGGCGACACGGCGACGCGGCGAACCAACCTGCGGAGGCGGTGCGGTGAGCCTGCCGTTTTTATTGGAGATCGGGACGGAAGAGATTCCGGATTGGATGATTCCGCCGGCGCTGGAAAATCTGCGGGCGCTGTTTGTGGAAGCGATGGGGGGCGAGTTTAGTGCGACCGTAGACGCCACGCCGCGCCGGCTGGTACTGCAGGCCGCTGGCCTTCCCGAACGGCAGGCCGACGTTGTGAAGAAGGTTTCGGGACCTGCGGTCACGGCTCCCGAGGCCGCGGTCGCTGGTTTCGCACGCAAACAGGGCGTGACGGCGAACGAGCTGCAACAAGAGGACGGGCGCTACGTTTTTTCCAGGCTCATCCCGGGCCGGACGATGCGCGACATTCTGGCCGAAGCGCTGCCCGGCATCGTTCTCAAAATCTACTTCCCCAAAACGATGTATTGGACCGCCAAGAATGGCCCGCGCTTCATCCGGCCCATCCGGTGGATCGTGGCGCTACTGGGCGATCAAATCGTGCCGTTCGAAATTGCGGGTGTGAAGTCGGGCAATGTGTCTTCCGGCCACCGCCAGCTTGGCGCGGCGCAGGTTCCGGTGACCATCGACACTTACGAAGCGAAGCTGCGCGAAAACGGCGTGATCCTTTCCGCGGGCGAGCGTCGCAAGAAAATTGAGAATGAAATTGGCGCGGTTCGCGTAAAACCCGACCCGGCGCTGCTCGAAACGCTGGTCTACCTCACCGAGTACCCGACCGCCATTCAGGGCAGTTTCGATCCGGAGTTCCTGAAGCTCCCCGAAGAAGTGCTGATCACCGTGATGCGCCACCACCAGAGGTATTTTTCAGTGGAAGCGCCGGATGGCACGCTCGCTCCCCAGTTTGTCGCGGTGATGAACACCAGCACCGACCCCGATGGTCTGGTCCGCCTCGGCCATGAGCGTGTTCTGCGCGCACGCTTCAATGACGCCAGGTTTTTCTGGGAAACGGATCAGCGAAAAAAACTCGCAGACCGCGTGCCCGAGCTGGCGCACGTCACGTTTCAGGCCAAGCTGGGCTCGTATCTGGAGAAAACCGAGCGCGTCGTCGCGCTACTAAAAGAACTGCACGGCGATCATGCCGCGATCCGTGCGGCGCAACTGAGCAAGAGCGACCTCACCACTGAACTCGTTAAAGAATTCACGGAACTCCAGGGGGTCGTGGGCGGCCTCTATGCGCGCGCGCAGGGCGAACCCGAAGAAGTCTGGCAAGCAATTTACGATCACTACAAACCGGAGAGCATGGAAGACTCCATCCCGCGCAATCCGGCAGGGCAACTGGTTTCGCTCGCTGACAAGCTGGACACCCTGCGCGGCTGCTTTGGCATCGGCCTCATTCCTACGGGCTCGCGCGATCCGTTCGCGCTGCGACGCGCGGCGCAGGGCGTCGTCAAGATTTTGGTCGAAGGGACACTCCGGCTGCCGTTGCGCAAGCTCCTCAACGGCGACGCCAAGCTCGAAGAATTTGTCCTCGACCGCGTCCGCTATTACTTCAAGGATATCCGCGGCTTCAAATACGACGAAGTCAACGCCGTGCTGGCTTCGGGCTGGGACGATCTGGTGGATGTCGAAGAGCGCCTGATCGCAATTCAGGCTGTGCGGCCTACCGAAGATTTTGAGCCGCTGGCGGCCAGCTTCAAGCGCATTCGCAATATTCTGAAGCAGGCCGGGTTTGAGCCGACGGCGGTGCTGGAAGCCGATCTGTTCGAGG
>JBGPKX010000159.1:0-12597 GCA_041486185.1 Bryobacteraceae bacterium | reverse complement strand
GGAAAAGTTGCCGGGATTTCTGTTTCGTCGCTGGTTGAAGAAACGGAGCGGGACAGATTCGGAACTTTTCTGGCCGCGGCTCAGAAAGGCGTTGCGAAAGGCGAATTCAACCTGCGTGTGAGCGACGCGAATCTGGTTCCGGTCCATTTGTCTCTGAACAGGTTTCGGGGACACGAGGGCCACGCCCTGGGCATGGTGGTCACCGATCTGAGCGAGCAAAAACGCAAACAGGTCGAAGAAACCAGACAGGCAGAAGCCATGCACCGGCTTCTGCTGGAGCGCGCGTTTTCGGCTCAAGAGGAGGAAAGGCGCCGGATTGCGCGCGAATTGCATGACGAAGCCGGTCAGTTGCTGACATCTCTTTTGGTCGGCCTGCGTACGCTGGAAGATTCCCGGAACATAGCGGATGCCAAGGCAAAGGGACATCGGTTACGGGAAATCACGGCGCAGGCCATCGACGAGATCGGCCGGCTCGCCCGCGGGCTTCACCCAATAGTGCTGGAGGACCATGGGTTGGGTGTGGCGCTGAGCCGGTACGTTACGGAGTATACAAAGACCCACAATATAGCTTTGGATCTGAGACTGGATGGATTGGACTCCTGTAACCTGCGGCCTGAGGTTCAGATCAGGTTGTACCGCATTCTCCAGGAAGCCCTGACCAACGTAGCAAGGCATGCGGAAGCCACGGCAGTTAGCATTGTATTCGCGCGTTCGGCCACGGCTTTGCAGGTGGCGGTGACCGATGACGGACGTGGCTTTGATACCAAAGCCGTGGCCGTCTCCTCGAACCGCCTGGGGATTCAGGGCATGCGGGAAAGAGCCGCCATGTTGGGGGGAATTGTCAGTTTCACATCGAAGGGCACGGGGACCCGGATTCTGGTGCAAATCCCACTGAATGGCCAGCAGGACGTCCAGCCCTTCGCGCGGCGAAGGAAAATCTGAAATGCCCGCGCCAAAATCCAAGATCAGAGTGATGATCGCGGACGATCACGCTATTCTGCGCTCGGGGCTGCGACTGCTGATCAATGCTCAGCCGGATATGGACGTTGTCTCGGAAGCTCCCGATGGAGAGCAGGCCATTCAAGCGGCGCGCGAAACAAAACCGGATGTGGCGTTGATGGACCTTACGATGCCCCGGACCGGCGGGATGCGGGCGCTTCAGGAGATCGTGCGAACCTGCGGGAAGACCCGGGTGCTTGTCCTCACGATGCACGACGATCCGGCATATTTACGATCGGTACTGGCTGCCGGCGCCTCTGGGTACGTGTTGAAAAGGAGCGTGGATGCAGAGCTGCTTGCGGCCATACGAGCGGTGCATAGAGGAGGGACCTTTGTGGACCCGAGTCTGGCCAACGTTCTTGTCCAGGACGTGCTTGCGAAAAAAGGTGCAAGAGCGCGTCCCAAACGGCCGGTAAACATACTGAGCGACCGTGAGCTGCAAGTGCTCAGACTTGTGGCGCGCGGTTACAGCAGCCAACAAATCGCCAAACAGATTCTCGTGGGCGTGAAAACCGTCGAGACGTATCGTTCCCGTCTGGCTCAAAAGCTCGGCCTTCGGACGCGCAGTGATGTGGTTCGTTTTGCGGTACAAATGGGGCTATTGACACCGGAAACGCTGGAGGCGGAAGAGGGCCTCCGGCCTCGGTAGAACATATTGCTTCTGTCCGCTTCGCCTGCCTCAACGTAGTGCACCTGTACGCTCTTGTCGGGGATCTCCCGGACAAGAACCTCCATTTTTAGCAGCATCCCCGATACGCGCCAGGCGACCATGGTCGCACACTGATCATGTAGGATTCGGCGTGTCACCAGAGACCAATATGGTGAAGCAGGCACATGTAGACAAGAGTGCGCTCGGAGGAGAACCTCGTGGCACGCCGAATGACAATATGATTCCGAAACCGAAGCCGCTTTTCGATCCCAAGCTCTTTCTGTCAAAGGTTGGCAAAGGCAGGACGATCGCGGACTACTGCAAGAACCACGTTGTTTTCGCGCAAGGCGACCGGGCCGACGCCATCTTTTACATCCAAAAAGGCAAGGTCAAACTCACCGTCGTCTCCAACGCCGGCAAAGAAGCGGTCATCGCCATTTTGAGCACGGGCGACTTTCTGGGCGAGGGGTGCTTGGCGGGCCGGCCGGTGTGCCTGGCCACGGCCACCGCCATGTCGGATTGCGCCATCGTGCGGCTGGAGAAACCGGCCACGATCCGTGTGCTCCACGAAGAACCGGCTTTTTCCGAGATGTTCCTGGCCTATCTGCTCTCCCGGAACATGCGGATTGAGGAGGACCTGGTGGATCAGCTCTTCAACTCCAGCGAGAAGAGGCTGGCGCGGGTGCTTCTGCTGCTGGCCAACTTCGGCAAAGAAGGAAAACCGGAGCCGGTGATCACGAAGATCAGCCAGGAAACGCTGGCGGAGATGATCGGCACCACCCGCTCCAGAGTCAGTTTCTTCATGAACAAATTCCGCAAGCTGGGTTTCATTGAGTACAACGGTGCACTGCACATTCACAGCTCACTGCTGAATATCGTCCTCCACGATTGACACCGCGCAATGCCGCGCCGGATCCCACCTATCCCTGAACAAACGCACCGGCTGTGAGCAGTTTGGCTCAGATTACCGCCCCCGGCCCAGTTAGCATTCAAGCTGGAGTAAAACGACATGCATCGCTATTTGACCGTGCTGTTCCTGGGTGCAGCGCTGGCCGGCTTGGTTCCGGCGAGAGCCGACGAGCACCACTCGGACGACCGGAGCAAGAAGTACTACGATAAAGACGCCCGCGACTACCACGAGTGGAACCAGAATGAAAACCAGGTGTACCACCAATACCTGACCGAAAACCACAAGCGAGATCGCGAGTTCGCGAAAACGACTCGTGCAGAAAAGAAAGATTATTTTAAGTGGCGGCATGACCACCCAGACCATGACCAGGACAAGCACTAGGCTATAAGCTAGACCCTGAAACTTTTGTACGCCTAATTACGAACCCCCTGGCTGCATTCACGACGTACGTTGGGAATGCAGGTTAACATAACAAACAATGAAAATACTTTTGGTCGGGCTCTTTCTGGGCGTCGCCTGCGTACTTGCCGGAGCTTACCTATACTTCAGCCTGGGGTTGGCGCCGGTCGCCACCTCGGCGCCTCCGATGCCGTTTGAAGAGAAAATCGCCAACATGGCTTTGCATGCCCGGATTGCGAAGGAAGCGCCGTCCGGCGTGCCTGTTCCGGCCGATGAAACGAATCTGATTGCCGGCGCTCAGCTCTATCGCGAGCACTGTGCGGTATGCCACGGCTTGACCGGGCGACCCGAGACCGCAACCGCAAGAGGCATGTTCCCGAAACCGCCGCAGTTCTTTCTGGGACACGGCGTGACCGATGATCCTGTCGGAGAGACTTACTGGAAGGCGAAAAACGGCATCCGCCTCACCGGCATGCCCGGGTACGGTCCATCCATGAGCGAGCAACAGCTCTGGCAGGTGAGTCTGCTGCTGGCTCATGCCGACAAGCTGCCGCCAGGTGTTCAAACGACGTTGAGCGGTTCGCCGGCCGTCGGCCAGCCTGCGCAAAACTGATTGCGCGCTCGCTCCGTGTTCTTGTGTATTAGTGCGGATAGCGCACGAATGCATCAAGTCCCTCCGACTTACTAAATCAGGATTATGAGCAATTGTGAACAGACCATGAATAGTTAGTCTGTTAACTTAGAACCAGCGGTTGTCTTACTCAACCTTCCGCAAAGTCATCGCTCAGGCCGAGCCCGAGGCCTGATGAGCCTTTATCACATAGGAGAAGTTATGCGGCACATAGAGCGGATCATTCTAACGATCGGTGTCTCGGCGGCGTTTCTTGGTGCCCAGACGGATCCTCCAGGCAGGGCTGGCCGGCTCAATTACATTAACGGCCCGGTGTCTTTTCAACCGGCAGGTGTCACCGACTGGGTGGATGCTACCATCAACCGCCCACTTACTACGGGTGATCATGTCTGGGTTGGTGAAGGCGGACAGGCTGAGATTCACGTCGGATCGACTGCGCTGCGTTTGAACTCCAATACCGCGTTCCAGTTTCTGAATCTGGATGACCAGACGGCACAGATCCAGCTCTCTGAGGGCACACTGACGGCCCGCGTGCGGAATTTCGGGCAGAATCAGAATTTCGAGATCGATACGCCGAGTATGGCTTTCACTGTGCTTCGTCCGGGTGATTACCGGGTTGGCGCCGATCCCAACGCACAGACCACTACGATCACGGTGCGCGTAGGCGATGGCGAAGTTACGGGCGGGGGACAGACGTTCCCAGTCCACGCCGGCCAGCAGGCGATCGTGAGGGGCGGCGATCAGATCACCTACGACGTCGAACCCGCTCCTGGTCCGGATGCCTGGGACCAGTGGAGCACCTCGCGCGACGGCCGGGAAGACCGATCGCCGTCGGCGCGCTACGTTTCCCGCGAAGTGCCCGGCTATGAGGACCTCGATCAAAACGGCCGGTGGCAGCGTGAGCCCGGCTATGGCGAGGTCTGGCGTCCCACTAGAGTTGCGGCAGGCTGGGCGCCCTACCACGACGGCCATTGGGTCTGGGTTGCGCCCTGGGGCTGGACATGGGTGGACGACGCACCGTGGGGATATGCTCCCTCGCACTACGGCCGCTGGGCTTCTTTCAACGACGGTTGGGGCTGGGTGCCGGGACCGCTTAACGTGACGCCATATTACGCACCGGCGCTGGTGGGATGGGTGGGCGGAGGCAGAGGCGGCGCTGGCTTCAGCGTGGGCTTCTCGTTCGGGAATGCCGCAGCCGTAGGGTGGTTTCCGCTTGGACCGCGCGATCCGTACATCCCTGGTTATAACACCAGCCACGGTTATTTCAATCGGGTGAACAACACCAACACGACCATTAATAACACCACCATCAACAACTATTACAACGACAGCCGGAACTCCAACAACACCATCACCAACATCAAATACGCTAACCAGAACGTTCGGAACGCCGTAATTGCGGTTCCCCAAAACACATTCGCCAACGGACGTCCGGTGGCTCAAACTGCGCGCGCAGTACCGGCTGCTCAACTGGCTACGGCTCGTTTCGCCGCGGCTCCGGCGATTGCGCCGCAACAGGCCAGCGTTCTCGGCCCGAGGGCGGGCACAGCATCCAGCGCTCCGCGCCCGCCCGCCACCGCGTTCAGCCGGCCGGTCGTTGCGCGCACTGCTCCTCCTCCGCCACCGGTCGCCTTCGCGCGGCAGCAGGCCGCGCTAGCTCAGAATCCGGGCCGCCCACTCGCGCTAGCCGCCGTCCAGCAGATGCGGCAGAATGCACCGGCCCCGGTCTCGCCGGTTCGCGTCGTGAACATGACCCAAGTGCAGCGCGTTCAACCGACGGTTGGCGCCGGGCCACAGGGCGCGCGTCGTGCGAATTCAGCGCTTGGCGTGGCCGCGCAGCCCAATCCTCAGTCGCCCAACGTGGCGCAGCGGCCGAACGCCGTTCCACCGCCCTCGGCGAGCAATCGGCCGGGCATGCCTCAACCCACCAACGCCGCGAAGCCGAATAGTCCGTGGTCGGCGCCGGTCGCGAGACCAGGAGCGCAGCCGTCCAACGCCAACGCCCGGCAGCAGGACAGGCAGCAGAGTACACCGCCGCCGAACGTCGCACAGCGGCCGAACGCAGTTCCACCGCCCTCGGCGAACAATCGGCCGGGTCAACCTCAACCCACCAACGCTGCCAAGCCGAATAGTTCGTGGTCGGCTCCGGTCGCGCGGCCAGGAGCGCCGCCGCCCAATGCCAACGCCCGGCAGCAGGACAGGCAGCAGAATACCGCGCCTCCGAACGTGGCCCAGCGTCCGAGCGCTTTTCCGCCCGCGGCAAACCATCCGCCGAGTGAGCCTCCACCGAACGTAGCGCAGCGGTCGAGAAATACTCCGCCGCCCGCAGCCAGCAACCGCCCGAGTGAGCCTCCACCGAACCGGCAACAGCCTGTACGGAGCGAGAGGGCTCCAGCGCCAGCAGAGCCGAGCCGTACTCAAACGCAACAGCGTCCGCAAGAGCAGCAGCGTCCGCAGCCGCAACGGGCTCAACCCGTGGAGCGTGCGCAAGCGGCACGGCCTCAGCCCGATTCCAAACCGCATGCCCCGCAGTCGGATTCGAGGGCGCAGCAAGAGAAGCATCCGAATAACTAGAGCCATGACAGGCAGCCCCGGACTGCCAGCGCCTAGGGGAAGCAAGGTCCCATCGAGCGAGTCCCCGAGCGGCAGCTTGAGCGACGAACAGGGGCCCGTGACTGGAGTGGCGGGCCTCCTTGACGGGGGCAATGCCCTCGACCCCACAACTGGCGGCTTCGTTGGACCATTGCCAAACGGGCCGGACTATCCCCTTCAGGCGAGGACCCCGGGGGGCCGTTTTCAAAATGAGGTCAACGGTAGCGTCGATTCTAACGATCATGATGGACATGTTCCTGACTTCAAGGACACGACGGCGAACGATCCTCAGACACAAGATCACGGTCCTTTCAACATCCGCTCGCTAAACCCAGCCACCGAAAATCCGAGACGCGCCGGCGGGACCACAACAGAGGGCCTGCAAGTGTTCGCAATGCATTCTTAACTGTGAGCAGTTTTGAACAGACTACAGGATGTTGGTCTGCTAGCTTCAGCGGTATATATCCCCTGGGGAGGCGGGCTATGGAACCGGATATCAGGCAACGCGAAACGATTTTGGTGGTCGACGATAACTGCGCGATTCGCACGCTTGTAAAAGCTTTTCTGGAGATTGAAGGATATACCGTGTTCATAGCCGGCGACGCCGAGGCCGCGATCAAGCTCTACCAAGACCATCAGTCCGCAGTTGCGTTGTTGCTCACGGATGTGGTGATGCCGAACATGAACGGGCTGGAATTGGCCGATCACATTTTGCGGCTGGAACCACAGATGCCGGTTCTCCTGATGTCCGGCACCGAAGGTAGTAGCCGCGGTTTCCGCTGCATAGCGAAACCGTTTACACCAGCCGATTTGGTCGGCAGAGTGGGTGAGCTGCTGGAAACGCGTCAACCGCTCAGAACAACAGCGGCCTGAGGTGATGCCACGATGAGGCATCCGACGTATTCAACCCGTGATTGTTCACCTGTCTATACAAGATTCTCCTTTTAGCGAGACGAATCGATCTTGAGAGCATATCCATTCGCGCGTCTTCCGGGGCCGGCACTGGTGGCGGTGAAGTGGTTCTCCATCGCAATGGCCGTGGTTGCCGTCGTCCCGGTACTCCTGCTATCGACGCGCAGGGCTCCAGCGCCCGCGGCGGCGTCGACAAGGGCTGAACCTGTCCGGTCGATCGCGTTGACTTTGACCGGAGAAGGCGGACGGTTGAGCCTGGGCTGGGATCGTGAGGCGCCGGCGATTCAAGCCGGACAGTGTGGCATCTTGTGGATTGCCGACGGCGGCATCCACAGGCGCCTGATCCTGGATGCAAGCCAGTTGCGTGCCGGCAAGTTGTTTTATTGGCCGGTCAACAAGGACGTTAGCTTCGAGATCAAGATAGCTGAAGGGAATGACAGAAGCGGTGAGACGGTCTGTGGCAACAACGCGGCCGCTCTGCTCGAACCCGCGGAACGTCCCGCTGGCCGGGAGCAACGGGCCCAAAGAACGGCTTCGCGGAACCGGCTGAATAAAGTCCATATAGCCCAGCGCCAAAGCATTGAATCCAATAGATCGGAAGATGTGAGCGGCCGCGGAAATGCCCGGATCGAGTCGAGCCAGGTACCCGCATTTACACCCGCATTTTCAATAGAAGGGGAATCGCAACTCGCCGCGACTTTGCCGGTTCACGCGATCCAGCCTCAGGCGGTCAGCGAGAAGCAGATACTTTCCACCGCCAACGGACCGGCCCCGACGCCCGAGCCGTACACAACAGTGACCGTCGAAGCAGTCCCGGAATCGCGGTTGGGCCGCATCGCAGGCAAAATTCCATTGCTGCGACGGCTGCGCCGGCCGGCTGAGTTCCTGCCACCCAGACCGGTCCGCGAGACCATCCCAGCAGTGCCCGCAGAATTGGGCCGGACGTTGAAAGGAGAGGTACCCGTGGATGTGCGCGCCTACATCAACGAATCGGGAAAAGTGTCTTACGCGGAGATGCTTTCGAAAGTCACCGAAGCAAACCGGCGTCTAGCGAGCCTGGCCGTGTTCGACGCCCGGCGCTGGGAATTCATGCCGGCGCAACTGGGAACACAGATGGTGGCCGGGCAGGTGATTCTGCACTATCGGTTCGGCAACCCGCTGCTGGCCGTCTCGCGCGACCAGCGATGAGCTGCCCTCACAAAATTTCCTGGATTCTTGAGCAATTTTGAACAGACCACAAAGCACGTGTTTGTTAGGTTAGGGGATCGCCAAAGGCGTCATCGGGAGGGCTATGGAACCGTACAAATCAACGAAAACAAATGTGGGGGGCGATGAGCAGATTGATATTTCCACGTTCGTAAACTCTTTTCTGGAAGATCCACAGGCACACCTCCCTCGCTCGCAAATCCTCGAGTATGCAGCCGGCCAGCTCATTTACAGCCTGGATCAGGCTGCCACCGGTCTTTATCTGGTGATCGACGGAAAGGTCACCGTTTGCCGTAGTGCGGACAACGGCAGGCCGGTAGTAGTCGACATTTATCAGGTGGATGAATTCTTTGGTGAGTCCGCACTATTGCGCATTCCCCACGCCCAGGAGCAGGCGGTGGCTCTGGAAAATACAAAGGTGATGATGTGGTCTGCCGCCCAAATCGAGAACATCGTCTTACTTCGTCCCCAGCTTGCCGTCGCTCTTCTCCAGGTTCTGGCGCTGCGATTGTTGGATTTTAAGAGCCGGCTTCACAGCCTTGCCTCGGACCCTGCCCCGCGGCGGCTGGTGCACACGCTAATCCGTTTTTCAGAGCGACTCGGCCAAACCAATCAAGACGGTTCGGTGCAGATGATTCCTTTCACGCACAAACTGCTCGCGCAATATGTGGGCACGTCGCGCGAGGTCATCACTCTTTTCATGAATCGATTCCGGCGCGAAGGCTATTTGAACTATTCACGAAAAGGGGACATCGTAATTCACCGCGATGCTCTGGCGGCATGGCTGAGAGAGTCCCCGGCGGCACAACCATGCGGAGCGCAGACAGTAGCCATGGCCGGCTAGAGCGCGCAAGCCACGCTGTATCCCCTTGGTTGTGAAGATCGAAATAGCGTGGAGATCAGCCACAATACGACCATCGGCTTTCCGCTCCCGATCGGTACACTGGAATGACTTCAAATCCCTGGTAACGTAGTGCCCTCGCGTAGCGTATTAATACTAAGCGCAGGTTTCGTGTCTTCAACCGATCGCCAATTCGATAGAGCGGTGCCAGGGATACGTGTTGTTTGTCTCTCGCTGCTCTTGGCCGGCATTGCTATGTACCAGGGGGCGGCCGCGGAGGACGATGTCGTTTTTCGCAGCGACGTCTCGCTGGTGCGGGTAGACACCCAGGTGGTCGACCGCGACAACCGCGCCATCACCGGTCTTCGGGCGGAGGATTTCATTCTGCGGGAGCAGGGCCGGCCGCAGCTCATCCGCAATTTCGCAAGCGAAAAGATCCCAGTCGACGTGGTGCTGCTGCTGGACGTCAGCGCCAGCATGCGGCCCCATATCGAGCGCATCGCTTCGGCGGCGCATGAGGCCTTCCGCGCACTGCGCGATGAGGACCGCATCGCCATCATGGTGTTCGACCGGTCGACGCGGCTGCGGCTATCGTTTCGCAAGAGTCATGATGACGCGGAGCGCGAGCTGCAGTCGCTACTCAACCAGGAAAGCTTCAACGGCGGAACCGACATCACCCGCGGCTTGCTCGACGCGACCGACTACGTGGCGCGCCAAGGGCGGCGCGAGGCGCGGCGAGCCATTGTAATCGTGACGGATGATCAAACCGGGAGCAACCGCGACGTCGAAGGAGTTTCACGAGCACTCACCAAGGCCGATGCGGTATTGAGCCTCCTGCTGGCACCCGACGCTATGGCAAACCGAGCTGGCATGGGAGGCGGACGGCGCGGCGGCGGAGTTGGTGGCGGATGGCCGGGCGGCGGCGGGAGTATGGGGGGGCCGCTGGGCGGCATTATCCTGGGGCGGCGCGGCGGCGGGCCATATGGTGGCCGCGGACCTGGCGGCACGCGCGGGCCCCGAACCCAATCGGCCGGGACCGCCGAGATTGCGCGCCGGTCGGGCGGCGACAGCCTGCCGATGGACGATGCCTCCGCGCTCGAGACGACGCTGGCCCGCATCCGGCAACGATACGCGCTGCATTTCAACCTGCCTGACGGCGTAAAGCCCGGCGAGGAGCGCGCCATCGACGTGAGCCTGGCAGATGCCGCCCGCCAGCGTTACCCGGGTTCGGAATTGCGGTACCGGCGGGTGTATCTTGCGCCCGCGTTGATAGCCGGGGCGGGCAGCACGGATCCCGCGCCCGCGCTTATCAATCGGTTGCCGGTGGAGGCATCGGGCGGGGGCGCCCAAGCCCCGGAAGTTAGGCAAGTTCCCGTAGCGCGACGCCGGATGGCGGTAGACCGAGATGGATCGCGAGAAGGACCGTTGAGTGGTCCCATCGCTGCGCCGGAGGCCGACACTAAGGCAGACGCGCCTGCACCTTCTCAAAGCGGCTCCCGGCATGTCGATCAGCCGTCGCAGCGATCCGGCCCCATCGTCACCGAGACCAACGACCAGAAGCCGCGCTGTGGAGGCTGGCATCGGGCCGACGAGCCCGCGCCGCCCCCCTGCCCGAGCACTACTGCAACGACGGACACGCACCAGCCACCCCAGTCACATTGAAGGCGGATGCCGAATCGTCCGGCGAATCGCTCCATGAGAAACGGTCTGAATGGACGCTATCCGTTCAGTCCTAAACTATCCGTTCGGATAGCCTCTGGCGGCTTGCGGACGACGTCGGCACGATTCCATCAGCGAGTTCCAGATCCCTGATCTCCACGCGGCGCAATTGATTCCGGACAATCTGCGGACAATGCTGTGCGGAGCGGTAGCGATTGGCATACGCCGTGCTTCGTCCTACCACGAAAGGAGCACGGTAATGAAAACCAAGACGAATGTGAAAGCTGGAATCAATCCTCAACCTCTGCCGCCTCGCGGCGACGACTAATGGTGACATTTGCGATTGCCAAATCTTGAACTGCCCGCCTGGACGGTGACACAGCGGGCAGTTCTGGCAGTCGATGATCCCGGTGAATTCCTCAAAGAGTGAAATCCATTGCAAAGGAGCGAGGCCATGAGGACCAAGACCAATGTGAAGGCTGGGGGCGGCGATCCGACCATCGTGAGGGATTGACACACGGCAGTCCAGATCTCGAACAGCACAATGAAAACGAAGACAAACCTGAAAGCTGGATACATCGGAGAGACGGAAAAGAACCGTCAATAGGAGACAGCGATGAAAGTCAGAACCAAAATCAAAGCAGGTTACCCTAGCTAATTGATTTGTGTGACTTGACAAGGCGGCGCAAACACTGTATCTCTTCATGAAGAACTCCACAATCCAGCACTGAGCGCTCAGGACGCTCCAGGGGGGTAGTAGTCTATGCCGAATGCACCGGACTCGAGTCGGCGGATTCGAACGGGGTGGCCGTCGCTGCTCGCCAAGATCACAATGGGGCTGCTGGCGCTGGAGGCTGTCACCGGCCTGGCCGTAACGTTCGGCCCATTCCATGCGGCGGTGCAATGGGGAGTCCTGGTCCATACGGCGGCTGGGATCGCGATGCTCTTACCGGTTTGCTGGTATTCGGCCGCGCACTGGCTGGATTATCGCGAGCAGGCGTTCTCGGACGTGGTGCTGATCGGGTACATAACTGCGGCGGCCCTGCTTGTCTGTTGCGCTTCGGGCGCCGTCGTTACCCTCGAAGCGTTATTGGGCATGCGCACGCTACCCCTGTGGCGGAATGTTCACCTGATTTCCACGTTCGTTATCCTCGGCTGCGTGGGTGCGCACATTCTGCTGGCAGTTCTGCGGGCCCGGAAATCCGCGGCTCCGGGCCTCATACCGGCGTTCGCGCGTCAAGCCTCGACCATTGCAGGCGTGGGGCTTGCAATCGCCGCCATCCTCGCCTTGGCCTATCCCGGAACCCGCTACGTGAACCAATTCCCCAAGGATTACAGTTTTCTGCATGGAAAAGATCGGCCATTCGCGCCCAGTCTGGCTCGCACTTCAACCGGCGGCGCGTTCGACGCGCAGTCGCTCGCGGGCTCGATGAGCTGCGGCACCGCCGGATGTCACTCGCAGATTGTCGAGGAGTGGAAGCCCAGCGCCCATCGATATGCCGCCATGGACCCCATTTTCCAGGGAATTCAGACCGTGATGGCGAAACAGAACGGCGCGGAGTCAACGCGCTACTGCGGAGGCTGCCACGATCCCATTTCGCTCTTCTCCGGCACCAAGAATATCTTTGTGGAGAAGCTTACCGGGCTCGACGGATATAACGAAGGTGTTTCTTGCCTGGCTTGCCACTCGGTCCAGAAAACCGATATTCAAGGCAACGCGAACTTCACCGTCGTCCAGCCGCAGCAATACCTATGGCAGTGGGCCACGACCGGCGCCGCGCGAGTGGTTCGCGATTTTC
>JBGPKX010000158.1:0-12616 GCA_041486185.1 Bryobacteraceae bacterium | reverse complement strand
GCTCAGCCCCTCGCTCGACCGCGGCGAGATCGAAGCGCGCCTCGATGCCGTGGGTGATCTGCTGAGTGACGCCATCGTCCGATCGCAGGTTCGCAGCGAGTTGAGCGGCGTGCTGGATGTCGAGCGGCTGCTGGCCAAGGTTACGATCGGCACCGCCGGGCCGCGGGAGCTCCTGGCGCTGGGCAAATCGATCGAGAAAATTCCGGCGCTCAAGAAGACCATCGAAGGCCGGCAGGCGGCGCGACTGCTCGCCATCCGCGAACAGCTGGATGAGACGCCGGAAGTGCGCGACCGCATTCTGAGCGCTATTGCGGACGCGCCGCCGGTAAATGTTGTGGATGGCGGCGCGATTCGCGCAGGCTACAACGCCGACCTGGATGAGCTGCGCGACTTGCGCCAGAACGGCCGCCAGTACATCGCACAGATCGAATCGCGCGAGCGGGCGCGTACCGGTATTCAATCGCTGAAAGTCCGGTTCAACAACGTATTCGGCTACTACATTGAGATCTCAAAGGCTAACATGCACCTGGCGCCGGCCGATTACGAGCGCAAGCAGACGCTGGTGAACGCCGAGCGATTCACCACGCCGGAGCTGAAAGACTACGAGCGCAAAGTGCTCGACGCCGAGGAGAAGATCCTGACGCTCGAGAAAGAGCTCTTCGGCGAGGTGCGGCGTTTCGCCGCGGAGCACGCCCAGCGAATCCGGGCGACCGCTGGGGCCATCGCGGAACTGGACGTGACTGCCACGCTTGCGGAAGTGGCGGCGGAAAACCGTTACACGCGGCCGGCATTCTCCGATGACGATTCGATGCGCATCATGGCCGGGCGCCACGCGGTGATCGAAAAGCTAGCGGATCAGGTAGGCGATACCGGACGATTTATTCCCAACGACCTTTATCTGAATGCCACGACAGATCTGATCGCCATCATCACCGGGCCCAACATGGGCGGTAAATCCACGTACCTGCGGCAAGCCGCGCTGATCGCCATCCTGGCGCAGATGGGCTCGTTCGTGCCGGCGGATGCGGCCAGCCTGCCGCTCATCGACCGGATCTTCACGCGTATCGGCGCTTCCGATAACCTGGCACGCGGGCGTTCGACGTTCATGGTGGAGATGACCGAGACCGCCGTGATCCTCAACACCGCCACGCCGCGCAGCTTCATCGTCCTCGATGAAATTGGCCGCGGCACCGCGACTTACGATGGCCTGGCGCTGGCCTGGGCGGTCATCGAGCACATTCACCAGAAAACGCGCGCCAAAACGCTCTTCGCCACGCACTATCACGAGCTCACCGAGCTCGCTGGGCAATTGGATGGTGTGCGCAACCTGAGCGTTTCGGTGAAAGAAGCCGGCGACCGCATCATTTTTCTGCGGAAAGTCGAGCCGGGAAAAGCGGACCGCAGCTATGGCATCGAAGTGGCGCGGCTGGCCGGGCTGCCGCTGGCGGTGATCGAGCGCGCACGCGAAGTGCTCGAACTGCATGAACGCACCGAGCACGAGGTCACCGAAGAGCTTGCACCCAGATCGAACGAGCCCGTGCAGATTCGCCTGTTTGAGCCGGTGGGGCACGGCATTGCCGAGCGTATTCGTAATCTGAAAATCGACGAACTGCGGCCCATCGAGGCGCTGCAGTTGTTGCACGAACTGCAACAGGAGCTGAAACGCTCGTGCGAGTAGCCGGGATCATGAGCGGGACCTCGCTTGACGGCATCGACGTGGCCATCGTGGATATCGAAGGCCGCAAGATTCGCCCGGTGGCGTTTCACTCGACGCCGTATCCGGAAGCCGTGCGCCGGGCGATCCTGGGCGTCTCGAATACGACGGTCACGACAGCCGAGATCGCGCGCTTGCATGTTCGCCTAGGGCAGCTTTACGCGCGCGCGGTGCAGCAGACTTGCCGGCGCAGGCGCGTCCCTCTCGGCTCGATCGAACTGGTGGGCTGTCACGGGCAGACGATCTATCATCAGGGCGAAGCGCAACCGTTTCTGGGCGGGCCCATCGCGGCGACAATGCAAATCGGCGAAGCCAGCGTGATCGCGGAGGAGATCGGCGTACCCGTGGTTTCCGATTTTCGTACGCGCGATATGGCGGCCGGCGGGAAGGGAGCGCCGCTCGTTCCGTATGTGGATTTTCTGCTGTGGCGTCACGCGAAGCGCGGGCGCGTGGCGCTGAACATCGGCGGCATCGCGAATATCACGGCCATCCCGCCTAGTGCGCGGCCGGCGGACGTTATAGCGTTCGATACCGGTCCGGGCAATATGGTGATCGATGCTTTGACCGCGGAGTTTACTGGAGGCCGGCGGCGTTTCGACCGCAATGGCGGCATCGCCGCGCGCGGCAAAGTGAACCGAGTATTGCTGGACAGCGTTCTCGCCGACCCGTATTACCGCCAGCGACCGCCAAAGACCGCGGGACGCGAGCAGTATGGCGTCGAGTTCGTCGCGCGGCTGAAACAAACAGGGCTTCCACTGGCCGACCTGATCACAACGGCGACGGCGCTCACAGCCGCGACAATTGCTACTGGTATCGAGCGGTTCGTCCGGCCGCGCATGCGAGTTGATGAGGTCATTGCTTCAGGCGGCGGCGTGCATAATGCGACGCTGCTGGCGTACCTGCAGGCGTTTCTGCCGGATGTTCATATCGCGAGATCGGACGAGTTCGGAATCAACGCGGACGCCAAAGAGGCCATCGCGTTCGCGGTGCTGGCGTACGAGACACATCGCCGCCGCGCATCGAACTTGCCATCCGCCACCGGCGCCAAACACGCCGTCATCCTGGGCAAAGTCACCTACTGACGGCGTACCCGGGGAACCGAAGGCTCGTGGCTCAAGCCCCCTTCTGTTCTCTTGGAACGAAATTCAAGGAAGCCGAGTTCATGCAATACCGCAGGTGCGTGGGTGCAGGTCCATCGTCGAAAACATGGCCCAGATGGGCGTCGCAGCGGGCACAGGAGACCTCACTCCGGCGCATTCCGAGGCTCATATCGACGGCGTTGACGACATTCTCTTTGGCGATCGGCGCCCAGAAACTTGGCCAGCCGGTTCCGGATTCGAACTTGGTCTTGGAATCGAATAACGCCGTGCCGCAGCATATACACCGGTAGAGGCCGTCGGCATGGTTGTCGTGGTACTTGCCGGTGAATGCGCGCTCCGTGCCTTTCCGCCGCGCTACCTCGAACTGTAGCGGCGTAAGCTGGCTCTTCCAGTCGGCATCCGATTTTTCGATTTTCTCCACTTCAATGACTCCCGTCCGCCGTCCCCATGCATCGAACTCGAGAATCCGCACGTTGCGTTTCCCGTGCACGGTCGGGCGCGCCCATGCGGTGGCGAATCTCGCGGTTCCTACGCCGCCGAGCGCCAAAGCAAGGAAACGCCGCCGACCGCGCAGCTTTGTGCAACCTTCTTCTTTCGTCATATCCAACTCCTGGCAACCGTCGCGCTCCTGACAACCGTCCTGCAATCCGCGAGTCACTCCAGCAGGGCTCATTTTGATTTCTTCAATAATTCCGGGAACTGCTTCGTCAGCTTTTCCAACTTCGGAAACGCGTTGACAACCACGTAGGGATTGTTGGGATGCAGTTTCACGAAGTGCTGATGATATGCCTCGGCCGGATAGAAACCCTTTAATTCAACAACCTCGGTGACGATGGGCTTATGAAATACCTTCGCCTCCTCGACTTGCTTGATGTACGCTTCGGCAACCCGCTTCTGCTCGGCATCCTTGTAGAAGATTGCCGAACGATACTGCCGGCCGTAATCCGGGCCTTGCCGGTTCAACTGTGTGGGGTCATGCGCCACGCTGAAGAAAACTTTGAGCAATTGTCCGTAGGTGATTTTGGCGGGATCGAAGGTGATCTGAATGGATTCCGCATGATTCGTCCTTCCTGAGCTCACCACGTCGTAATGCGCCGACGCCGCATCGCCACCCGCAAATCCGGAAACCACCTTTTGAACGCCGATGAGTTGTTCGAACACAGCTTCGGTGCACCAGAAACATCCACCGGCTAGGATCACGATCTGAGTGCCCGTCCCGGTAGCCGGACTGATGTCGACGGCCGGGTCGGGCAGGGAAACGACGGCGGCCTGTGTCAACCCTGACGCCAACAATAGCGACATAAAAACAGCAACGAAAAAGAGATTGGCAACCCGCGGATTCGTTTTAGGCATGATGGTGTCGTGCATCTTGGCTCCGTCCATGCGCGAGCTTCGCGTTGGGAATCCGCAGGCGACGCGTGGTATCTTGATCGGCATTACGCGCGTGCCGGGCTGAACGCAAGCTGCGTTTTGATCTGATCGTAACACGCGCCCCTGTCAGGAGAGTGTTGTGGGACAGGAAGCCGCTTGTAAAATTCGTCTGGGTAAGAAGCTGGCGGAAGGCAAGGCGCTGCTCGAATCGGAGGAGTTGATCTTCCGCGGGAGTGATCTCCGTCTGAAGATCGCGTTTCGGCAGATGAGCACGATTGAAGCCAAAGACGGCTGGCTTCATGTGCGCTACCCCGACGGTGTAGCGGCATTCGAGCTTGGTGCGCAGGCCTCGAAATGGGCTGAGAAGATCCGAAATCCGAAGAGCCTGGCCGACAAGCTCGGCGTGAAGGCGGGAATGCGGATTTCTCTTGTGGGGCTGGGCGATGACGCTTTCATCCGCGACCTGACTGTACGGGCGCAAGAAGTGGTCGCCGGCCAAGCCGCGCCGGATTCCGACATCATCTTTTTGGCGGCCGAGGGAACCAAAGACCTACCCCGGCTCCGGGCGCTCGAGAAGTCCATCAAGCCGAACGGCGCGATTTGGGTGGTCTATCCCAAAGGCCAGAAGCACATCACCGAAGCCGGAGTGCTCGCGGCGGGCAAACAGGCGGGACTGGTGGATGTGAAGGTGGCGAGTTTTTCGCTGACGCATACCGCGCTCAAATTCGTCATTCCAGTAGAACGAAGGTAGCGGTAGTGGCGGGCCTGAGGACTTCAGGCCGAACCGGATCTGTCGCATTTCGTAAGTGTCTTCACCGTTTGTTCCCTGTTCTGTAGCGCCGGGCTACCGCGCCGTTTGCGGGAGACCTGCGGCTTTTTCTTCATACGGCCACGACCCGCATGCCGGTTGCGCGTCAAAGAGCCACATCATCCTCACCAAGCCGGGGCCCCATAGCCACGCTATCTTTTCCTAGTCATCCGGAGGTGGCGCGCTTGCACGTTGCGCAGTCTCATCGCCAAAGCGGGCATTACAACAGAAGATTTCCTACGATCCCTCTAGCCTAGTGTGCTGATCGATCCCTCGTGGCGCGGTTCAAATGCGCCGATGGCGGGGTCGCGTTTCAGGATTCTGCCGAACTCATTGATGTCACGAGTCGCTACTTCACCCCGCTCTGCTCCCGGGCCGCCAGAAACTCGTCGCCCGGCCGCCAGGTGGGAAGGCGGTCCTGGTTGGCCACTTCCGTACCAATGAGGAAGCCGAAGCGCGCCATTTCGGCCAGCCCGGAAAAATCCCACGCTGCCTGAAATTCGTCCGAGGGCCGGTGATAGTGCTGCTCGTTGTAATCGTCGAAAGCCTTCGCTCCGAAACCGTTGGGTTTGCCGATGAAATCGTCGCCCAGTTCCACCGAGAACGCCGGGATGCCCACGTGCGCGAAGGCGAAGTGATCGGAGCGGTAATAGGTGCCCTGCTCGGGGCGCGGGTCGGGCTTGATGGTTAAGCCCATACGCCTGGCCACGGCTTCGACAACCGGCCATGCTGTGGTGCGATCGGCGCCGTTCACCACAACGTCGCGCGTGCGGCCGAACGGGAACAGGCCGTCGTAATTGATAGCGAGCGCGGTCTTGCCAGCGGGAATCTCGGGATGCCCGGCGTAGTATTCCGAGCCGCGCAATCCGCCTTCTTCGGCGGTCACCGCCAGAAACAGCGCCGAGCGCCGCGGCTTTTCCGGTTGCGCGGACCAGGCGCGCGCGAGTTCCATCACTATGCCGCAGCCCGTCGCGTTATCGACGGCGCCATTGTAGATCGCATCACCATTCACCGGCGTGCCGATGCCTAGATGGTCCCAGTGTGCGCTGTAGATGACCACTTGGGATTTGAGCTTGGGATCGCTGCCTTCGACCATCCCCGCGACATTACGCGTCTCGATCTGGCGCACTCTTGAGGGCAGGTTGCCGCGAATGCGGATGCCGAGCGGGATGGGACGGAAATCCCGCGAATCCGCCGCCTTCAGCAATTCCTCCATGTGATGCCCGGCGAGCGCCAGCAGCTTCTCGCCCGATTCCTGCGTCACCCAGCCGGCCAATGCCAGCGCGTGCTGGCCGGGTGCGAGCTTTACAAACGGCTGCTCGCCGCTCCAGGAATTGCGCACCACCTCCCAACCGTAACCCGCGGTGGGCGTGGTGTGAATAATGATGACGCCCAGCGCGCCCTTGCGCGTGGCTTCTTCGTATTTGTAGGACCAGCGGCCGTAGTAGGTCAGGGCCCGGCCACCAAAGAACTTCGGATCGCTCGATGCGGGCTCGTTGGTGAAGAGCACCAGCACTTTGCCGCGAACGTCCACGTCTTTGAAATCGTTCCACTGGAACTCAGGCGCCTCGATGCCGTGTCCCACGAAGATGGCTTCGCCTTCGAACCGGTCGTCCGCGGTGAGCCGCTCGTTGACGCCGACGAAGTCGCTGGACCATTTGAAATCGAGGGTCTGGCTGCCCTTCGACGCGGAGAGCCGCGCGGATTTCTCCGTCTGGATGCCGGTGAGCGGCACCCCCTGGAAATAGGTGCCGTTATCTCCGCCGGGCTTCAAGCCGGCGAGCATGAATTGAGTGGCGATGTACTCGGTGGCCAGTTGCCCGCCGCGCCCGCCGGGCCCGCGGCCTTCGAGCAGATCGCTCGAGAGAAACTTCACGTGGGCGCGAATGCGGCCGGCTGAGATGTCAGGCTGCTGCGCCCATAAGAAATTCAAGGCACAAAGGCTTATGGCTACAGTGCGAACGTTCGTCATCGGGTTGAAAACCGGTCGAATCTCTGAACGTAGCACAACTCCCGTCCGGCGCTCGATTCGCAAACGGCCCACAAGTAGCATGATCGCCTGCATCCGCGCCCTGCAAACGCGGAGAACTGTTCGGAGGTCCAGGTTTAGTGGCAGTTAACGCCTGGGCTGTCTGTCGCTCGTGTATCCTCAAAATCAGCCCATGTTTTCGTTCAGACGGATCTTTGCTGAACTCGGGGCGGGTATGTTCCTGCTAAGGGCCGGCATCTGCCAGGAAGCGCCGGACAGAACCATCCGCATCACCGTGAACCTGGTCCAGGTGGATGCCGTAGTCACGGACACCAAAGGCAGGCAGGTGACCGACCTCGAATCCAAGGACTTCGAGGTTTTTCAGGATGGCGAACCCCAAAAGATCACGCACTTCTCCTACGTCTCGACCGAGACCTCCCGGCCGGCACGTTCTGCTGAAAATGATTCACGTTCAGCCCGGGCGCCGAGCCGCGACCAGATTCGCCGGACCATAGCGGTCGTGGTGGATGACCTGGGTCTGTCCTTCGAGAGCACGGTACGCGTCCGCGCAGCATTAAAGAAATTCGTCAACGAACAGATAGCGCCCGGCGATCTGGTCGCGATTATCCGAACTAGCGGCGGCATGGGTGCTCTGGAGCAGTTCACGGTCGATAAACGGCAGCTCTTGGCGGCGATTGACCGAATCCATTTCAGCGCCTTGGCCCGCGCAGCCATGGGAGAACCGGCTCCGCCCGTTCCTAGGGAGAGTGCGGAAGTCCGCTCCTCGGCAACTGAGCTTGATGATTTTCGCGAGAGCGTCTTTGCGGTGGGCACGCTCGGCGCGATCCGCTTCGTGGTGGACGGCCTGAGAAGCCTGCCCGGGCGGAAATCCGTGATTCTCTTGTCCGACAGCTTGCGCCTGTCCGAGCGTGACGGCGCTTTTGAGAAAGTCATGCAGGCCCACCAGGGTCGAGGACCAGGCCCATTCCAGCGTGATGAGAGGGTCATGGCTTCCCTGAGACAGATCACGGACCTGTGCAATCGCGCTTCGGTCGTGATGTACACCATCGACCCTCGCGGCATTCCAACGCTGGGGTTCACGGCGGCCGATCAGCCGCAGGCCGGTGGCGGCGCCGAATTTGCGGAAATGCTTGCCGAGAAGAGCCAGGGGTACGTGGACTCCCAGGCGGGCCTCGGTTTGCTCGCCCGCGAAACCGGTGGCCTGTTCATTCATAACAGCAACGACATCAATCTCGGGCTCCGCCGCGCGCTGCAAGACCAGAGTGGCTACTACCTGATCGGCTACACGCCCGCCGAGTCTACCTTTGCCACGAAATCAGGCCGTCCCCTGTTCCACAAAATCAGAGTGCAGGTGAAACGCCGCGGAGTGCGAGTGCGCACGCGCACAGGCTTTTTCGGCGTGCCGGATCGCGACGCCCTGCCCGCCCAGAGGAACGGGTCAGGACAACTGCTGGCCGCGCTGACCTCGCCTTTCGACAGCGGCGAAATCCATCTCCGATTGACCCCGCTTTTCTCCTACAGCGAAAAAAAGGGCCATCTCGTCCATGCGATGCTCCACATTGACGGTCATGATCTTGCATTTGCCGGGGAGGCCGACGGATGGCACGAAGCGGTGTTGGACGTCGTGATGACGACGTTTGGAGACAACGGAACCCAAGTGGACCGCAGCGCCGAAACCTTCAAAATCCGGGTGCACGGCCAGGAGTTCAAGCGGGCGTTGGAGAATGGCTTAGTTTTCAGCCTCGATCATCGCGTCACAAAAGCAGGCGCATTTCAGTTTCGATGCGCGGTGCGGGACGCCGGCTCGATGAAAGTAGGTTCGGCAAGCGAGTTCATTGAGGTACCGGATGTGAGTCGTGGACGCCTCGCGCTCTCCGGGATTCTGGTACACGGCTTCAATGGCGGGAAACCGGGATTCAATGCATCCGAGCCCGAAAGCGCGCCGAACCCGTTGGAAAGCCCGGCCGTGCGAGTCTTCAAGCCGGGTGACCGCCTCAATTGGGAGGTTACGATCCTGAATGCCCGCGTTAATCGTGTCACACACCGTCCGGATGTGCGGCTGCAACTGCGGTTACTTCATGACGGACAGGAACAATATGCCGGCAAGCTCCTCCCCGTGGATGTGAATGGGCAAACCAACATGAAACGTATTCTGACAGGCGGCAGTTTGCGATTGGGCTCTGTTCTGACTCCCGGCGACTACGAGCTTGAACTGCAGGCGGTAGACCAGTACGCCCTGAAGAAATACCGCAGCGCAAAGCAATCAATAGACTTAGAAGTAAGACCCTGAACCCGTTCCGCATCCAAGCAATTTTGACAATCACCTTAATCCCGATGGAATTAGGGGTATACGACTTGCTATGATAATCTTGCTATAGTGGATCACCCCACCTTAACTCATCTCCGCGCGCTCGAGGCGGAGAGCATCTTCATCATGCGCGAGGTGGCCGCGGAGTTCCAGCGGCCCGTGATGCTCTATTCCATCGGCAAGGACTCTTCGGTGATGGTGCGCCTGGCGCAGAAAGCATTCCATCCGGGCAAAATCCCGTTCCCCTTGCTGCATGTCGATACGACGTACAAGTTTCGTGAAATGATCGAGTTCCGTGACCGGTTCACGCGGGAAATCGGGGCCAAGCTCATTGTCCACATCAACCAGAAGGCCATCGACGACGGGGCCAATCCGTTCCGGCTGGGCACGCAGAAGTGCTGCGGGCTGCTGAAAACCCGATCGCTGCTGGATGCGCTGGCCGAGGGCGGTTACGACGCCGCTTTTGGCGGGGCGCGGCGGGACGAGGAGAAATCGCGCGCCAAAGAGCGCGTTTATTCGTTCCGCGACGGTTTCGGGCAGTGGGACCCGAAGAACCAGCGGCCGGAACTCTGGAACCTGTTCAACAGCCGGGTGGACAAAGGCGAATCGATCCGCGTATTTCCGCTCTCCAACTGGACCGAATTGGACGTGTGGCAGTACATCCACCTGGAAAACATTCCCATCGTGCCCATGTACTTCGCCAAAGTGCGGCCCATGGTGGTGCGCGGCTCGACTCTGATCCCGGTGGAGCAGGACATCCCGCTGCTGCCGGGCGAAAAGCCGGAGATGGTGATGTGCCGCATGCGGTCGCTGGGTTGCAGCCCGTGCACCGGCGCCATCCATTCGGAAGCCGATACCGTGCCGAAAATCATCGAAGAGATGATGCTGGTGCGGCGTTCGGAGCGCGAGAACCGGGTAATCGACCATGACCAGGAAGGGTCCATGGAACTCAAGAAGCGGGAAGGCTATTTTTGATGGCGACCGCTTTGGAGCCGCCTTCCGCGGACATTGAAAGCTTTCTCAAGCAGAACGAAGAGAAGGATCTGGTGCGTCTCTCGACTGCGGGAAGCGTGGACGACGGGAAATCCACGCTGATCGGGCGGCTGCTCTACGATTCCAAGGGCGTCTACGAAGACCAGATCGCGTCGGTCAAGAAAGCTTCCACCAACCAGACCGCGGGCACGCTCGATTTCGCGCTGCTGACCGATGGTCTGCGCTCGGAGCGCGAGCAGGGGATCACCATCGACGTCGCTTATCGCTACTTCTCGACGCCGAAGCGAAAATTCATCATCGCCGACACGCCGGGACACGAGCAGTACACGCGCAACATGGCGACCGGAGCTTCGACGGCCGATCTGGCGATTATTCTTGTGGATGCGCGCAACGGCGTGCTGCCGCAATCGCGCCGGCACCTGTTCATCGCCACCCTGCTGGGCATCCGGCACATCGTCGTGACCGTGAACAAGATGGACCTGATGGATTTCAGCGAGGAAGTTTTCCAACGGGTCCGGAAGGATTTCCTGAGCTTCGCCGAGCAGTTGCCTATCGGCGACCTGACGTTCATTCCGATCAGCGCGCTCGAGGGCGATAACGTGGTGACGCGCAGCGCGCGGATGCCATGGCACACGGGACCGAGCCTGCTGGAATATCTGGAGACGGTGAAAGTTGTGCGCGACCGGGCGTTCGATTCCATGCGCTTCCCGGTGCAATACGTGATCCGGCCCAACCTGGATTTTCGAGGTTTCGCGGGACAGGTGGCATCGGGCGTGATCCGTCCGGGCGATCCGGTGATGGTGCTGCCTTCGGGACGCACTACGCGCATTAAATCCATATCGACCTATGACGGCGATCTCTCCCGCGCGTTCCCGCCGCTCTCGGTGACGCTGTGTCTGGAAGACGAGATCGATATCAGCCGCGGCGACATGCTGGCGCCGCCCCAGCATCCGCCACATGTGGCCCGGCGCTTCGAAGCCATGATGGTGTGGATGAACCAGAAGCCGCTCGACCCCGGGCGCGCGTACCTGATCAAGCACACCACGCAGCAGGTGGGCGCGACGGTGGGCGCCGTGCGCTATCGGGTTAATATCAACACCCTGGATCATGAGCCGGCAGGGCGGCTGGGATTCAACGAGATCGGCGGCGTGCTGGTGGAGACCAAGCGGCCGCTGTTTTTCGACGTCTACCAAGAGAACCGCATGACGGGCGCGTTCATTCTGATCGATCCATTGACCAATGAAACGGTGGCGGCGGGGATGATCACGGGGCGCGTTGCCGGCGAAACGAGGGGTACGCAAGAACTGCCTGCGGACGCGGAATTCGGGTCGAGCCGCGTCACACCCGCCGAGCGGTACATCCGCGCGGGACACCGGCCGCTCGCGATCTGGCTGGCGGGAGGCGAGGAGTTGGCGTATGCGCTCGAGCGCAGGTTGTTCGACCGCGGCTGCCTGGTGCAAGTGCTGCAGGGGCCGGGCATCGCTGCCATCGCGCAGGCATCGACAGATGCGGGACTGATCTCGATTTGTATGGTGGCCGATGACGATGCCGGCGCGCGCGAGTCCCTGAAGTACACCGTCGGCAGCGACCGCTTTCTCGCGACGCGTGCGGTGAATTTGCCGGACGATCCCGAACAGGCCGCCGATACGATTTGCGGCACGCTCGAGGAGCGCGGTTACATCCGCCCGCAACCGAAGCCGTTCAGTGGCGGCGCGGGAATTTAGGACCGGCTCCCCTCTCCAAGTGGTGATACATCGGAAGTACGGGCGTTCCAATGGTCAAAAAACTCACCAAACACGGTAATAGTCTGGCTCTGGTGATCGACAGGCCAATTCTCGAGCTGCTGAAGATCGACCAGGAAACACTGCTGGAAGTTAGCACCGACGGGAAAACGCTGAGCATTGCCCCCGCGCCAATTTCCGCGCGGCGCAAGAGGTTTGACGCAGCCCAGTCTCTGGCCCACCGCCGTTACGGGCGGACCTTCAAGCGACTCGCGGAATAGTGGGTCTGCCAGGCAGTGTCGGTGCTCTGGAGTCTGCGATCGCCATGCCGCAAGCAACTTTCGGTGGTGAATACCTTCATCCCACGATTGCGGCCAAGACCGCAGCGTATCTCTTCCACATTACGCAGAACCACCCCTTCCTCGACGGAAACAAGCGGGCCGGAGCCCATGGGCAATCGTGTTCCTACTCATGAATGGCCTTGAGCCTACCTTCGACGAGGATGAACTCGTGGACTTGGTTCTCGGAGTCGCGCTGGGACAGATTTCCAAGGACGACATTACGGCATTCTTCACGGAGCAGTCCCGGCCGCTCCCTGCCTGACCGCGCTC
>JBGPKX010000157.1:0-12718 GCA_041486185.1 Bryobacteraceae bacterium | reverse complement strand
GTTTGCCCCTGCGGATCGAGGACGGTGGATTTGAGCGAGACGTAAACGCGAGCTTTCATGAAGTTTGTATTGTAACGCGGCGCCGTTTGTAGCGGACTGTGGAGTGTGTTAGACAGGTACGGAATGATCTTCGATGCCGTCGGGAATCAAGCCAACAAATCACCTGGTACGGGTATGAACGGATCAGGGCTGGTTCGATGCGGAACCGTACGAGAGCGCCAAATGAGTTGGTGGCTACTACTTTTGTTGGTCTTCGGGCTAATCGGTTTCTCGTCGTGTGACAAAAGCGCTTCAAGTCCCGTTCGCGAACCAGTTAAGACGCCGCCTGCGGACTTAACTCCCTCGACCGTCAACGACGCCACGCCGGATATCGTGGGCTGGAATGGTGTGGCGTGGGGCACTTCGCGGGATGAAGCCGCGAAGCTGCTCGCCCCTCGCCTCAAGGCGAGCCCGAAGAAAGCGGGCGAGCTTCTTATCGAAGGTTTCACAATTCAACGGATAGAATACGCCGTCACGCTGTTGTTCAACGAATCTGGTTTGTATCGGGTCGTTCTGCGTCCCACGTCCGCGCTCGACATTCCGGACTTCGCGCTCAAGATGCTGAAAGAGGGATTACAGGACAAGTACGGCGTCCCTGCACAGCATGAAACCGACACAGAGATCGGTTTTCAAATGACAGTGACCAGCTGGATTTGGCAAAGGCCACACGGGACCATAGCTCTAGAATATTCGGTGCCGACGGGCAGTAAGAGACCAATTATTGGGCTGATTTACGCACGGAGAACTGTGTTACCAGAACTGTAAATCGTGGCAATTTACGCGTAAATGGGCTCCAGCTTGTTCACCACGTATGCCCCGCATCGCTCGTAGCTCGTGCGCGGGCCGTGGCGGGCGGTGTCCAGGTCCACGCAGAGCCAGCCCTTGTACGCGATCGATTTCAAGATGCGGTGGCAGGCGGGGAAATCGATTTCGCCGTCCCCCAGGTCGTAAATGCTCGATAGGAAACGCGCTTCGGCGGAATCCTTAGGGTGTACCTTGCCGCTATCCTCCACGAAGTCGGCGGCGGGCGTGGTCCAGCGCGCGTCTTTGTAGTCGGCGAACATCAGACGGTGCTTGTATTTTTCGAACGTCGCCACCACGTTGGCTCCGGCCAGGTGCAGGTGCGCGGTATCGGGGGCGAGATACAGCAGCTTAGGATCGACCTTGGCCAGGATGAGATCGACCTCCGGCGCTTTCTCAACCAGCTCTCCCAAGTGATTGTGCAGGCCCACGCGGAAACCCATTTCGCCGGCCACCTCGCCCAGGCGCGTGAAGGAATCGGCCATGGCGTCGAAGGCCGGCATGATGTCGGCTCCGGGAGCCAGACGCGACGGTGAGAACACGACCAGCTCTTTCGCGCCGAACGTCTTCAGGAAAGTCATGGCGCGGCGCGCGTCGGAGATCACTTTGGCGAGCTGCGCCGGATCGTGCAGCGGACCGCCGAAGGAGACAGTGCACACGTGCAGCTTGCGCTTAGAGACTTCCTTCTCCATGCGCGAGGGCGTGAGGCCGTAGGTTTCCAGGCAGCGTGGAAAACCGGTAAGTCGGATGCCGATGAAGCCGGTGTCGCGCATCACGTCAAGGATGTCGGTGAAGGGAACGGGCCGGAAGTGGCTCCAGAGGCCGAGGCTCACCGCCCACTTGATGTTGTTATTGGCCGGCAGCGTGCCGGCCGCACGCACCAGCGCCGCCGACATCGCCCCCAGAAACGCCCTACGGTTCATAGTTTCTTACGCCACACGGAATTTGCGGACCGCCTCTTCATCCAGATCGATGCCCAGGCCCGGCTCCTGCGGCATGGCGAGGTAGCCGTCCTTGGCGCGCAGCTTCTGGCGCGTGATCTGCTCACGCAGGTTGGTTTCGTCTTCCGCTACGAACTCGCAGATGAGGGCGTTGGGAATGGAATTCAGCCAGTGAAGCGCCGCCGTAACGTTCACGTAGGTGGTGAATCCGTGATTGGCCACGGGGAGCCCGCGGTCCCAGGCGAGCGCCGCAATCTTCATGGCCTCGGTGAATCCACCGCAGCGCGTGAGATCGACCTGTACGACGTCGATGCGGCCGCGGTCCATCAGATCGACGAAGGACTTGCGCTCGCTCTCTTCCTCGCCCGCGGCGATGCGCACATGCGTGGCTTCGGCCAGCTTGCGGTATCCATCGTAATCGTCGGGACGCAGCGGTTCTTCCAGCCAAAAGATGTTGTAGTCGGAAAACGCGCGGGCACGCTGGAGGGCGGTTTTCGAATCCCATACCAGGCCCGCGTCGATGAGCAGATCGATGTCGTCGCCCAGGCCTTTGCGCGCTTCCCGCACCAAAGCGATGTCTGTCTTTTCATCCTGACCCATGGGGTCCCAGCCGAATTTGGCGGCGGTGAAGCCCTGGTCACGGCGGCGGCGGGCCATCTCGCCGGTTAGCTCCGGCGTGGCGCCAAACAGCGAACTGGCGTAGCAGCGCATCTTCTGATGGAACCCGCCGCCCAGCAGCTTCCATACGGGCATCTTCAGCGCTTTGCCCTTGATGTCCCAGAGCGCCATGTCGATGCCGCTCATGGCGTGCAGGCCTACGCCGCGGCGGCCACCGTAGATATTGGCGCGGTACATCTTGTGCCAGATTTTTTCGGTCTCAAACGGATCTTCGCCGACGACGATTTGTGCAAGGCCGGCGGCGGTTGTATGAGAGAACGGGCCTTCGATAGCGCCTTTCACGGCCATGGGGGCGGAGTCCACTTCGCCGATGCCGGTGATACCGGCGTCCGTTTCCACGCGCACAATGAGTGCGTCCTGACCGCTGTCACACTGGAACTTGACCTCCGGCTGGCGGAGATAGAGGGCTTCTACACGGGTGATTTTCATGGGGTGGAACTGGAATGATACCAAGGTGACAGAGTGCGCGCCAGCGGAGTGGGCATTCCTGCCGTCCATGGCGCAGGAGGTGGCGGGATCTCAGACTTGGGGGACCGGGCGCGACTCTACAGCCCGTCGATCAGGCGGCGCATCTCATCCTTCTTGATCCGCAGATAGGCCTGCGATGAATCCACGGGATCGACCAGGCAGGGCATGCGCTCGACTACCTCCGACCCTAGCGCCCGAAGAGCTGTTTGAGAGATGCTCAAAACCGCCATGTCACCCTTCCGAAGACACTTCGTTCGACCTGCGTGCCTAGGAACAGACCATTGGTTTCGTTGAATTCCAGGTGTCTCGGCCGCAGCAGGTTCTGACCCACAGCACTTAACTCCAGCGACTCACCGATGCGCCAAGCCAGACGCGTATCCAAGCGCGCATAGCTGGGGATGGCTCCGTCCGGCAGGTGGTTCACATAGTAAAGCGCACTGTCAAAATCCACGTTCCTCTTCATGGTGAATAGCGAGCGCACTTGAAACATGTGCTTGGGCGTCTCGCCCTCCAGTACTTCCGCATTTGGATCGTGACTCGAGGGGTCGGGATCGATATTCATATGGATCACGGAATAGCCGGAGGTGATGCGCCACCGGCGGTTCACATTCCAGTTCGCCGAAACTTCCGCGCCATGATTGCGTGCATGGGCTTTGTTGTCGAATACCAACGGGAATACCACCCTCTCCAGCCCCGGACCTGAAACGAAATATGGGGTTCCGGGCTCCGAGGTTTGGAGATGCCGGTACACATTGAGGAACATGGCGACATCCAACGAGAGGCTCCCGGTTAGCTGGGCACGATATCCCACCTCATAATCCCGGAGTTGCTCCACCTTGAAGTGCGGGTTTCCAAAGAGCGTGGATACGCCGAGCTTGCCGTTCTCCAAAGTAAATGCGGCAACATCAGCGATCAAGCCGGTATCGACGCTGGAGGGCTGGCGAATCGCCTGAGATGCTGAGGTCCACACCGTATGCCGTTCCGTTGGATGCCACGCCAAACGTGCTCCCGGCTCATATTCAAATCCCGTGTAGCTGTTGTGCTCGAACCTGGATCCCAACGTGAACTCCAGCCAATTCGTGATCCTGATCTCATCCTGAACAAAAGCACTGAAGAGGCCCTCGTTGCGCTTTGGGGGAGCGAACGAGCTCGCATTTCCCGGAAAGAGATGATCATTGATGGACCGATAGCCCAGACCCCATACGATATCCTGACGGCTCCCCAGCAGGAAGTGATGCTGAAAGTCGAAATCGACCGTATGCTGGATTTCGTCATCGCCGGCGGCTGTGCCAGTGCGATGGTAAGTATCGTAGTAGGCTTGAAATGTCATAGCGGAGCCGTCCGCAAAGGTATGATTCCAACGTCCCAGCAGGTCGCCGGCGCCAAATTCGATCTTGGCGTTGAACGCCCGTATGAACGGCGGGGCGTTTGTGAACACGCTCACGGCAGTTTGACCTTCGTGAGCCATTGACACGTCGCCCTCCACACTGAGCGAGTCGCGCGGAGATAGATCCCAATCGGAGCGGAAACCAGCGCCCTCGCTGTGCCAGCCATCCACCCCTTCCCGGCCGTCCATCGACGTCAAATTGCCCACGTCGAAATAATTGCCGAAAACGCGATACGTTCCCCGGAGCCCAATCTTGCCGCCGTAACGCAGAAATCCGCGGGCCTTGTCTTCACTGCCTACGCCTCCGGAGATCAGCCCGCCTTGCGTCGCGCTGGCGCTCTTGGTGATGATATTGATCACGCCGTTCATCGCGTTTGCGCCCCACACAGTTGCACCCGGGCCGCGAATCACTTCAATACGATCGATGTCCTCCAGGGGGACGGTTTGCTGGTCCCAAAATACGCCTGAGAATGCCGGCGTGTAGACAGCGCGACCGTCGACCAGCACGAGCACCTTGTTTGAGAATCGGGTGTTGAACCCCCGAATGCTGATCGCCCAGGTATTGGCATCAATCTGAGCGACGTCCACTCCCGGAACCATACGCAGCAGATCGGGTATATTCGTCGCCCCCGAACGGCGGATATCCTCTTGGGTGAGTACGAATACCGCGGCTGCGGTTGTGGAAAGCTTCTGCTCTTTCTTCGAAACCGAAGTCACCTCAATATTCATCAGTTGTTCCAGGCTCGCATTGGTAACATCCTGAGAGCCCGAGTCTCGACCCGGGCTTGGCAGAGCCCACAGAGCAGGCATGAGGATCCACATCAGACCCTGGCGAAATCGCAGCATGACGCGTCGGGCAGCCAAGTCACTCGCCCAGAAGGGGTGTGCTAACCTAAGCACCCGCGAAACGTCATCGAAGCGTTGCCGGACTACTTTATAGCAGGAACTCATACTCTCCGCAGCTCCTTCGCCGGCTCAGTCTGGCCCTCTGCAGTGTTGTGAGGGTCCCATCGGCGGATCGCCTCGGTGATGTCTTTGATCTTCAGGGGCTTACTAATGTAGTCGTCCATTCCGGCGCTGAAACACTCCTCCCGATCACCTTTCATCGCACTGGCGGTGAGGGCGATGATGGGTGTATGCGTCTCCGTCTTCTGTTCTCGCATCCTGATTGAGCGGGTGGCATCGTAGCCATTCATGACGGGCATTTGGATATCCATGAAGATAAGGTCGAACTTGTTGACGACGGTGGCCTCTACAGCTTCCGCGCCATTGCTGGCCACAACCACGACATGACCTTGCTTTTGAAGAAGCTGTCTTCCGACTTTCTGATTTACGATGTGATCTTCAACCAATAGGATGGATAACTTGTTCCCGTGCGGAGTGCGATTCTGTGCGGGCATCTCAGCGGAAGCAGGCTTCGACTGGCATACGGTACTGAGGATTGCCTTAAGTAAGCTGAGCCGCGAAACGGGTTTCACGAGGTAGTGCGACACATGGGCCGCTCTGAGCTCCTCGGTCCTGGCAACGATGTCCACCGAACTCAGCATGAGCACCGGGATCAAGGACGATAGCCGTTCTTCGTGAATCCGCCGGGCTAGGCGGAAGCCGTCCATCTCTGGCATTTGGGAATCGACCAACGCCAGTGCAAACCCATCCCCGCTGGTGCGCGCTGCGGCGAGGAACTGGAGCGCTTTCGCCCCGGAGTCGGCAAGTGTCGGCCGGACGTGCCAGCCTTTAAGCGTTTGCTCGAGAATGCGGAGGTTGGTTTCATTGTCGTCTACGCACAAGATGCGTAGGCCAGCCAGAGCTCCGGGATCGAGTGGAGGGCCTACAGCCTTCTTGGCCGTTGAAACCTGAAACGTCGCAGTGAAATGAAACGCGCTACCTCTTCCCACCTCGCTCTCTACCCAAACGCGGCCGTTCATCAGACCTACCAATCGAGCGCAAATGGCGAGCCCCAGGCCAGTACCGCCAAACTTTCGTGTACTGGATCCATCCGCCTGTACGAACGCATCGAAAATGCGCTCGAACTCGTCCTTCCGCATCCCGATACCGGTGTCGAACACTGAGAACCGAAGCGTGATCGTCTCGCTGGCGACTTCCTCTCGGACCACGCGAAGCGCGACTTCGCCGGTGGCCGTGAATTTGATCGCATTGCCAAGCAGGTTGACGAGCACCTGCCGAAGCCTTGCCGGGTCTCCTACGATGACGTCCGGAATCCGTGTGTCCGCATCGAGCAACAGTTCGAGGCCTCTTTGATGCGCCCCCAACGCAAAGGCCTTCATGACTTCCTGGAGGAGTTCTTCCAGTTCGAAGTCCTCTAAATTTAACGTCATCTTCCACGCCTCGATCTTTGAGAAATCGAGCACGTCGTTGATCACGGTCAGCAGCGATTCCGCGGAGCTCCGCACGGTGTTCAGGTAGTCTCGCTGCTCGTCTGTCAGCTCGGTTTCCAAAGCCAGTTCGGTCATCCCGATCACGCCGTTCATGGGAGTGCGGATCTCGTGGCTCATGTTGGCCAGAAACTCGCTTTTCACCCGTGCGAGGTTTTCTGCTTTATCCTTGGCGGCGGAAAGCTCCGCATTGGCTCGGGTAAGCTCCAGCGTGCGCAACGCAACCTGCTGTTCCAAATGCTCCCGGTGCTGATCGAGCTCCAGATCCCGAGCCTGAATCTGTACCAGCATTTCGTTGAAGGCACCCACTAAAACCCCGGTCTCATCGTTACCGCGCGGTGTGGCCCGAACTGAGTAGTTTCTTTCTGCGGAGACCGCGTGGGCGAGCCCCGCCAACTCCAGTAGAGGGCTCGAAATACGCCGCTGCAGGCGTACCGCCAACGGAAGTGTGCCGAGGAAGGAGAAGCACAGCACCAGCACCATCGTCGCGACACCCCGGCTCAACCGGGCGTACTCGGTTTCCATGCTGCAGCGAACGAAAATTGTCCCGATTTTTTCGCCATCCAACAAGATGGAGCGCACTACCAGCAAGCTGGATTGTTCAAAATAGGCCCCATCTGGCCGAGGCATGATTGTTGCGAGTTGTGCGCCGGCTCGTGTATAGCGCGCAAATGCCGAACCATCTGGAGCAATTACCGCCGCGGCAATGACGCGCTTGTCCCCGCGAAGGGCCGCCAGGGTCTCCTCGGCCGCTTGCCGGTCGTGGAAGGTCAGCGCGGC
The DNA here is from genome assembly GCA_041486185.1 of Bryobacteraceae bacterium. Lineage (GTDB taxonomy): Bacteria > Acidobacteriota > Terriglobia > Bryobacterales > Bryobacteraceae > QHXW01. The sequence continues at coordinate 5,231 of JBGPKX010000157.1, read as the reverse complement.
GGTGGTGTTGGATCCTATCACTTGAGACAAGGTGGAGATCTCACTGGCCATTCCATGCCGAAGATCCATCGACATGATGACGGATAGCGACGCTGACGCCAGCACAAGGACGATGCAACCGGTCGCGAGGATCAACAGTGCCAACTTGCGGCGAATGGGGAGGTTCTCAAACCAGAGTTTCACCGCTGCCTCCCTTTTCTCCCGGACTCATGGACCACTTCGGCTAATTGCAGCAGCTTCGAGCTAACACGGACCCCGTAGCGACCCACACTGTCGACGTTCACTGCAAATCGGAGCTTGTTGTCCTGTCGAATGAGCTGGATCATCCCTCCGCCCTGCGCGAACCGTTCGCCATCGCCGACAGTGAGTACGCCGGCTCGTGCCACAGCCTGCAGGAGATCGTCCGTCCCCTTCGTGCCGTTTCCACCGATGAACGCCACATCGCAATGCGCTGCATTGGAGGGATCCGGATTGCGATTCACTACAAGGATGTGTCCCTCAATGGTTTTCCCTGTGACGGTTCGTTCGAGAGCACCGGCGAGTAGTTCGTCACCAAAAACGCAAAACGTGATGGCGCTTACTCCAGCGTTGCCGGGCCATTCAACAAATTTCGCAAAATTGTAGATGAACGCTGCTTTGACTTGGATTTCTATAGGAACGTCGTGAGGCTCGGCCGCGACTGCCACGAACGTCATGGTCCAACCGAGGCCGAGTACAACCATTGTTAGGGGGACCGCATCCGGCACAGTCGCGAGCTTCCGGAATTGGCGCATGATTCTCATGTAAGGGCTATCTGCTTTTGCCGACTGAACACGGCGTGTTTGGCTGGCGTGGATCGATTCAGCGCTCGTTTAATTCCTCTCGGTCCGCATTAACGCCGTCGCTGCCGCCGACATATGCCATCGCCGACCGGCGGACAGCTTCCGAATGCGTGGCGGCCCGTTCGTCGACGCCTAGCTGGTCGTAGCGACGCTCAAAGCGCGCGCATGGTTCCGCCACGGGTTCGGCGCCGCTCGCGGCCCCGAGGACCGGCCGTTTCCCGGTAGACAAGAGTAGGACTCAGAAAGTAAGCCTCCGACCAGTTGATCGGCAGTTGGTCAGGAGACTTTAGGAGTATCTCGGTAGGAGGGTTCCCGGGCGCGACTCTACAGCCCGTCGATCAAGTGGCCCATTTTGTCCTTCTTGGTCCGCAGATAGGCCTGCGAGGAATCCACCGGATCGACCAGGCAGGGGATGCGCTCGACCACCTCCACGCCGGCGCGCTCGACGGCCTCCACTTTTTCGGGATTGTTGGAGAGCAGGCGCACCCTGGTGAGCCCGAAGAAGCGCAGGATCGCTCCGGGGAGCTCATAGCTGCGCAGGTCCACCTCGAAACCGAGGCGTTCGTTGGCTTCGACGGTGTCGGCGCCGGCGTCTTGCAATTCGTAAGCGCGCAGCTTGTTGAGCAAGCCGATGCCGCGGCCTTCCTGGTGCTCGTAGATCAGCAGGCCACGGCCCTCTTCGGCGATGCGGGCGAGCGCCAGCTCGAGCTGCGCGCGGCAATCGCAGCGCAGGCTGTGGAACACGTCGCCGGTCAAACATTGCGAGTGAATACGCACCAGCGGCGCAGGCGGAACGGCGAGATCGCCCATTTTTAGCACCACGGCTTCCTCCACACGGCCGGGGTAATGGCCGGCGAATCCGTAGATGCGGAACTCTCCCCAACGGGTTGGAAATGCGGCTTCGGCCACCTTTTCAAGCCGAAACACGGCGGCAACGGGCATTTTATCGTGGCTACTGGTCAGATTCCTTCTATTATAATGGCTGCGAGTGGAATCGCTCCTCGTCACACTGCTGGTCAAGCTGGGCGTGGTGGCATCGCTGGCCAGCATCCTTGTGCGTCCGGACGCGGTGCAGCGCATGCTGCTGCGCGAAAACCGCACGCTGAATCAGCGGGTGCAGCTCGCCTTATGGTTCTCGGTCATCTTCGCGGCGGGGGTGGCCACGCGTGTGAAGACGAGCTCTTATCTGGCGGTCGATCTGGGCCTGGAAGGCTGCCTGCTGGCCGGAATATTGGGCGGCTACGTGACCGGCCTGTTATCCGGGATCGTCGTCTCCATTCCCGCCATGATGAATGGCGAGCTGCTGAGCATGCCGCTGCTGGCCGCCATCGGGGTTTTGGGCGGCCTGTTGCGTGATTGCGCGCCCGATACCGAGGACATCTGGCGTTTTTCGCCCTTCTTCGACCTGAATCTCTGGCGTTTTTTCAAACAGCGGAATTACCGGCGCAGCGGGTTTCATCTGCTGTTTCTGGCGGTGATTCTTTTCGCTGAGTTTCTGCGGCAGATGCTGCACAACATCCCGCAAAAGGTCCTGGTGTTTGCGCTGCAGCCAACCTGGCCCCATCCGCATTTCATGATTTTCGTCGCCCTCTACGCGACGACCTTGTTCGCGGTGGTGCTGCCGCTCAAAATCTGGAACAACACACGGAATGAGAACAAGCTCGAAGAGCAGCAGCGGCTGCTCACGCAGGCGCGGCTCCAGGCGCTCACCAGCCAGATCAATCCGCATTTCCTGTTCAACACCCTGAATTCGGTATCCTCATTAATTCGAACCGACCCGCAACAGGCGCGCTTGATGGTCCTGAAGCTGTCGCGGATTCTTCGGCGCCTGCTGCGCAAGCACGAAAATCTCAGCCCGCTGCGCGATGAGCTGGATTTCATTGAGGATTACCTCTCGATTGAAGTGGCGCGCTTCGGCGAAAAATTGAAGTTTGAAAAGGAAGTGGATGCCCAGAGCCTGGATATGCTGGTTCCCAGCATGCTGCTGCAGCCGCTGGTGGAGAATTGCGTGAAGCACGGCCTCAGCAACAAAGTCGAGGGGGGCACCATCTGGCTGCGCACGCGGCGGCTCGACGGGCGGCTATATTTAGTAGTGGAAGATGACGGCGTGGGGATTCCAGAGCCCAAGCTGGCCAAGATGCTCGAAAAAGGCATTGGCGTCAGCAATGTGAACGAACGCTTGAAAGTGCTCTTCGGCACGAATTACCGCATGTGGATTGACAGCCATCCGGGAAAAGGCACTCGTATCGAAATTGAGGTTCCCGAACTGCAGACCGAGTTGGCGGCGGTCTCATAATCTACCCAAGGAGACATGCAGCGCTTGAACAAGCTCGAATACACAATTACTGCCTGGCCGGTTAACGGCCTTCCCGCCACGCTCGCCGATCGCACACGCCGCATCTATGACCGGCTGGCGCCTGTGTACGGGATCTCGACCTATCTGTTTCACTCACGCGCGCACCGCCGCGCGCTCGAGATCAGCGATCTTCGCGACGGCATGCGCGTGCTGGAGGTAGCTACGGGATCGGGCGAAATGTTCCGGCGTCTGGTGCGCGCTAACGGCGGCGGCTCGACCATGGGGGTGGATCTTTCGCCCAATATGGCGTGGCGCACGCATCGCCGGGTACAGCGCGAATTCCCTAGCTCGAAAACGCAGTGCCACGCCGTGGATGCGCGCCACATGCCGTTCCGTGACGCATCCTTTGACGCCGTGTTCTGCTGCTATCTACTCGAGTTGCTGTCGGGTGAAGACATTCAGCGGACCATCAGCGAGTTCCACCGCGTGCTGCGCAATCGTGGCCAACTGGTGCTGGTGCTGATCGGCCAGAACAAGGCGGCGTTCAACGGAGTTTATCGAGTGTGCGGCAAAGTAGCGCCGGCGTTCTGGGGCCGGCAGGTGGAAAAGCGCGTGCCTGAACTGGTGGAAGCCAGCGATTTCCACATCGAGCGCGATGCCACGGTGCGGCAGATTTTTTATCCGTCGCGCGTGCTGGTGGCGCGCAAGCAAGTGGAGTGAGCGTTTCCGACGCGGCACACTCAGCCGCTGGCCCGTTTCAGGCGGTCGGCGATGCCCGCCCATGCCGGCTCATCGGGAGGCGGCTCGACAGCGATCCAGTCGAATCCTTCGTCATCCACGCGGTGTAGTGTTTCGTAGAGGGCCGCTGCATACTGCGCCGGATCTCCCGGCATCTGAATGCTGCAGGCGCACGGGGCTGGATGAGTGAACCACAAATAGGCTCCGCGGCCGTTGCTGGGAACATGCAGCACCAGCGGCGTTCGTGGACTGTAGTGTTTCGGATGCATGCCGGGCGAGGGATGCGCGCCCTCGGGTAAGGCGGCGGCAATTTCAATCTTTCCGATCACAGCCTCGATCTGCTCCACGGAAATCATGCCAGGCCTGAGCAGCATGGGCTTGCCGGCGACCAGCGACAACACCGTGGATTCGATACCTACCTGCGTGGGGCCGCCGTCCAGAATGAAGTCTACGCTGTCTCCGAGCGACTTGCGGACATGCTCGGCGGTGGTCGGTGAAAGCTCGGTGAAACGATTGGCGCTGGGAGCGGCGATGGGCACATTGGCCTCGACCAGCAGCGCCAGAGCGAATTCGTTAGCGGGAACGCGCAGGCCAACCGTGGGCAGTCCCGCCGTCACGACGCCGGGAATGCACGCGCGCTTCGGAAGCACCAGCGTGAGCGGCCCGGGCCAGAACTCGCGCGCAAGTTTGTCGGCGGCGGCCGGCCAGTCGGTTACAAGCCTGAGGGCCGCCTCGCGCGACTCTACATGGACAATCAGCGGGCTGCTGGACGGCCGGCCCTTGACACGGAAAATTTTCTCCACGGCGCGGGAATCGAGCGCATTGGCGCCCAAGCCGTAAACCGTTTCCGTGGGAAACGCCACGAGCTTGCCTTCGCGGATCAGCGCGGCCGCGTCACGGATGATCTTCAGATCGAGCTTCGGGCTACTCGGGTAAGTCATCTTTGCCGTCGCCGGCGACTTTCCCAGTCTTGCGGAACACCAGGTAGGCGTGAATGAGGGGATCGAGTCCACCGTTGAGAACGCGGTCCACGTCGCCGATCGCGACCTTGGTGCGGTGGTCTTTGATCATCCGGTAGGGCGCCAGCACGTAGCTACGGATCTGGCTGCCGAAGTTGATGTCCAGCTTCGAGGCCTCGGTCTTGCGCGTCTCTTCGCGCTTCTTTTCCAGCTCGAATTCGTAGAGCCGTGCGCGAAGCTGCTTCATGGCGGTATCGCGGTTTTTGTGTTGCGAGCGCTCGTTCTGGCACTGAACCACGATACCTGTCGGGAAGTGCGTGATGCGCACCGCCGAGTCAGTCATATTGACGTGCTGGCCGCCGGCGCCACCCGAGCGAAACGTGTCGATACGGAGATCGTCAAGCTGGATATCGATCT
>JBGPKX010000156.1:0-12793 GCA_041486185.1 Bryobacteraceae bacterium | reverse complement strand
GGGCGAGCGCCTGTTCTACCGCTGCTCTGGTAGCGGCTTCCTCAAGCACATGGTGCGGAACATCGTGGGCATCCTGATCGAAGCCGGCAAAGGAAATCTGGACGAGAATGCGCTGCGCCAGTTTCTCGAGCCGGGCTGTGAAATACGCGCCGGACGGACCGCGCCCGCCAAGGGCCTGTTTCTTATTCAGGTGGAGTACGAATGATAATAAGGTATGTACCACTACGATCCCGCGACCGCGCTCGAGGAATTATCCGAAGATGCAGTGTTGCCCCATCCCGTGCATGTTCGTGACATGATTGTGCGCTCTCGGCTGACGCCGGACCAAGCCATCGAGCTGAACCGCAAGTTTCAGGACTACCTGCACGTCTTTGGCGACGCGCAGGCCGTAGTGAAGCCGATACTGGAAGATCTGGCCAAAGCCGAACGCAAACCGGTCGCCGGCTAGCGTGCTGAGCCACTGGTTCGGCGAAGAATTTCGGTGAGCGCGTGGCGCGGGCCCTCGGCCTGCTGTGCCGGCACGTCTTTGACCGGAAAGGTCGATACGAGCCTCGACCCGGCAGACTGAGAGGCCGCGCCACGACACGCAAACTGCTCGTCAAGGGATTTCCGACTACAACTAACTACTCCTCCGGCAGCGGGTGGCCTTTGGTCTCCGGCGCGAACAGCATCGTCACCGCGCCTACCAGATAGATGGATGCCAGCGAGATTGCGGCGGCGCGGAATGGCGCGCTGAAGCCGGCATCGTGGAACGCCACCGTGAGCCCGCCCAGAGTCAGCGGCCCTGCGGCGGCGATGATGCGGCCTACGTTGTAACAGAAACCCACGCCCGAGCTGCGCAGCCGTGTCGGATACAGCTCCGGAAAGTAGATGGAGTATCCGCCGAACACCAGCAGCGTGCAGAATCCCATGATCGGCAGCATCCATAAAATGTCGGACGGCTTGTGCAGAAATCCGAACGTCATCACGGTGGCGGCCAGCCCCAGCAGGAAAGAAATGATGAATGCCGTGCGGCGTCCCGTTTTCGCCGTCACGACGGTGAAGGTGTAGATGCCGAGAAACGCGCCGACATCCTGCAGCAGCGTGCCCATGCTGACGTACCAGTTGCGGGTCTCCAGCGGCAGGGCCTTGAGCGCCTCGCGAATCAGCTCGGGTGTCCAGAAGCCGATGCCCCACAATCCGATCACGCCGGAGATCGCCAGAATCAGCCCGATGATGGTGTTCTTGCGCCAGCGCGCATTACTCCAGAGATCGGCGATCGAGCCCAGTTGCTTCTTGTCGCCGCCCCGCGTCACCGAATCGCGAACTTTTTGCCAGGTCTCCGGCTCCTTCATCTGGCGGAACACCAAAACCACCAGCAGCGCCGGAATGATGCCCACGGTGAACATCCAGCGCCATCCGAGCGGCAGAACTACGAAACTGATGGCCGAGCCGATCACGTTGCCGATGGCCGAGAACGCCTGCAGCAGTCCCAGCGCGTGAGCCCGAGCGCTTGCCGGCATGACTTCCGCAACCAGCGTCACGCCGGCAGCGAACTCGCCGCCCACGCCCAGTCCGGTAAGGAACCGGTACGCCATGAAGTCCCACTGGTTTTGCGACAGAGCCGAGAGCCCCGTGAAACTCGAGTACACCAGGATGGTCAGCATCATCGTCTTGGCGCGGCCCCAGCGGTCGCCCATGACGCCGAAGAAAAGTCCTCCCGAGGCCCAGCCCACCATGAAGACCGAAGTGGCGATGGTGCTGTAGAAGGTGACGTCAGCGGCAGCCGTTCCGCCGGGCATCAAATCCTTCATCGCCGGCCCGCGCGCCAGCACGAAAATCCGCTGGTCCATGGTGTCGAACATCCAGCCCAGCGTGGCCACAATCAGCACCCACCAGTGATAGCCGCCGAGTGCTTTGTACCAGGGGCCCGACTCGATTTTCGTCTGCGGCTCGGTGGGATGCATGGACATAGTCCATCAGTGTTCCACATTTTAGGCGTGCGGTGGGGAGCGCCGTGTCGCCGTGCCCCCGCGTCGCCGCGTCCGGTCTATGCAGCCGTCAGCAACACCGGAGCGCCCCGCGTAATCACGACTGTGTGCTCGTAGTGCGCGGCCAGGCTGCCGTCTTCGGTGCGGAATGTCCAGCCGTCGCTCTCGAGATGCGCGCGGCCGTTTCCGGCGGCGATCACCGGCTCAATGGTGATGACCAGTCCTTCCGTCAATCGGGCGCGAGCGCGGCGGTCGGCGAAGTTCGGTACCGAGGGCTGTTCGTGAATGGTGCGGCCCACGCCGTGCCCGCACAGTTCGCGGATCACTCTGAAGCCCGAACGGCGCACCTCGCGCTCCACTGCGCGCCCGATCTCGTAAACGCGATTTCCCGCGCGCGCCGCGTCGAGCGCCCGCCCGAAAGCCCGCTCGGCGCAATGCGCCAGCTCGCGCCCGCACGCCGATGCCGGCGGGACATTTATCGAGACCGCGGCATCCGCATAGAAGCCTTCCTTTTCCGCCACCAGATCGAGTTTCACCAGATCGCCCGGCCGGATCACGCGCGCGCCGGGAATGCCGTGCATGGCTTCGTCGTTGACGCTGATACAAATCTCAGCCGGGTACCCATAGACCACGGGCGGGGCCGACCGCGCACCGTTCTCGGCCAGCACGCGCGCGCCAATTTCATTCAGCTCGCCCGTCGTGATGCCCGCGCGCACCCGCTCCGCCATGGTTCGCAGCGCCCGCGCGACAATACCGCCGATGGTGCGCATCTTCTCGAATTCGACATTAGACTTGATGGACACGCCCTATTCTAAGAGATTGGCGCGACATCCGGATCGGCTCGCCCGGGAATGCTATATTTCCCTTTTATGAGAATTGCCGTCATCGGCCTCGGCTTCATGGGCAGTACCCATCTCAAAGCGCTAAGGAATGTGCCCGAAGCCGAGCTTGCCGCCGTGGTCTCGAGCGACGAGAAAAAACTTTCCGGCGACCTGAGCGCCATTCAGGGCAACATCGGCGGTCCCGGCGAGAAGATGGATTTTTCGCGCGTGAAAAAGTACCGCACGCTGGCGGAAGCGCTCGCCGACCCTGATATCGAAGCCGTCGATATCTGTCTCCCCACCGACCAGCACTCCCCGGCCGCCCTGGCCGCCCTGCGCGCCGGCAAGCACGTGCTGGTCGAAAAGCCCATGGCGCTCGATGGCGGCGCTGCCGACGAGATGCTTGCCGCCGCTGGCAAGAGCGGGCGCCTGCTGATGACGGGCCAGGTGTTGCGCTTCATCGGCGCTTACCGCAAGACGGCGGAGCGGGTGAAATCCGGATCGCTGGGTGCGGTGCGCTCGGCCCTGCTCCGCCGCCGCTGTGCCGCTCCGGCATGGAGCCAGTGGCTCGCCGATCCCGCCAAGAGCGGCGGTGGCGTGTTCGACCTGCTGATCCACGATGTCGATTTCTGCGTGCACCTGCTCGGCAAGCCCGCGGCCGTTTCCGCCACCGGCTACGAAGACCTGCCGCACGGCATCGACCTGATCCTGGCCGAATTTCACTATCCGGCCATCGGCACCGTGGCCATCACCGGCGGCTGGCATCATCCCAAGTCCTACCCGTTCTCCATGGAATTTACCATCGTGACCGATGGTGGTACGCTCGACTATAGTTCCGAGGGCCGGCCGCTGGCGCTGTACGATGCGGACGGAGAAAAGCAGTCCCTCGATTCCGGCGAAGGTGACTGGTTTACCGAAGAGCTGAAATACTTCGTCGATTGCGCGGCGCACGGCCGTGAACCCAAAATGTGCCCGCCCGAGGAATCCGCGCTGGCGGTGAAACTCACCCGCCTGATGGTCGAATCCAGAAAGAGAAACGGAGAAAGGATCGCATGCAGCTTTTGAAGGATAGGGAAATCGGTGTGATGTTCTGGGCCGGCCGCGACCCGGTGGAAACCCTGCGCGAACTGAAAGCCCTGGGCGCCCGATGCGGCCAGATCGGCATCGCCGGTGATTTTCCGCTCGACGGCGCCGCCGCCAAATGGAAGGCCGCGATCCAGGAGGAAGACTTCCCCGTTGTCACCGCGTTCTGCGCCTATACCGGCGAGAGCTACGCCGACATCCCGACCGTGCAGAAGACCGTGGGCTTCATCCCACCCCAGACGCGCGCCGAACGCGAGCAGCGCACCTACGCCGTCAGCGATTTCGCGCGCGAAGTGGGAATCCCCAGCATCGCCACCCACATCGGCTTCGTCCCCGAAGACAGTACGGATCCGGATTATCTGGCGGTACGCGAGATGGTCCGCCGCGTGTGCGACCGCGCCGCCAAGAACAAGCAGACCTTTGCCCTCGAAACCGGCCAGGAAGCCGCCGGAACGCTACTGGATTTCTTCATCGACGTGAACCGCGAAAACCTGGGCATCAACTTCGATCCCGCCAACATGATCCTCTATGGCACCGGCGACCCCATCGACGCGCTCGGCACACTCGCCCAGCACATCGTCTCCGTGCATTGCAAAGACGGCGACTGGCCGCCCAAGGGGGTCCCCGGCGCTCTCGGCGAAGAGAAGCCGCTCGGCCAGGGCTCCGTCGGCATGGCGCGCTTCATCAATAAGCTGAAATCCATCCACTTCAAGGGTCCGCTCAACATCGAGCGCGAAGTCCCCGACCAGGCCCAGCGCCTGCGCGACATCGCCATGGGCGTGAAGCTGCTGGAGAATCTGCGGGCGTAGGTGGAGTCGTCCACCGCTTACTCAGGCACGCAGCTGCTCTGAATTCAACAAGCGCATTCCGAGCCGCGACCGTAAGGAAGCGGTAACTGCTTTTTCAACAGGCTCCTAAGCTCGTGGCTCCATCCCCTACGGCTTCTTCACCGGAAACGTCACAATATTGCTCACGTAAATAAACTGCGCGATCGTGAGCTGGGTCAGCGGATCGGTCGTCAGATCGGAGTTCAGCTCGAGCTGCACCTGGAACACACCCACACTTCCGGGCAGCGGCGTGGCCTCGATCACGTTGGCCGTCTTTCCGCCCACGAGCGAGGAGACGGACTCCAACGGCGAGTTGATGGGACCGTCGTAGCGCCGGCCAGTCGCGTAACCCGTCATGGGTGTCTGGATAAGGCCCAGGCCGGTCGCATAGATGGTGATCGTTTCGCCGGGAATGGCGGGGCTGGTCTTCGTCACTTGCCCGGTATTGGCGCAGCACAGCGCGGAAGTCGTGGCCGTAAGCAATAGCTTGGCTCCGGAGTTGACCGACGCCGAGTACGTGATCCCTTGGCCTGCCGCGCCTGCCTTCCGCGCCTGCAAGCGCACGCGCGTGAACACGCCCGCCGCCAGGGCCGAGACTTTGGGATCGGCGTTTACTGCCTTTACCAGCGCGTCGCGCACGGTTGCGAGCGTATCGGTGCTCAGCACCGTGTAGTTGTACAAGCGGTCCTCAATCTTGATCGTGCCTACATCGCCGGCGTTAATCGAACCGTCCACCGACACCGTGCCGGTAGCGAACGGCGAGCCGTGAAGCACCACCGCGGGGCGCGGTTCACTGCCGCCCTCCCCGAAAATGCCGGGGTTTTCCGGAACCACGTTTACCGCCACGGGCGTGGTCACGGACACCGTGCCGTCGGCGTGGCGGGTCCAGACATAGAGACTGACGCTGGTGGTATCGGAAAACCCGATGGGCAACTGCGTATTGATCTGTGTGGGCGAGACGTACACAAGCCCAATGGGGCTGCCGTCGATGTATACCCGGGTACCCGCGAGCTCGTGCGGCAGGTATTGGCCGGTGCCGGGCTCCGACGCCGTCCCATCGCTCAGCTTCTTTCCATAAATGGAGATGAGGGAACCCCGTCCGATTTGGGCCGCATCCTGCCCGCCCGATAAGGTGGCCCCGCTGGCGGTGGCGGTGATTTGCGCGCTGGCGGAGAGCGTAGTGGCCAGGGTGACGCTGTTCCCCGCCGTACCCTGCTTGCGCGCCGAGAGCAGAATCCCCTGCACCGCCGTATCGGGTATCGCCAGGACGTTGGGATCGCCCGCTCCGCTATTGCTGCCGTTGATGGCGGTGACCAGGGCGGCTACGACAGTGTCGAATGTGTCGTTCTTGACAACTTTGTACAGGTAGTTGGTGCCGTTGATCGTGATGGTCACTTGGTCGCCTTCATGAATGGTGCCGCCCAGCGTGACGGCGCCCACTGCGAAGATCTCGAAGCTTGCTGCGTTGCGTACGCCTTGTTGGGGAATGAGGTTCTCGGCGGGCGAAAAGATCAGGATACGCCGGTTGTAGGTATCGGCGACATACAGGTTGGTGCCGTCCCAGGCGAGCGACATGGGAGTCTGCATCCGGTCGGTTGAGGGAGACGCTTCGTCGCTAGTACCGTCGGCTTGCCCCAGAACCAGGTCGGGGGCCGTGCCCGAGGCCGTGGGTACGTGACGGTAAACCAGCACACGATCATTGCCGCCATCGGCCACGAACAGCCAGTTGCCATCCGAGATCGCGTAACGGGGAAAGCTCATCGTTCCGTTGCACAGAAACGGGTACGTGGGATTGTTGGCAGGATCCGTGCCGTCGGAAACGGTGCACATCACGGGGGTTTCCTTCTTGGCGGTATCGGTGCTCGATGTCGCGGGCGCGCCGGTGAACGCATTGTTGGGTATCGAACTGACCAGATCCGGTTGCCCCAGAGCCACGTCGGCCCCTTGCGCGTTCTTCGTTGGCAGGCTGTTCCAAATGAGCACGCGGTTGTGGCCCAGGTCGGTTACGTAAAGGCGCACGCCATCGGAGGTCACCGAAACCGGATTCAGCAGGTTGTCGGCTTTGGCGTCGGATTTGGCCTGTGTCAGATCGGGTTCGACGAAAGTGGTGAAATCCGGCTGGCCGAGCACGAGATCCGCCGCCGCGCCGTTGCTCGCGGGAATCGAGTTATAGATCAGCACGCGGTGATTCTGGGTATCGGCCACGTACAGCTTGCCATCCTGGATCCAAACGCCTTGCGGGCCGCGCATGGATTTGGCGGTCGGCGGCACCGCAGTCAGCGTGGATGTAAAGTCTGACTGGCCTACCACCACATCCGCCGGCGCATTGTTGGATGCCGGGATAGTCTTCCAGATCAACACGCGATTGTTGTTCGTGTCGGCCACGGCCAGCACGCTGCCGTCGGTAGCCACCGCGGTGGGCAACTGCAACCCGCTCTGGGATGCCGCCGGGTCGGTCTTGGTGAAATCGGTTTGCCCCAAAACCACGCTCGCTGTGCCCCCGCAGACCGGGCAGCGGCGGCCTTGGCCGGGCGATTGCTGTTCCGGGGACGGAAACTGGCTGGAAATGTGTTGATAGATCAGGACGCGATGATTGATGGGGTTGGCGTCCAGGCGATTGGAATCTACCACAAACAAGGTGTCGTTCTTGTACGCCAGGCCGGAGGCGGCTCCGATCAGGGACTGGCTGGCTCCTTGCAGAGCTCCCGTGAATGTGGACTGCCCAATTACCGCCCGCGCTGCCTGGCCGGTGGTGAAATCCGCCGCCATGGAAGCCGCAGCGCATAAGAAGAAGACAGAGAAATGCCTCATATTTTGAAAGATAACGACTTACAGTTTGATCCCTCGATTATAGCAACAGCTTTAGACGGGACCCACTGCGTAGGCGTTTCATCGTAGGCCCCCGGGGGTAGGTAAAGGTTTTCGGTCCGCGTGCCGATGCCTGAACTGGGACGGTTAGCAAGCCAAGTGCCACTCCATTTTCCTGCGAAGAGGACCGCGCGCCGCGGAGTTCCCGCCATTAGGAAGGCGCGCGCGCAACTGTCGTTTGCGCGGCGTGCGTTCCTGGTGTCTCTGATTGGAATATGCACCGCCATTTCAGTCAGCTTCCTCGCCATCAACTTGGCCAACCGGACTGAAATCAAGGCCGGTATTCCGGCTATCGGGATCTGCACGGTGCTGCTCGCGATCGGCATTTCTTCCCTGGCCTCGCGCGCGGTCTCTCATCCGCTCAAACAACTGATTGCGCGGCTGGAACAGAGTGAAGCCTCGGGCAAGTTGCCACCCGACTTCCCGGAAGATTCGCCCACCCGCGAAATCAACCAACTGGCGGCGTCTTTAAAACGGGCCGCGATGGCGGTGGTGCAATCGAACGACCGGCTGGACCGTGCATGCATCGAATTCGTTGAAACCATGGCCCAGGCCCTGGATGCCAGTGATCCCTATACCGCGGGCCATAGCAACCGCGTGAGAGATTATGCCACCGCCATCGCCACTGCCATGCAGCTCCCGCCCGAAGAGATCGAAGTCATCCGCGTCGGCGCGCAGCTGCACGACATCGGCAAGATCGGAATCCCCGACGCCGTGCTCCAGAAGCCCGGCTATCTGACGCCGGAAGAATACGAACTGGTGAAATTGCATCCCCAAATTGGCAAGAGAATCCTCGAACGCGTTGCCCAGTTCGACAAATACCTGCCCATCGTCGAGTTGCATCACGAAGACCAGGATGGGGGCGGCTATCCTTATGGCCTCAAGGGGCACGAGGTGCCTTTGGCCGTACGCATCGTGCATGTGGCGGACGTATTCGATGCCATTACCACGGATCGCGCCTACCGCTCGGCCATGTCCGCCCGCAGAGCGCACGAGATCCTCGAGCTGTGCTCCGGAACGCAGTTCGATCCCGAAGTCGTCCGCGTGTTCTCCGGTATTCTGGCGGAACGGAGCATCATTGAAACGAGCGACGTCGAGCGCTTGGCCACCGTGTTGCGCGCCTGACCGGTCATCTCTGTCTCCCTGCGCCCGCTTGTTCAGGAAGGCAAGCATGGTGAACCTTGCGAAGCCAGACGCCGGCTCGCAGTGCTAAAATAACGGCCTAGCGACAATGTCTTTCATCCAGAACCAGTTTGAAAGAAATTTCATCACCACATCGGTGGATTACGTCTTCAACTGGGCGCGCAAATCGGCCATCTGGCCCATGACGTTCGGTCTGGCGTGCTGCGCCATCGAAATGATCGCGTCTTCCACTTCGCGCTTCGACATCGCGCGCTTCGGCGCCGAAGTCTTTCGCCCCAGCCCGCGCCAGTCGGACTTGATGATTGTGGCTGGCACGGTCACGCTGAAAATGGCGCCGGTGCTCAAGCGCATCTACGATCAGATGCCCGATCCCAAGTGGGTGATTTCCATGGGCGCCTGTTCGAGCGTCGGCGGTCCATTCAACACTTACAGTGTGCTGCAAGGCGTCGACAAGGTCGTGCCCGTGGACGTCTACGTCACCGGTTGCCCGCCCCGTCCCGAAAACCTGTTCTACGCGCTTCTGAAATTGCAGGACAAAATCGACCAGATGACGACCCTTGTCAAACGGCCGACCGAAGTCCGGCTGGATGAGTCCATGCTCGAGGATTTCAAGCGACAGATCATGATCGCCCAGGTCCAGAACCCGGTGTAGGCGTCGGCTTCCTCCGGTCTTCCCCCGCGGACCTGAATGTTCTACAAAGATTCGCAAAACATTTATCGCGTGCGCCCTTTGGAGGCGTTCGACTGGCTGGTGCACGGTTTCGGGACCCGCTGGTCAAACGCTTTCGGCACATGCCGGAATCTGGCGACCCTTCACCAGATTCACTCCAGCACCGTCGTGGATGCGGAAGGCCGCGCCGGCTGCCTGGGTGAAGGTGACGCGCTGGTTGCCAATACCCCGGGCGTGCTCGTCGCCGTGAAAACCGCTGACTGCATTCCCATGCTCATGGTCGACTCGCGCCAGCATGCGGTGGCCGCGGTGCACGCCGGGTGGCGCGGTACCGCGCGGAACATCGCCGCCGCGGCCATCGCGAAAATGAAGGAAAAATTTTCCAGCCGCGTGGAGGATCTGCACGTAGCCATTGGTCCCGGGATCGGCAAGTGTTGCTACGAAGTGGGTCCCGAGGTGGCTGCGCAATTTCGTGCGTATGATCCCACACTGCGGAATCTGACACACACCGCTCATCTGGACCTTGTGGCGATCAATGGAAGGCAGATCGGGGACTGCGGGGTGCCGCCCGCCCAGATCTATACCGCGGGCATCTGCACCCTGTGTAACAGTGAATTTCACTCCTACCGGCGGGATAAGCAGCAGGCCGGCCGGATGCTTTCGGTCGCCGGCATTCGCTGAGCGGAAAAACACAAAGGGCGCGAGATGACTCGCGCCCCGCACTTTGGTTCCCTCGATTACGCGGCGTTGGCCAGCCAGTCTTGCAGGCTCTCGGCGGCTTCAAATTCGTGCCGGTCTGCCGCTTCCTGACACCGGATGCAGAATGGAGCCCAGGGCACCGCGTTGAGGCGTTTAGGGCTGATCTCCTCCTCACAATGCATACAAGTGCCAAAACTGCCGTCCGCCATGCGCGCCAGTGCAGTTTTCACGTTCCGGAGGAGACCAGATTCACGGTCCAGATTGCGGATCGCCAACTCCCGTTCGCCAGCAAGTTGAACCTCATCAATGGCATCCGCGGCCTTTTCGATGGCGATGTCATCGCGATTCCTTAGACTGGCTGCAATCTCCGCCTGTTTTGCTTCCAGAGCCGTTCTGTATTTTTCGAGTTCGCTCTTGGTCATGTCCGTCCTCCTTCTAGATAGCCTTTCATCGTTCAAGATCTATTCTTTCCTTCGAAAGGGAATAGATGCTGAACTAGGGCAAAGGTTTCAAAAATCTAAGTCCAACACGCTAATATTTATTGACTACAATGCTATACGACCTTGGCCGACAGCCGAATGGCATACGGACAACAGCAATTTAGTTGCCAATCAGGAAATTGCCAGTGCAGGATTTCCGCGCCTCAAGATCCCCACCTACTGAACACGGATTTCAAAGGTCCCAAAGCTCAGGCCCAGCTCCCGGTCATCACGGCCGGCCTTGAATGTCCGCCCGGACTCCACGGAGAGCTCCAGCCACTTTGTCCCAACAAGGCGGCTGGGCAATGCCAAATTGACCTGAAAGTGGGCAGTACCACCCACAAGGGTGAACTCCGTCAGAGCTATACCGCCGACCTTAACCCGAACCGGGAGCGCTGCGGTCAGTAGCTGACTTTCTGGGCAGTACCCCGAGAGGTAGAGCTTCTCGGAGGGCGAATCAGGGGCCCCGATACGCAGGGTGGCGCGTTTGGGCATCCAGCGGGAGCCATCTTCCAGATCATACCACTCGGGTCCAAGCAAATAGGCCATGAGCGGGTTGCCGGCGTCGACGCGCTTGGGCGGACCGGGGCTTAGATCCTGGGCGACCGTGTCCGTGTAGAGCGAGGTGATGGCCTTCAGCCGGCTGGGACCGATCCGGTACACAACAACCTGGTTGTTGTTCAAAGCATAGAGCGCCGGTCCACTGGGCAGGACGAAATCGGAGATGCGCCCCATCTCGGGGCGTGACTCGATGCGCTCCTCCGACCCGGGCGTGAGATAGACATGCGAGGCGCCAAACATTGTGAACGGGTGGTGGAACACCCCAGACCAGAACAAGCTGGTGTCCACGCCATCCAGAAGAATGGCTTGCTGGGGATGCAACTGGTGCGCCCGTGCCACTCCCAGCACCATTCGCTCGACGGCCATGCTCCGGTCGTACCACCATTCCATGGCTTTCCAGTCCGCGGGGACCATGACGGCGAGATATGCGCACCCCAGGATGCCCGCCGAAGCTCTCCATACCGTTGCGCTGTGCCATGTGGTCGCCAGAGCATGGCCGCTCAGGATCGCAAGCCCGATTGTGGGCAGGCAAAGATAATACAGAGACCAGTGATCGCGCAGCGGCAGGACCGGCGCCAGCGTAATGACGAACCATCCCAGGCAAAACAGGGGAAGGCGGTCCTTCCGGCGCAGCCTCGCCGCGACGAACCAGACGATGGCGGCGCCCAGAATCGCGGCGAACAGTTTTTCACGGCGGCCGGTCATCCAGGGGGCATTCTCGGTGGCTGTGAACGCCTGTTCGCAGTACATGTAGAAAGTCCGAGCCATGGCGCTGGTCCAATGGAGCGCATATACGCCGTTGTGGTTCGGGCGCGCGGCCAGGCGATCGATCACGGCGTAAAGTGCGGAGGGAACAAATAGGGGAATCGTGGTCCGAAAATACTTGCGTGCGCAGAGATAGGTATAGAGCGCGGCGAGCGCGGGATACACCACATTGATCTCGAGCGCCCCGAAGCCCAGGATGAACGTCACCCATTGCCCGATGTTGTAGCGCCGCCGGCCGGTTTCGATGTAGCGCAGCAGAAACCAGAAGGCGCTCAGCAGGAAGAAGGCGCAAAGAATCTGGTTATAGACCGACGTCCAGACCATGGCCAGCACCAGGCTGCCGTGGACCAGCCACAGGATCGCAGCCCACAAACCCGCCGCGCGCGAGCCCGTCAAACGCCGGGTGATGGCGGCGACCAGTGTCAGGTTGGCGCATTGCGTCAGAAAGACCCAGATACGGAACGGCAACGCGTTCACGCCGAAGAGCGACTCGAAAACCAGGAAGAAGCCGCGCTCGCTCAGCGGCCGGATCGTTCCCTGGGCCATCGGAGCGAACAATGCATGCATGAGGGTGCGCCAATCGTGGACCTGGAGGCGTAGCCCGAGCCAGGCAAAATCGTCCGCCTGAAACCATGCCAGCAGGCCGCGCCAGTAAAGCGCGAGGCAGAGGAGCGGAGGCGCCAGCCAGTAAACTGCCGTAGCCAGCGTGGGTCTATGGAATTGGGAACCGCCGAAGCGCGGGGCTGTCGCGTGCGCGTTCATTTGCTTTCGAGAGCCACGCGATGCGCAATCAGGCCGAGCTCGCGCGGGTCGCCGTAGTCGGGTATGAAAGCGTGATCCAGCTCGAAATCGATGCGCGCCGAATGCCCGGAGAGAAGGCTCGCCGGAACCTCGCGCGTGTAGACCG
>JBGPKX010000155.1:0-12853 GCA_041486185.1 Bryobacteraceae bacterium | reverse complement strand
TCACCGGCGCCATCGCGCAAAAGATCGGCCGGTTTGAGCTGGCCAATGGTGGCACGATTTTTCTGGACGAGGTCGGCGATATCCCGCTCGAGCTGCAACCCAAGCTGCTGCGGGTTTTGCAGGAGCGCGAATTCGAGCGGCTGGGCAGCAATCGCACCATCGGCGTCGACGTGCGCCTGGTCACCGCCACTAATCGCGACCTTGGCCGCATGGTTGCCGACCGCCAGTTTCGCGAGGACCTCTACTATCGTCTGAACGTCTTCCCCATTCACTTGCCTCCTTTGCGCGACCGCCGCGAGGACATTCCACTGCTCGTCCGCTACTTCGTCCAGAAGCACGCGCAACGCATCAAGAAACAAATCGCGACGATTCCCAGCGAGGCCATGGAGGCTCTCACGCACTATTCGTGGCCGGGCAACGTTCGCGAGCTGGAGAATTTTATCGAGCGCGCCGTCATCTTGTCCCGTGGCCCGATGTTACAAGTCCCTGCCGCAGAGCTGAGGGCGCCTGCCGACACCGGCGCGGCAAACAACCTGACCCTCGAGGCCGCGGAGCGCGAACACATTTTGCGTGCGCTCACAGAGACCAACTGGGTCATTGGCGGTCCGCACGGCGCCGCGGCGCGCCTCGGCCTGAAAAGGACCACACTCCAATCACGTATGCACAAGCTGGGGATCGAGCACGAGACGGCCTAGCCTCACCGCCGAAGTGACGGCACGTGCCGATATTTCGGCACCTAGTCGCGCGTCAGGACATCTTCACTCCGAAGAATCAAAAACAACCCTAGTTCTATCAACAAAGTAGAGAGCTTTACTGATTTCGGCACTTTGGCCTGACGGGTGCATCCAAGATGGAGTGGGCTACTTGCGATGTTGAGGATTACCGTCACTGGCGATTCGGAAACCAGAACCTGCAAGCTCGAGGGCAAAGTGTGCGGCCCCTGGGTGGCGGAACTGGATCACTCCTGGCGGACTGAGCTGGCGGGCTCTCCCGGACTAGTGGTGGATTTGGGCGGCGTGTCCTTCGTCGATGCTGCAGGCAAGGCGCTGCTCGCGCGGATGCACGCGCGTGGCGCGAAGCTGTTAGCCTCAACGCCTTTCACTCAGGGGATCGTAGATGAGATTGTCCGGTGTGCCGGCACTGGCTCTCGCCAGTGGTGCGCGGCGTTGTGGATTTTGCTCCTGCTGGGATTTTCGCCGGCACTTCGCGCGCAAGCGCCTGCCACGCTGCGCCTTACGCTGCATGATGCGGTGCAAATGGCGCTACAGCAGAATCCGCAAGTCCAGATCGCCGGGCTGAACCTGGCGCAGAGCGAGGAAGATCGCAAGATCAGCCGCTCGGGACTCTTGCCGCAGGCGTCCCTTGGCGCGTTTGAGCAAGTACACCGGGTGAACATTCAAGCTCTAATCGGCATTCCTTTTCCCGGGTTCCCACAGCACGTGGGCCCGTACGAAGTATTTCAGGCCGGTCCTGGTTTCTCCGTTCCGATCTTTGATCTGACGCTCTGGCGGCGCTGGCAGGCTTCGAAGTCTAACGTAACGTCCACCACCGCGCAGGAGCAGACGGTTCGCGAACAGGTCGCCGCGCTGGTGGTCTCGCAATATCTCGGCGGATTGCGCGCCGCCGCGGATGTGAAATCGGCGCAATCGCGCGTCGATCTGGCGCAAGCCCTCTTCGATCAGGCCGGCGACCTGAAGAAGAATGGCGTGGGTACCGGCATCGATGTGTTGCGCGCCAATGTCGAGCTGCAGAACGAAAGCCAGCGGCTCATCAACTCGCAGACGCAGTTGAAGACCACGCTTTACGGTCTGGCACGTCTGCTGAATCTCAAACCCGAGCAGAACATCGAATTGGCGGACGAAATGAGCTTTTTCCAAACGCCCGCCATAGCGGTCGACCAGAGCCTGGAAGCGGCCCTGGCCAACCGGCCCGAGATGAAAGCGCTGGCCGCACGCAGGGAAGCTCTGCGGCGCGAGCAGGAAGCCGCGCGAGCCGAGCGGCTGCCCAAGTTGAGCTTCGGCGGCAATTGGGCGTATCAGGGCCTGACGACGCCCGCCGCGGCCATTCCGACTTATGTCTATAGCGGTAACCTCGATGTCCCTCTGTTCACCGGCGGCCGCATTCAGGCGCAGGTCGCGCACGCCGCCCTCGAAGTCAGAAAGCTCGACCAGCAGCGGCAAGAGCAGACCAATCAGATCGTTCTCGACGTGAAGACCGCCGTGGCGCAGTTGGAATCGGCTCGCCACGAAGTGGATGTGGCCAATCTTGGCGTCGACCTGGCGCGTGAGGAAGTCACTCAGGCGCGCGACCGATTTACCGCGGGCGTGGCCAATAACATCGAAGTGATTTCGGCGCAGGACGCTTTGTCCCGCGCCAACGATAACCAGATTCAGGCACTCTACCGGTATAACCAGGCACGCGCCGATCTCGCGCGAGCCACGGGGCAGATGCAGAACTTGTATTCACGGTGAAATGACAAATGGCAACCCATGTGAGTGAACTCGACAAGCGGAATGAGCCTCTGCTCGACCAAGAGCGCAAGGATGAGCGTAAACCTGAGCCGCCGGCCGCGGCGCCCAATTCCAAGCGCCG
This sequence comes from Bryobacteraceae bacterium, assembly GCA_041486185.1. Taxonomy (GTDB): domain Bacteria; phylum Acidobacteriota; class Terriglobia; order Bryobacterales; family Bryobacteraceae; genus QHXW01. The sequence goes on along the minus strand of JBGPKX010000155.1, from coordinate 10,261 downwards.
TCTCTTGATCATCGGCGGGTTGGTGGTCGCCATCGCCGTGGGCGCGTGGTTCTACCTGACGTCGCGTAATCGTGTCTCGAGCGACGATGCGCAGGTCGATGGCCACATCGTGCCCATCGCCGCCAAAATCTCCGGTAGCGTGGCGGAAGTGCTGGTGAACGATAACCAGCAGGTCAAAGCCGGAGACGTGCTGGTGCGCATCGACGCGCGCGACAACCAGGCCCGTGTCGACCAGGCGCGTGCGGCGCTGGCCATGGCCGAAAGCCAGGCTCGCGGAGCGCAGGTGGCGGTTCCGCTGACCAATGCCTCGACCGAAGCCGGCGTGTCCTCGGCGGAGGCCAAGATGGCCACCGCTCAGGCAGAGCTGAATCGCGCCCGCGTGGATGCCCAGCAAGCCGCCAACGCCGATCTGGCGTATGCCCAGGCGAATGTGGAGACCGCGCAGGCCAACTACGACCGGGCGCAAGCCGACCTGGCCCGCATGAAACCGCTCGTCGCCAAGGAGGAGATTTCGCAGCAGCAATTCGACGCTTACGTGGCCGCGGCGCGTGCGGCCGATGGCCAGTTGCGCGCCGCCCAGCAGAAGCTGGCGTCCGCCCGCGACGAAGCTCAGAGTAATGAGGCCGCGGTCGGCGCCGCTCAAGCGCGTCTTGAAAAGGCCCGTGCGGATCTGGCGCAATCGCGCACCAATCGCCAGCAGGTGGACATCAGCGCCGCTCAGGCATCGTCCGCCGGCGCCGCCGTCCAGCAAGCGCGCGCCAATCTTCAAACCGCTGAGCTGCAATTGAGCTACACAATCATCCAAGCGCCTGTGGACGGCGTGGTCACCAAGAAGATGGTACAACTCGGCCAGATCCTCCAGCCCGGCCAGGGCTTGATGATCCTCGTACCGCTTCAGAATGTCTGGGTCACGGCCAACTTCAAAGAGACGCAGCTCAAGAACGTGCATGTGGGCCAAAGAGCCGAAGTGAAAGTAGACATGTATGGCAAAACCTTTCCCGGCCATATCGACTCTCTATCTGGCGCCACGGGCACGCGCCTCAGCTTGCTGCCGCCGGAGAACGCAAGCGGCAATTATGTAAAGGTTGTACAGCGCATTCCCGTCAAGATCACGCTCGACCCCCTGCCCGCTGAATACGTGCTCCGGCCCGGCATGAACGTGGAAGCCACCATCTTCACCAAGTAACACCGCATGACTCCCGATCTCGCCAAACCGAGGATCGACGTCAATCCGTGGCTGATCGCCGGCACCGTGATGCTGGCGACGTTCATGGAAGTGCTGGATACCAGCGTAGCCAACGTCTCGCTGCCGCACATCGCGGGCAACCTCTCGTCCACCGTCGACGAATCCACCTGGGTGCTGACGTCCTATCTGGTGGCCAACGGCATCGTGCTGCCCATGAGCGGCTGGCTGTCGATGATGTTCGGGCGCAAGCGCTTCTACATGACTTGCGTCCTGCTGTTCACGCTCAGTTCCATGTTGTGCGGACTGGCGCCGAGTCTGCCCCTGCTGGTTCTCTTCCGCGTGCTGCAAGGTGTCGGCGGCGGCGCTCTGCAGCCCATCTCCCAGGCGATTCTGGTGGAGAGCTTTCCGAAGTCCAAGCAGGGAATGGCGCAAGCGGTCTATGGGATGGGCGTGGTAGTGGCGCCGGTCATCGGGCCTACGCTGGGCGGCTGGATTACCGACAATTACACCTGGCGCTGGATCTTCTTCATCAACGTGCCGGTCGGAATTCTGTCGCTGATCATGACCTACATGATCGTGCACGATCCGCCATACCTGCTGGAACAAAGAAAGAAAAGATCTGGGATCGATTACGGCGGTATCGGCTTCCTCGCGCTGGGTCTGGCTTCGCTCGAGCTGATGCTCGACAACGGGCAGAAACAAGACTGGTTCTCTTCGCCCATGATTGTCGCAGCCGCGTTTCTAGCCGTCTTCGGATTGGTCGCGGTGGTTCTCTGGGAGCTGCGCCAGAAAGAGCCGGTTGTCGATTTCCGCATGCTCAAGAACCGCAATTTCGCCATCGCCACCGGCGCCATGTTCCTGCTGGGCTTCGTGCTCTACAGCAGCACCGCGATGCTTCCCATTTACTTGCAGACGCTGATGGGGTACAACGCCACGCTCAGCGGACAGGTGATTTCGCCCGGCGGCATCGCCATCATCCTGATGATGCCCATCGTCGGGCGCCTGGTGGGAAAGGTGGACCCGCGCTGGCTGGTGGCTTTCGGGCTGGCGATTTCCTCTGTCGGCTTGTTTCAGATGTCGGGCTTCAATCTGTACATCGACTACCGCACCGCCGTGATCGCGCGCATTGTGCAGAGCATCGGTCTGGCATTCCTGTTCATTCCAATCAACGTCACCGCGTTCGCTTTTGTGCCCAAAGAAAAGACGAATTACGCCACGGGTCTCGTAAACCTGGCGCGTAACATCGGTGGCAGCTCGGGAATTGCGCTGGCGACGACCATGCTCTCGCGCCGCAGCCAGTTCCACCAGTACAACATGATGTCGCACCTGACACCGCTCGACCCGGCTTATCAGTCCACTCTGCAGGGACTCACGCAAACGCTCACCCAGAGCGGCTCCGACGCGGCGCAAGCCGCCAACCAGGCGCAGGGCATGCTCTACGGCATGGTCCAGCAGCAAGCTATGATGCGCGCCTTCGTGGACGTCTTCTGGCTGCTCGCCATCGTATTTCTCGCCGTGACCCCCCTGGTGTTTCTCATGAAAAAAGTCGAGCCGAATACCACTGCGTTTCCAATCGCACCCGCTTCCCCAGCACGCCGGGATCGCCGTTGAAAAGCCGCTGCCACGTCCGATAGCTGATGACCGCGGCCGGCTCGTCTTCGCTCGAGAACCAGCGGCCCAGCAACGGACGCACGCCGATCACTTGGGGATAGTTCACCGAAACAGCTTCCGCGGCCGCGGGATGGCTGTTGCCCTCAAAATCAAGGCTGGATTCGGTAGGATTCGAAGCGGCCAGCCCGGCAAGGGATCGGTTGCGGTCGCGAAGATCGCGATAATCCGGGTACGAAATGAGCGGGCTGCCGCCGCGGCTCAACACTACCACGCGATCCGGTTCCGTGACCGGCAATGGCCGGAGAAACGAGAAATTCACCAGGCTGAAGATCGACGCATTCACGCCGATCCCCAACCCCAGGCAGAGGACCGCAAGCATCGTGAAGCCGGGCGATCTCCGTAACAACCGTAACGAGTACGTGAGGTCCAGCATCCATCCGCGCATAGTTGTGTCCGATTCTACAAGAGACACCACGCGCGCGTTTTGGTTCCGGAGAAGGCATCCAGCGGTCCAACCCGGCTTGGATCGACACGGGCCGTCGAACTTGCGGACAATGTGATCATGCCCAATAAGAGCACAAGCCCGTCAGTCGAAGCCATCGAGCGAAACCCGGAAAGTCTGGGTCTCCGTCAGTCCTTCGGACAGGGTCTTTGGCGGGTCAACTTATCGGAAATGCGCTGCGATGCCCTCCCGGTGCGGCGTCGGCCGGCCTCGCAGCGTAAGAATCCACAACCGTGACCTTCACTAGCGCATCCGGTTGATTGAGGATGAGATGCCCGAGCTCCCCGACGTCACCATCTATATCGAAGCTCTCGAAGCCCGCATCCTGGGCCAGACCCTCGACCGTGTGCGTCTCGCGAGCCCGTTCTTGCTGCGCACCATCCAGCCGCCGCTCGCCGCCACCCACGGGAAGAAGGTTGTCCGGTTGCGCCGCATCGGCAAGCGCATCGCCATCGGCCTCGAAGACGATCTCTGGCTGGTCCTCCACCTCATGATCGCCGGCCGCCTCCACTGGCGCGCGCGTGACGCTAAGCTGCCACGCAAGAATGCCCCCGCGGCTTTCGATTTCTCGAACGGCACGCTCGTGCTCACTGAGGCCGGCTCGCAAAAGCGGGCGTCGCTGCATGTCATCGCCGGCGAAGAAGGCCTGCACGCTCTCGACGCCGGCGGCCTCGATGTCTTCGATGCCGATCTCCAGGCTTTCTCAGCCGCGCTGACCTCAGCCAATCACACCCTCAAGCGCGCTCTCACCGATCCGCGCCTGTGCAGCGGCATCGGCAATGCGTATTCCGCTGAGATCCTGCATCGCGCACGGCTCTCGCCAGTGGCCCTCACGCAAAAGCTTGCGTCCGAGGAGATCGCGCGCCTCTACCACGCCACCAAATCTGCGCTCACCGACTGGGTCGCCCGCTTGCGCGCCGAAGCCGCTGGTGGTTTCCCCGAAAAAGTGACGGCATTCCGCGAAGGCATGGCCGTACACGGCCGCTACGGACAACCCTGTCCGGACTGCGGCGCCAAGATCCAGCGCATTCGCTACGCCTCGAACGAAACCAACTATTGCGCGCGCTGCCAGACTGCCGGCCGCCTGCTCGCCGACCGCGCCCTGTCACGCCTGCTGCGCGCGGACTGGCCGCGCACCCTGGAGGAGTTGGAAACTCTGCCGCGTCGTGCGATCTTAAGGAGTTCTCCAAAGCCATGAGCTCACCATCACCGCTCTCGTTGCCGTCCTCACCCCTTGCCAGCATTTGGGCGATGCCTGAACGCACCGTCTTCCGTGTTCTCGAAGAAGCCGCCGAACGGCACGGAAACGCACCGGCGCTCCACCAGCCCTATACCGAAAACGGCAAGCGCAAGGTCCGCACTGTGAGCTGGATCGAGTACCGCACCGCAGCCGAAGAGATCGCCGCGGGCCTGCGCACCCTCGGCATCCGCAAGGGCGACGTCGTCGCGCTCGATTCTGAAACGCGCCTGGAATTCTACCTGGCCGATCTCGGCATCATGACCAACGGCTCCGTCGCGGCCGCTGTTTATCCCACCTATCCACCTAAAGAGCTGGTCCGCACCATTCAGGCCTGCGACGCGAAAGCCGTATTCGTGGAAGATCCGAAAACTCTCGAGCGGCTCAAAGAGGCGCCCATCGCCAAATGGATTCTGCTGACCGGCGAGGCGCCCGGCGCCCTGACCCTGGATCAATTGCGCCAGTGCGGGCGCGAGGCCATCGCGCGCGATCCCGGCCTCCTCACCGCCATCCGCCGCGAGGTGCATCCATCCGACGACGCCATTCTCTACTTGACCTCCGGCGCGACCGGCGAGCCCAAGATGGTCATGGTCAGCCATCGCGCGCTCGTCGCCAACCTTGACATGGGCCCCGAGGTGCTGCCCATGGGGCCGGAGGACCGCACCGTCGCGTTCCTGCCCTCGGCGCACATCGCGCAGCGCGTTGTCGTCGAGTTGCTCCCCATGCGCAGCGGCATGCCCGTGAGCTTCACCGAAAGCCTCATGAAGCTGCCGCAGGAGATCAAAGCCGTGCGGCCGACTATTTTCCTCGCGCCGCCGCGTCTGTGGGAGCGCATTTACGCCACAATCTGCACGGAGCTGAAGAAGCGCCCCGCCGCCGCGCAGAAATTGTTCTACACGGGTCTCGCGCTGGGCCTCGCCGCCGCACGCCACCGCCGCAAAGGTGAGCCGGTGCCTGCCCGCGTGCGTATCCCGCTAGCCGTGGTCGACCGCCTGGTTTTTGCGAAAGTGCGCGCGCGTTTGGGCGGTAAGCTGCGCGTCGGGGCATCCGGAGCCGCACCGCTCGGCACCGATCTGGCCGAATTCTACGAAGCCATCGGTATGCCCTTGATCGAGGGCTACGGGCTGACCGAGGGCGGCGTCGTCGCGTTCAATCCCATCGCGCGCCCCAAGCCCGGCAGTATCGGAAAATTGCTGCCCGGAGTCGAGGTGCGCATCGCCGAAGACGGTGAGTTGCTGGTGAAAAGCCCCTGCTTGTTCTCGTGCTACTACAAAGATCCCGCGGGGACCGCCGAGGTGTTGCGCGACGGCTGGCTGCACACCGGCGACATCGCCTCCACGGACGACGTTGGCTACTGGTTCATCACTGGCCGCAAGAAAGAAATGATCGTCTCCTCCACCGGCAAGAAGATTTATCCCTCGCGCGTCGAAAGCCTGTTCAAATTCGAGCCCCTCATCAGCCAGGTGATTCTCATCGGCGACCGCCTGCCATTCCTCACCGCGTTGTTCACCATCAACACCGCTACCGCCGAGCTATTGGATGGCATGAAAGAGTATCAGGGCGGTTCCGCCGCTGAGCTTGTCGATGCGCCGCCCGTACGCGCCGAGGTGCACAAGATCGTACAGCGCGTCAACCAGCAGCTCGCGCCCTTCGAACAGGTCCGCAAATTCCGCATCCTGACCCGCGAGTTCTCCATCGAAGAAGGCGAGCTCACCGCCACCATGAAAGTGCGCCGCATGCGCGTCCTCGAAAATTTCCGCGATCACATCGAGGAGTTGTACGCAGGGAAGGAAGAGTCCCACTGAACTGGCGATTACTGCGGCTTCGACCGCCAGTCCAATCCGAGCTCCGCAGCCGTTTCGTTCAGCCTCAGGTCACTGGCCCAGAATCGGCACCCGGTGAGCGCAGCAGAGGCAAGCAGATGGAAATCGACAAGGCCAATGCCTTTGCCCCACAACTGGCGGTCTTCGATCAGCCGCAAGACTTCATCATTACTGGCTAACACAGCACTTGGAAGTTCGCTCAGAAATTGCAGGATGACGGTCCTATTGCGGATTTGGCCACACGCAAGCTCGCCGATGACAAGAGGATGGGCCAACACCTTCTGTTCACTAAGGAGAGCTGCCAGATCAGGCAATTGCCATCGGAGATGCGCAATCCAAACCGAAGTGTCCACCAAGATCACTTCACCCGCCTGGATCGGCGCCGGGGAATTGGCCGAAGATCAGGCTCCGTGCCTCCCAGCGCAGCCAGGCGCAACGCGGCTTCCCGCGCAACCAGTGCGTCCAGACCGGCATGTACTAAAGCTGTCTTCTCGCGAATGCCCGTCAGCTCCTGGGCGCGGCGCAGGCGTGTGTCGTCCAGGTCCAAGGTCGTCCTCATGCATACTATTATGCATGTTTTATGCAGACAACAAAACCCGCCAAAGCCGGCCCCTTACCCCTTCGCCTTCTTGATCTCCTCCACCAGCGCCGGCACCACCTGGAACAAGTCCCCCACAATCCCGTAATCCGCCACCTCGAAAATCGGCGCCTCCGGGTCCTTATTAATCGCCACAATCGTCTTCGATCCCTTCATCCCCACCAGGTGCTGGATCGCGCCCGATATCCCGACCGCCACGTACATCTTCGGCGACACCGTCTGCCCGGAGCTCCCCACCTGCCGCTCCATGGGCAGCCAGCCGTTGTCGCAAATCGGCCGTGACGCCGCCAGCTCCGCCCCCAGCGCGTCCGCCAGCTTCTGCACAATGGGAATGTTCTCGGCTTCTTTGATCCCGCGGCCCACCGACACGATGATCTCGGCGGCTGTCAGGTCGACGGCCCGCTGCGATTCCCGGAACCACTCGAGAGGCTTGGTGCGGATGGCCGCCGCCGAAAGCTCCGGCGTGAATTTTTCAATCGTGGCCGAACCCGCCGCGACCTTGTCCGCACGGTAGGCGCCCGCCTGCACCGAAGCGAAATATGGCGGCTCGCCCGCGAAGCGCACGTCCACGTTCATCTTTCCCTGGAAAAGCTGGCGCACGAGTACCAGCTCGCCGTTCTCCACGCGATGCGCCACCGCGTCGCTCACCATTACGCGCTGGAGCGCGGTAGCGAGTTTGGGCGCGAAGTCCCGCACCTGGTAGGTATGCGGAAATAACACCAGCCGCGGTTTCACGGCCGCGATGAGCTGTCGCAACGCGAGCGAATATCCGTCAGGCGTATAGTCTTTCAATAGCTCGTGTTCCACCGTGTGAACCCGCTCAAGCTGCTTGCCTGCAAGCTCGCCGGCCAGCGCCGAAATCTCGTGGCCCGCAACGGCCGCGCTCACCGGTTGCTGCAATTCCACGCCCAACTGCTGCGCCGCCGCCAGCGTTTCCCATGACATGCGATGCCACGCGCCGGCGCGCTGCTCCAGAATCGCCAGGATGCTCATAGGACGCGCGCCTCGAATTTCAGCTTCTCCACCAGCTTCGCCGCCGCTTCCTTCGGTGTTCCATCGAAAATCTGTGAGTGCTTGGTTTTCTCCGGCAGGTACACGCGCGCAAACCGGATCGAGGGTTGCGAGGCCCCGCCCAGTTCCGCCGTGGTGAGCCGCTTCACTTCTTTGGTTTTCGCTTTTTTGATGCCCATCAGCGTGGCGTAGCGCAGCTTGTTGATGCCCGATTGAATGGTCAGCAGCGCCGGCAGCGGCATCTCGACATGCTGGAACCAGCCGTCTTCCAGCTCGCGCTTCACGCGAATCGCGCCGTCCTGCTTCTCCACCTGCATGATGATGGTGGCGTGCGGCAGCCCCAGAACCTCGGCCAGAATCACGCCGGTCTGGCCATAGCCCAGATCGTCGGATTGCAGGCCCGTGAGCACCAGATCGGGCTTTTCCGCCTGAAGCGCGGCCGCCATCACGCGCGCCAGGCCCAGCGGATCGAACGCGCCCAGGTTCTCTTCTTCAATGTGGATGGCGCGATCCGCGCCCTTGGCCAGGGCCTCGCGAATGGTCTGCGCCGCGCGCGCCGGCCCGGCGCAAAGCACCATCACTTCGCCGCCGTGCTTTTCCTTGAGCTGCAGGCCTTCTTCCAGCGCATACGCATCCGGCTCGTTGATTTCATAGGAAAGATCGGCTTCCTGAATCCAAGGGCGTGACGCGTCTACGCGCAGCAGCGAGTCGCGCGCCGGAACCTGCTTGATGCAAACAACGATTTTCACTTCGGGTGCTCCGTGTACTACTCTGAGTATCGTTTGAAAATCAGCGCGCCGTTGGTTCCGCCGAAGCCAAAGGAATTGGAAAGTGCGTAGTCGATGCGCATGGGCCGCGCGTGGTTGGGCACGTAATCCAGATCGCATTCCGGATCGGGAGTTTCGTAGTTCGTTGTTGGCGGCGCGACCTGATCGCGAATGGCCAGCACCGTAAGTCCCGCCTCCAGGCCACCGGCGCCGCCCAGCAGATGCCCCGTCATGGATTTGGTGGAACTCACCGCCACCTTGTGGGCATGTTCCCCGAAGCAACGCTTGATGGCTATGGTCTCGATGCGGTCGCCCATTGCGGTCGAAGTTCCGTGCGCGTTGATGTAATCTACCTGCGCCGGCACGATGCCCGCGTCGCGCAATGCGTTGCGCATCACGCGAAAAGCGCCATCGCCATTTTCCGAGGGCGCCGTTACGTGGAATGCATCGGCGCTCATGCCATAACCCACCACCTCCGCCAGAATGCGCGCCCTGCGCCTCTTTGCCGTCTCCAGTTCCTCGATGATCAGAATGCCTGCGCCTTCACCCACCACGAACCCGTCGCGGTCCTTGTCCCAGGGACGCGACGCCCGCTCCGGCTGGTCATTGCGCGTGGAAAGCGCGCGCATGGCGGCAAATCCCCCGATACCCATGGGTGAAATACACGCTTCCGCCCCGCCGCAAATCATCGCGTCCGCGTCGCCGCGCTGGATGATCTTGAAAGAATCGCCAATGGAGTGCGCGCTCGTAGTGCACGCCGTCGCCGTGGCCGAGTTCGGCCCCTTCGCGCCCGTGCGGATGGAAACGTGGCCGGAAGCCAGGTTGATGATCGTAGCCGGAATGAAAAACGGCGAAATGCGCCGCGGCCCGTGCGCCAGCAGCGTCTTGTGCTCGCGTTCGATGACATCAAATCCGCCGATGCCGCTGCCGATATAGACGCCTACGAGCTCATCGTTCTCCGCGTCCACCTTCAAGCCAGAACTGGAAAGCGCGCATTCCGCGGCCGCGATGGCGAACTGAATGAAGCGCCCCATTTTCTTGACTTCTTTTTTCTCGATGTATTTAAACGGATCGAAGCCCTTGACTTCTCCGGCGATCCGGCAGGCGAATTCAGTGGCGTCGAATGCCGCGATGGTGGCAATCCCGCTTTTCCCGCTCAGCAGCCCCTGCCAGGTGTCCTCGGTGCCAATCCCGAGTGGCGAAACCAGGCCGACACCGGTTACTACGACTCTGCGCGACAAATCATTTCTCCAGGATGATGGCTAGCGGCTACTTCTTGGCGGTCCTGCTGTCGATGTAGTCGATGGCGTCCTTAACAGTGGCGATCTTTTCCGCGTCTTCGTCGGGAATCTCGATCTCAAAAGCTTCTTCGAAGGCCATTACCAGCTCCACAATGTCGAGCGAGTCGGCGCCCAGATCTTCCATGAAGGAAGCCGTGTTGTCCACCTGGCTCTCGTCCACGCCCAACTGCTCCACAATAATCTGCTTGACCTTCTGCTCAACGGCCATGATTCCTCCTGGATTGT
>JBGPKX010000154.1:0-12905 GCA_041486185.1 Bryobacteraceae bacterium | reverse complement strand
CTCGGACGCGGGTTCGACTCCCGCCGCCTCCACCAAATTTCCTATCCTTCATCATTTGAGTCGCTCAACGAGTGCGAGCGGGCCGCTTGGGGCCGCCTTCTTCCCGTGCCAGCGCTTCGTGAAGATACATCTTGATGAGCGTCTGGTAGCCGATCCCTTTCTTTTCTGACACGCGGCGGGCGCGGTCGATGTCGTCAATCGGAAGGCGAATCGTGATGTTCTTCGATGCGCGGGCAAGTTGCGTCAGTTTCACCGCCATTCCGCGCCGTGCGCTCCCGTTCGCCAAGGCATTGAGAAGGTCTTGCTCGACCTTCTTCCGGTGGTCATCCCACCACTTCGCTTCCCGTTCCTCGGATTTGAACTTCGGTACAGTCCTTTTGGCTTTCATCTCATGCTCCCTTGTGCCGCAGATACGCCTGCCTGAGCTGTTTGCTCGCGGAACGGGCAGTGACTACACGCACTACATCGCCCCGCAACGTCCACACGACGACCAAGATGCGCAGTTCGTCGGTGTGGCCGAGAGACGTCCAGCGCTGCTCGCCGCCGATAACCTGATACTCCAGGTCGAATGGATGATTTCGTAATGCCTGCTCGGCCTCCTGCGGTCTCACGCGATGACGAGCCATGTGTCGAATATTGGCGCGATCCCAATCGAACTCGATCTCGCCTTGGCGCTCAATCACCCGCTTCAAGCATACATACGTTGTATGTATAAATCAAGATTCGTGGCTCGGCCATGGGAGACAGAGAAGTGGATCACGCCCGTGGCGCGCGACATCCAGCTAATCGCGCAACTGTAGCAAGGTCCTGTTGCGGGGTTTATGGTTTGTCGCTCAACCGCACCGTTTCGCCGGACGCAGCCGAGCGCCGGGCGGCATCCAGGATCTCCATCACCACGACATTGACCGTGCGCGCGTGTGAATATAATGAAGTCATATGGCGTGTAAAGGCGACGATCTCAGCGATGCGCGGACATGACACAGCCGAAGCCTTGAAGCATGGCAGATTAGCGCTTGATGAGTGCCGCGAAATCTAGGCGTCCAGAAATCCCTATGAAGCCAGTTACTCTTTTGTTCATTGCCCTGGCTTGCTTTGCTCAGACCCACACCGACGCTGACATTTAAGCAGCAATGGAGCGTGGCAAGAACACGCCAGCGAAAAAGCTGTGGGCAGAGATCAAAAAAAACCAACAGGTGCGGATAAATCGTGCCGGCTTTGGTGATCCGATCGAAAAGAAAGTCTTGATTCTCACGGACCTCGACCGAGTGTCGCTGGAAGCCGCTGAAGCGAAGCGCCAGCTTAGAGAAATGTCGGTTGAGGACATCAGGCGAGATCTGCCGTTCGGGGTGATGGAAATATTGCTTGAAGCGAATTGCTACAACAATATGTACGCAGGCAGCTTGCCGAAGTGGGGTCCGAACGGTGGCGTTCACGTCGTTCTCAAAGTTGGTGACAAAGTGATACAGCCGCTCGAAAAGAGGGCGGGACGGGCCGACGCCGTATCGGTTCTGCCGCAAGAGCATGGCGTCGTGTCACAGCAAGGCAACATGGTCACGTACACGCCGCTTTACAGAAGTGCCATATATGAGCGCGCATCTGAACGAGCGTGGTTCACATTCCCGGCGCTCTCAGCCGATGTGAAGACCTTTACCGTCACAGCCATCTCAGGGGAAGGCAAGCAAAAAGAGAAAGAGATTGACAACCCGCTGAAGTAATTGAGAAGGGCGGGCGTGGCCGCCATCTAAAGCCGCGGCACCTATCGCGCTGTATCGCTCAGCCGAACCGTTTCGCCGGACGCAGCCGAGCGCCGGGCGGCATCCAGGATCTCCATCACCACGACATTGACGGCGAGCGATGACAGGCCGGCGGGCTTCACCTCGCCGCGCACGACCGCCGTCAAATATGACAGCGGGTCATCGTATCGGGGATCGAGAGGGCGCGCGGCGATTTCCTCTTCCTGTTTGCCATCCAGGCGCACGCGGATGCGGTCCGCTCCAATGGTTCTTGCAAAGCCGGTTTGGCCGTAGACTTCGAGATCTTTGCGATCAAAGGGCCAGTTCCAGGATGCCTGGATGATGCCTTGCGCGCCAGCGTAAGTCAGGATGATGGTGGCTTCGTCATCCACCTTCGGATAAATGTCCGGCTTGATCCGCTGGGTCACGGCGGTCACAGATAGCGGGCGCTGGCCGTCCATCAGCCAAGTCATGAGGTCCGCGCCGTAGCAGCCGAAATCGAACAGAGCGCCGGCGCCATCGAGCACCGGGTCGGTGAGCCAGGCGAAGAATTCGGGCTCGACGCCGATCTCCTTGGGACCGCGGTGGCCGTCGTGCGCCACCATTTTGCGAATGTCGCCGATAGACTTCTGTTCGTGCGCGAGCGACCATGCGGCCTGGTTGCTGGGATACCAGGTGGTTTCGTAATTCACCAGCACCTGGATGCCGCTCTTCTGCTGCGCCGCTTCCATGGCGCGGGCCTGCTCCAGACTCACGCTCAGCGGCTTTTCCATCATCACGTGGATGCCGCGCGCCGCGCAGGCTTCGACTACTTTGAGGTGATCGAAGGTGCTGGTGAACACTACGACGGCTTGCGGTTTGGTTTTGTCCAGCATCTCCTCGAACTGGGAATAGACCAGACCTGGCGCGAGTTTGTAACGCTCGATATAGACTTGCCTGACCTTTTCATCCGGCTCGGCGATGCCGACGATTTGCGCATCGTAGCGCTGTCCAAAACGGTCCAGAAAACCGCCCACATGGCCGTGAACGAGTCCAACCACCGCCAGACGCATGGTTGGCACCTTCTTCAAATCCTGCACTTCGGTGCGCGTGCCATCCGGATCGACCAGGTTGACGGCCCAGATGTTTTCCGCGTTAACCACCGGCTTCATCCACGGTTCGAGGCGAGCGCCGCGTTCGAGCAACGCCCGGTACGGCAGCGTGATATCGGGCACTTCGAAGTTGATGTGGTGCATGGAGCCGTATTCCGCGCGGCTGGGCGGCTTGCTGTAGATCATCAGCTCGACGATGTCCCGGCGCTTGCCGGGAGAGAGCAGCTTGATCAGCCGCAGCTCACCGCCCGGCGAATATCGCCAGAACTCCGCCATGCCGAGCTGGTCGTGGTAGAAGTGCATGGCGGCGTCGACATGCTCTTTCGGCACGACGACGCCCACGTGCTGGAGGTGATCGGAGATTCTTCGGGAGTCGAGAAACCTCCCGCGCGCCTTGGCTTGCAGCGAACCATTCAGATACTCGACGAATTCGATGCGCTGGCCCTCCGGATCCTGAAGAGAGAACGCCAGGTTGCCGTCGCGGGTCTGGGCCGCGGCGGGCGGATTCAGTCCCCGGGCCGCCAGCAGACGCCGGAGAGCTTCAATATCGGTCGTCTGGAAGGCAACGCGGGTGAGCCGAACATCATCGCCCGGGGAGAGACCAGGTTCGAGTTCGAGGTACTGGTCGTCGTTCACCTTGAAGAACGCGCTGGCAGTCTGGCCGGGTGTATTTTCGAGCTCGAACGCCTGCTGGTAACCGAGGAGACCGGTGTAGTAGGTTCGCGACCTCTCGAGATCGCCTACCCGAAAACCGACGCAGGCGATGCCTTCGAGCGGAAGGGGCTGGCCCCACGCGACGCCGGTGGCGATCAGGGAAAACAGGACAACGAGTCTGGAAACGGCTGCCCGCATAGTCATCACAATTATGGAGCAAAGGCTCCGTTGCTCGCAGCAAGGCAGGCAAAAAATACTGTGGCATCCCGCGCGTAAGTGATAGAATCGATACCTGCTCAAGCAACAAATGATGAAGCGCACAGCGGCGGGGGTCTGGCTGTTGGCGCCGGTGCTCGTGTTTGGAGCCGAGGCCGGCGGTGTGCCTCCTCGTGTCGATCGCACGCAATACGCCGTCGCCATGTTCAATCAATCGCTTGCGGTTGCGGCGGAACGGGTGCCTGCCGCGAAGGTGCGTAAAGAATTCGGCCCGGAAGTGGATGGCCGTTATCTGGTCGTGGAAGTCGGAGTGTTCCCAAAAGCGAAAGACCCGCTCGAAGTCCGGCCGGGCAACTTCACTTTGCGCGTGAACCGGACGCGCGATACGATCAGCCCTTCCGGGGCTAAGTCTCTCGTCGATTTGAGCGAAAATGCGAAGCCGGTAGCTGTGCAACTCATGGCGGCGCTAGTGGCGGAACTCATGGCGAAACTAATGGCGAAATGCCTGCCCGAAACGTCGACGGACAAACCGGTGGCGGGCTACTTGTACTTCTTTGTTCCGGATAAGAAGGACGGCGACAACGAATACGAACTCGAGTACAAGGCGCAGAGAAACTGGATGATCCTGCCGTTGCGCGCAGGCACGCCGCGATAGATTCCCCGGTAATCGGAAAAGCAGAAAAGTAACTTGCCGGATTATAAGCCGGTTTCTGTACCCTTGCGGGCGGCAGCCATTCCTCTGGGCCAGCCATTGCTGAGTGGCTCTAGCGACCTACCCGAGAGTCGAACGGAGCGGGCCGCTCCTCCTCCCCTATTTGGTCTTGCTCCGCGTGGGGTTTGCCCTGCCAGCCGGATTACTCCGGCCGCGGTGCGCTCTTACCGCACCATTTCACCCTTACCCCGAAACGGGGCGGTATATTTTCTGTGGCACTATCCGTAAAGCCCGCTTTGAGCGGACCCCCCCGGCCGTTAACCGGCACGTTGCCCTGTGGAGACCGGACTTTCCTCCCCTGAATCAGGGGCGGCTACCCATCCGGCAAGCTACGAGTCTATTATCGCACCTGCTCACGGAACTCTTCATGCGTGAGGGATCGAAGGCCGTGGCGAAGGCACTGAATCAGACAAGATTTGCGGCGAGAAAGTCGAGTAGTCTCTGGTAGGCTCTTTGGCCGTTTGAACCTGAATCCTCACAATTGCCCGCCGTAAGCACGGCATGGTGATGGGTAGGTGTCGCGCCGGTCCAATGGCGGCAGGAGAGATCGGGGTATACCGGATAGAACTCGAATTTGCGGGAATCTTTGGGAAACAGAGCGGTTAAGGCTTCCATCCGCTCTTTGGGAACAACGGGGTCGTCGACGAAACGAAATGCCAGGGTAGGGACGCCGGCATTGGCGGCTTTCCTGAGCTGGTCTGAAGTAAGGCCTAAGGCGACCTTTCCGGCCTGGGTCAGGGGCTTACCGAAGGGCCACGCGCCCAGCGGGAGGGCGGGTTGGGAGAGAACAGCGCAACGAAGCTGCGGCCGTACGGCGTCATCAGCCATCAGGGCCAATGGTATCGAACCCGTGAGACAGTTCCCTATGACGGCCAGACCCCGGCCGTGGCTCTGCGCACTGATGTGGAGAGCAAGCGCGGCCATCCAGGGCACGATTCCGCCTATATTGGACGCCGCGGCGCAATTGAATTCGCTTCCCCAGCAAGGAGTGCGCAGGAACACCCGCGATACGCTGTCGCGAAGGAACGAATGGCCATCGCCGGGCTTGCCGAACAGAAGAGGAAGATAGACCGTGTAGAGGCAGCTGAGCCGCCGGGCCAGGGTTATGTCCTCGGGCATCAGACCCGGAAGTTCGTGAAGCAGCAATACCGCCGGACCGGCACCGATTCGGTAAACGTCGTGGACCATTTTCGCCGAACAAAAGGGTGTGCGGTCGAATCCCTCCATGATGTCGCCATCTTTGTGATGGGCCAGCAGCGGCGCCGCCAGGAGCATACTGACAAGCTCACGTCTGGTGGCCATGGGTTTTACTGCGCGCGCAACTGAGGCGACGGGTGATCCTTCGGTCTCTGCAGTCTTTGCGCAATCAGACTTTGCAGCATATGGTAGAGCCCTTCGTGGAAGATGTCGCTGTGGTCCGGAACCATTGCCGCCGGGATGCTGGCAACCCAATAGGGCGTGCCGTTCCAGGCTCCCGGGATGGAGCAGAGGACATAATCGTCCTGACCAACACGCCACGGCCCGCTGGCCAGCACCGCTCCATCGGGACACTGCGATGCCTTGATGGTCTGGTGACTGTAGAGGGCTGGAATGCTGGCCGTTGTATGCGTGTAGTAAGTGCTCTGGTTCGTGATCACGCTCGGATCGGCGGGATCGCCGCTGCAGCCAGATTGCCCATCAGAACCGGCGTTACCGGTGCAGTAGGGGCGAGTCTTCATCCTCAGGCGCGCGGCCGACTGACCGATGGGTAGAAAAACGCGATTGGCAAAGTCGCCGTCCGAAGTGATGGCGAGAAAGAGCGGATAGTTCTTCTCCTGTCCTTCGGGACCAACGGTGTTCTTAATCCTGTGGCATTTCAAAAAATCGAGGAATTGCTTGGCATCGGTCGCTGGGGCAGCTTCATTCAGCAGGACTGTCAGGGTGGGCAATGGCCCGGACACATCGCGGCCTTTTACCTGGCTGGGAGCGGCAACGCATCCCGGCGCGGCGTGACGATCGTCGGCCAGTATCAGGGTCTCGAGATACGGCGTCATTACCTTTTCGAGGACGCGTCCGCCGAAAGAGTGTCCAATCAGGATCAGGTTGGACGCGCCGGTTTTTGATCCCGGCGCTTTGAGTGAACCGATACGCTCCTCGGGTTTGACGGCGCGCATGATGCCGTACAAGGCCTCTTCGAGATGCGGACCGGCCGCCCGGAGAGTGGCATCGGCGCCGTTCCAGTAAGAGAGGTCCTTGGCGATGCGGATACGGGCGCCCCGCCAGCCGATATAAACGCCCATAAGCGGAGGTGGCGGGGCCCCGCCTTCGCGCGGATAGTTGTAGATGGAACGAAGGAATGCTTCAAAACCGGCCACGTTGTTGGATGCATTAGAGGCGTTATTCTTCCATCCATGGATGAACACGACGACGTTAATGCCCGTGGCCGGGTTGTCTTTTTCGAGAGCCGAGATTTTCTCGATCGTATTGTTCAACTGCTCCCGGCTGAAAAGCTCGCCATTATCGTCGAATTCAATGAATCCGAGCGGAATCTGAATCCCGGACGGACCGGACGCGTTGGGGTCGAGCGGAAACTGGGCGACACGATTGCTCTGGTACTGTTTCACGGGGAAACAACCGGTGAGCACGCATGCGGCAAGCACGGCAAAGAAGGGCGCCGGGGAGCAACGTAGCCTATGCATCATGATCGTCTCATGGTCTTGGTCTCGACGGAGCGCCTGCCTGGGCGGGCGTACTTTTGGGGGAGAATTTGGCGCCAAGCCACCCGAAGATCTCCGGTTGAAACTCGTAGATTTCCACGGAGAGGAGTGAGGTGGCGAGCGAGGTTCCGGATCGTCTGAGCGACTGATTGACGGTACCGCTCTGGGGATAGTAAGTCATGCCGATGAATCCGCCGGCGAACGCGCCGATTACCTTGGAGAAAACGGGCCGCGTGCCGCCGGAGGGTGACGGCTGGGCCACTAGACTTTCCGCGGCGCAAAAGATGCGCTTCCAGGAAAGGCAAGCCGAGCGCGTGGGACGGGGGTCTTCTCGAAAGGCCCAACTGGAGAGATACTCGGCGGTGGCTTTGGTTACGCCTTGCGCGTAGCGCCCGCCGAAACGGCGAGCGTAGCCCGCGACGCCTTGTCCCCAGCCGGGATCGTCTTTTGTTATCTGGCCGTAAGCGCTAGAGAATGCCGCACCGAAGATGGCGCCTGGAGTGACGAGATTGCCGGCCCAAATGCAGGCGCGCTGTTTTGCCAGAAGCGGATGGTCATTCTTAAGGCGGTAGTCGTTGCATGCGGGAATGGTGATGGCCGGTGGGGGGGCAGGGGGGAATTGGGCGTGAGCCAGCGCCGGATAGGCCGAGGCGCAGATTAGGAGCGCCATTCTCCATCGGCAGTAGCAGGTAGCGGTCATTCTACATGGATAAAGCGTTGAAACTTGGGTTTGGGGGACACGATCGACGGTCATTCGTGACGCGCCCACGCGGAATTTAGACGACACCGGCATCCAGACTCTGCTGCCGAATAAAGGCACTTCTTTGGCACAACTCGGACGGTTCGGCAAGAATGCGACTCTCATCCGCTCGACGAGCGCGAGCGGCCGCGGCGATGCGCTGAGCCCGCAGAAGCCACAACGTAAATTCAAGTAATCCTACGGCAAATATCGATGCCGTGTCAATAGTAATGGGCTGAAAGCGAAAAATCAGTCTGAATTTCCGGCGAAAGGCTTCCGCTATACCCATTTTGCCCCGGAACAATCATGCAATGTCCCTTGAATTCATGACTGATAAAGCCCGCCGAAGACCACGGCCAGGGCAGGAACAGCAGGGCGGAGTTGCGGGCGAGACTCACGAAACCGTCTGCCGGTACGATTGAATATGGACTTGCCGGGCTTGAGGCTGCACGCACTGAAGGCGATTACGAAGTTGGCCAGTTTCCAGTGAGAGAAACCGCTCCTATCTTCATTTTTGCTTCGACGGCGAGGCTCAGGGCAACAGATGGCGCGCGGCTTTTTTGTGCCCGAAGCGGAATTCCGGGTCGAGATAGGCGTGAAGCGTGGCGGGACTAGGAGGCATAGCGTGTCCGCTCTGGCGTGAGCTCGCGCAATGCTTCGGCGTTGCGCTTGGTGAGGTAGCCTGCGTGCCGCAACGACTTGCGTATCTTTTTGTGAGCTCGCGCCAGCATGGCTCCCACGGTGCCCGATCGCACCGAGAGCACTACGGCGATCTTCTCGTAGCGTAGCCCTTCGGCGCGCAAACACACGCACTCAAGCTCGCGCGAAGCCAGCGCATCGGAAAGCCGTCGGGCCATCTCGCCGCGGCGGTAATCGCCTTCCGGATCCTGGCCCGTGTCCGGCGACCCGCGCATGGATTCGATGCCCACTTCCCTCTTGGTCCGGCTCATGCGCAGGCCATCGAACACATGGTTATGGAGCACGCGGAACAACCAGGCTCGCGGATTCTGAAAGCGCTGCCCTTCGCGGCGCGCGATGTAGTAGCGAAGGAAGACTTCCTGCACGGCGTCTTGCGCACTCTCGTGTTGCTGTGTCAGCGAGACGGCATAGCGGTGCAGACTGGCCGCGTCGGCTTCGTAGATTCGGGCGAGTTCCTGCCCGATCTCGCCAGCATTCGCTTCTATGCTGCCCGAAGGTGCGCCGCAGGTGGCGTCGGCGCGTGCCTCGACGGCGGAACTCGAGCCCTCAAGCGACACCTCGCCATGGTCTGAACACATGCCGCTGTTCTTATCGGCGGCTTTTCGGCAAATCGTTAGGTCATGGGTGAAAAGCCTTACCTGTACTTCAGGTTTCGGCCTGGAAACTCTAAGGTTGGAAAGCTGTAAAGAAGACGGCCCGCGGATACGTCATGCGGTCGTGAGGCACTCCAGCCAATGAAAAAGTCCGAACGGAATCGAGGGGGAAACCCCAGACAGCGCGGCTCACAGGCTGTCGAGATGGGTCTGGTGATCGTGCCTTTCTTTGCGTTCGTTCTGCTGGTGATGGACGTGGCACTGGCGGTTTTCTGCAAGGCCTCGCTACAGTACGCGGTGCGTGAAGGAGTGCGTTATGCGGTCACCAGCCAGACCATGAGCGGCATGGGGCAGGACGCCTCGATCAAGACCGTCGTGCAGCAAAACTCGATGGGGTTCCTGCAAGGCTTCGGCGGGGCTTCGACGATCGTAATCCAATACTACACGCCGGACACCTTAACCCCTACTGCCCGCAATGCGGGAGGCAACATTGTGGAGATCTCGGTTCAGGGTTACAGCCTGAGCCCACTCGCGCCGCTGCTGCGCAGCGCCAACCCGATCGTGATGACGGTCCGTTCATCGGACCGCATGGAGTCGTCACTGGGCGGCGTCCCGCCAACGCGATAGACGGGGAAGGGAGACATGCAGAGCTCACGCGCAACCAGACAACGGGGAAGCACGCTCATCGAGTTTGCCCTCACATCGCTTATCTGGCTGGGGCTGATGATGGGAACCGCGGTGGTGGGAATCAACCTGATACGGTCCATTCAGGTGGTGCAAATCTGCCGCGACGTGTGTCACATGTTCGCGTACGGCGTGGACTTCTCGCAGTCCGGCAACCAGAACATTATCGTGCGCCTGGCGAACGGCTTGAATTTCACCACGACCGGCGGCGACGGTGTGGTGATTCTGTCGCAGCTGACCTTCGTCGGGCCCCAGCAGTGCACCGCCGGGGGCCTCGCGGCTAACTCTTCGCAGTGTCCGAATTTGAACCAAACGGTGTTCACGCGGAGGATCGTGGTAGGCCAGTCCAGCCTGCGGGCCAGCAGTTATGGCACGCCAAGCGGCGGCATCGTGGGATCCAACGGCTACATAGCCGCCGCCGATTACCTGAAGGTCTCGTCGGCGCGCGCCCAGAATTTTCAACTGCTGGCGTTGAATCCGGGCGATTCGACATATCTGACGGAAACGTACTTCGCGTCGCCGGACCTGGACTGGGTCGGCTTCATGACGGGCACGGGTGTTTACGCGCACGCGATCTTTTAGAACAGGGAGCGAAGAGGATGCAACAGCGATCTCGGGACAACAGCAAACAGCAGGGGATGGCGATGCTGGTGCTCGCCGCTATGGTGGGCTCTGTCCTCATTCCCATGGTCGGTTTGGCCATTGACGGCAGCATCCTGTTCCTGGTCAAGACCAAGCTGTCGGCCTCGGTGGACGCGGCCGCGCTGGCCGGCGCGCGTTCGCTCAGTGTCGGCTTGGACCTGACCAGCCAGACAGCCAGCGCCACCCAGACCGTCAATTCGTACTTCAATGCTAATTTTCCCAACAGCTATTTCGGGACCACGAATCCAAGCGTCACGGTCGCCATCGACGAAAGCATTCTGAAGGTCCGCACCGTGCAGGTGACGGGCGCCGTAGACAGCCCTTTGTTCTTCATGCGGGTTCTGGGGTTCAATAGCACCCGCGTGTCGGCCGGCGGCCAGGCTTCGCGGCGCGACGTGAACGTCATGCTGGTGCTGGACCGTTCCGGTTCCATGCTGACCGCCGGCGCCTGCGCCATCATGGCCAACTCCGCCATCGCCTTCGTGGACAAATTCACCGAGGGGCGCGACCGGATTGGGCTCGTCACCTTTAACGGCGCAGCGCATCTGGATTACGCTCCCACCGTGAACTTCAAAACTCAGACTCCAACCATGGAATCGATGATCGGCACACTGGTTTGCGGCGGCAATACGGGAACGGCCCAAGCCCTCAACATAGCTTACAAACAGATTAAGAACATCAATGAGCCGGGCTCCTTAAACCTCATCGTGTTTTTCACCGACGGCTTGCCCAACGGGATTGCGTTCGCGGCAAACAGCCTGCCGATAAAGACCAAAGCAGACACCCGCTACGGCGTCGGTGGCAACGTCTCAACTCTTGTGGCGACGCCCAAAAGCACCTGTACGAACGCCAGCCTGCCCGCTGGTTTCATCGCGCAGGAAGGGGGTGACCAGCCTACCGGGAATACCGCCGGGATTATGAATTCCTCGGGTGTGGCGATCACCAGTACCAGCCAGCCAACCGTCACCTCCACCGCGTGCTCGTATAACGGCGACGCGAATAAAATGCGCCTGGACATTTCGTCCATCCCGGCCAGCGACGCCTTCGGCAATTCGACAACCGGCTACGCAGCGGTCGAAACCTATCCCAGTGGGAATTACATGAACCTGCTCCGCGTGGACACGCCCACATCCATCGCCAAGGCCTCGAAGAACGCCGCGGACAACCAGGCGACTACCGTCCGGTTGGACGGGACCTTTCACCCCGTAATCTATTGCATTGGCCTTGGGGGCACCGACCCTGAGCCGATCGATGCGGTATTCATGGAGCGGATGTCCAACGATCCGGCGAGCCCCATTTTCGACCCGTCGCTGCCCACTGGCATGTACGTCTACGCACCCTCAGCGGCACAACTTACCGATGCGTTCAACAAAGTGGCTTCCGAGATTCTCCGGCTGGCAAAGTAGGGGCGCAGATTGGCCATCGGCATTGCTCACGCCCGCACAGGCTGAGTCCGGCGATGGTTGCCGCCCTGCGCGACGCGGTCCCGCTGACCCGGCCTCGCCTCTGAAGCCCGGGTTTCGATGAGGCCGGCCACGGCAGCCGAGGCTGCCAAAGCTACGGCAACGGGCCGGCGAAGGCACCCATCCTATGGCTGCAAGTCGACGGTATTGAAGAAATAGCGAAGTTCGACTTCGGCGGTTTCCGGGGCATCGGAACCGTGGATGCAGTTGCGCTCGATGCTTTTGGCGAACCGTTTGCGAATAGTGCCTTCGGCGGCTTTGGCGGGGTCGGTCGCGCCCATGACTTCGCGCAGTTGGGCGATGGCGTTTTCGCGCTCGAGCGCCATCACGATGACGGGGCCTTCGGTCATGAATTTGACCAGGCTCGAAAAAAAAGGGCGCTCGCGGTGGACGGCGTAGAAGCCTTCGGCCTGCGGCTGCGTGAGGCGCGTCATACGCAGCGCCAGAATCTTGAAACCGGCTTTCTCGAGGGCCGCAAGAATCTCGCCGGCGTTGCCTTGGGCCACGGCATCCGGTTTAATGATGGAAAATGTTCGCTGCGTCATAAGCGGCTTTTGATTTTTTCTCCCATTTCCGCGGGCGACGAGCACACTGTGATGCCCGCGGCTTGTAGCGCTTTGATTTTGTCCGCGGCCCCGCCCGAGCCACCGGAAATAATCGCGCCGGCGTGGCCCATGCGGCGTCCGGGCGGCGCGGTCTGGCCGGCGATGAATCCAACCACCGGCTTCTTCACATGCTCGCGAACATATGCCGCCGCGGTCTCTTCGGCATTGCCGCCGATTTCGCCGATCATGATGATGGCGTGCGTATCGGGGTCTTCATTGAAAAGACGAAGAGCATCCACGAAATTCGTGCCGATGATCGGATCGCCGCCGATGCCGATACAGGTCGATTGTCCAATGCCGAGTTTCGTCAACTGACCCACGGCCTCGTAAGTCAGCGTGCCGGAGCGCGAGACAACGCCCACGTGGCCCTCTTTGTGG
>JBGPKX010000153.1:0-12910 GCA_041486185.1 Bryobacteraceae bacterium | reverse complement strand
CGATGTCGCGGTGCTCGAAGCCGCCAAAGAGAAGAAGTTAATCTCAGAACAAAACATGGGAAGCGCCGTTTACATGACGCCCGTGCCGGCACACGGCACGCTGTTCATCGGCAACCGGAATCAGTTATTCGCGCTGGCCGAGAAGTAGCCGGCTGCATGTTTCGTGTCCGGCACATCGATCACGTGGCGCTGACGGTCAAGGACGTCGAACGATCGATCGCCTGGTATCGCGACATTCTGGGGCTCGAACGGCGTCACGAAGAAGTGTGGGGCGGCGTGCCTGCCATGATGTACGCGGGCGAAACCGGCATCGCCCTGTTCCCAGCCGCCACCCAAAATCCGATCCCGGCCCCCGAACGGCGCAACAGCACCATCATGCGTCATCTGGCGTTTCAGGTGGACCGCGAAAATTTCTTGCGCGCGCAAGCGGAACTGCGCGGGCGGAGGATTTCTTTCACATTCGAAGATCATCAAATCGCTCACTCGATCTATCTAAACGATCCCGACGGATACGAGATCGAGCTGACGACTTACGAGTTGGATGGATCGGCGTAAGTTTCTCATCACCGTTCCGGCAGGCGCCTGGCTGAGCGCCGCAACTGAGCCGCCGCCAAAAGACGACTGGCCACAGTTCCGCGCCAACCCGCAGTTGAACGGCATCGCGGCCTCTTCCCTGCCCGCAAACCTGAAACTGCTGTGGACCTACGATGCCGGCGATTCGATCGAATCTTCGGCGGCCATCGTAGCGGGCGCGATGTACGTCGGCTCGCAGTCGGCCGATCTGATCTCGCTCGAGCTGGCAACTGGCAAGCTGCGCTGGAAGTACCACGTGCAGGAAGGCATTGAGGAATCGTCGCCTGCTGTGTACGACGGCGTGGTCTACGTCGGCGATCTCGGTGGCACCCTGCATGCCGTGACCGCCGCGGATGGCAAGAGCCTATGGAAACTGCAAACGGGGGCCGAGGTCAAGTCATCTCCGGTGATTGTGGGCGACCGCCTGCTCATCGGCTCTTACGACGGCAATCTTTATTGCCTGGCAGCGCGCACGGGCGCGGTGCACTGGAAATTTCGAACCACCAATTATGTGCATTGCACTCCCGGTGTTTCGGAAGGTCTGACTTTCATCGCCGGGTGCGATGAAGTGTTCCACGCCATTCGCATCAGCGACGGCAAAGAGATGTTTCAGGTTTCTTCGGGCGGCTACAACGCGGCGTCGCCGGCCATTGCGGGGAAGGCGGCTTATTTCGGGACATTCAATAACGAAGTGGTGAGCGTGAGCCTGACCAGCCATCGCGTTCTGTGGCGCTACCAACATCCCGAGCGGCACTTTCCGTTTTACTCTTCAGCCGCGGTGTTGAATGGCAAGGTTGTGATCGGAGGCCGCGACAAGATCGTCCATTGCCTGGATGCGAAAACGGGCAAGAAAATCTGGACATTCGCCACCAATGCGCGCGTGGATTCCTCGCCGGCCATCTCAAGCGGGCGCGTCTATGTTGGCTCGAATGACGGGCGGCTGTATGTGCTCGATCTAGCGAGCGGGAAAAAGCTGGGGGAGTTCAACGCCGGCGCGCCGTTATCGGCTTCGCCGGCCATTGCCGCCGGTAAACTCGTCATCGGCTCGCAAGACGGAAAGCTGTTTTGTCTGGGTGGATAAGGGTACCGCTTGCTGACGCGCGCGGCTCAGCGACGGCCCTGAATTTCACGAGCGCATTTCTGAGCCGCGACCATGAGGAAGCGGTGGCTTCGAGCTTCAACTCTCCTACTCAACTCGGAACACGCTGACGTTGTTCACCTGGAACCGCTCGCGGTTTGAAAAACTGCCGCGAAAGCGTATCTTATGCAGTGGCGTCTGCGGCACGAAATCGGTCTGCAATCCGCGCCATGGCCCGTGCGTGCGATCCGCCAAAACTGTCCAGGTCTCGCCGTCGCTCGAGCCTTCCACTACATAATGCGCATAGGGCGCAGGTTTGCGAAACCACAAAGGATCCTGATAGTCGACGAACTCCGGCAGTGAGTACCGAATCGCGGCCAGCTTGGCCGGCGCATTCCACCCGAACTCCGGATCTGCGCCACCTGGTTCAACTGCAACGCTCTCCGGATCGCGAAGCTCGGCCGCCGCATCGAGCAGATAGTGCAGCGTTCTGGCGTAGATGGTTCGAAACACTCCTCCACCTGGATCGGCGAGAACATTCGTGAAACCCTCGCCCGAAACTTCGGCTAGCCGCAAATTCTTGTGAATCATGAGCGCTGTGTGATGGAACGCGGGCTGCTTGACGCGTTCCAGGCCGCTCTCATTCGCTTCCGTTACCGCCCGGTCTGAACGCAGCAGGATGTCCCAGGCGCGCGGCTCATAGGTCATGTCGGCTTCGCCGGCCCAGGTCCCCGGCATCGGATCGCCCAATTTCAAACCCAGGCCGCGCATCACCGGGTGGTCGATGTTGGCAACAACGGCCGCACTGCCCTCGGGCCAATAGCCCACGCTTACGTGGAACAGGTTCAGATAATCGATGGCGTCGCCGGCCTCTGGCGCGGTGATCGGTGCGCTGGCCGGTGCATCAGGCGGAAGCAGGCGCGGCGGCATGAAGCTATCCGGCTGGTCGGTCAGATGACACCAGATATGGTCGCGTTGCCAGATATAGCGGCGATCTCGCAGGCTGGGCAGATATTCCACCATCACCGCCAAGGAGTCGCCACCGTGGATCATCACCGCGCCGCCGTGTGCCAGGTAATCGCGAAAGCGCAAGTAGCATTCCGCGGTCGTGAACTCGGCATGGCTCCCGATCAGCACGAGCCGATAGTCGCTCAGCCGGACGCGGTCGAGCGCCACGTCATCCTGGGTGGCGTAGTCGATTTGGAATCCGTCCTTCTGGGCCAGTTCACGCAAATACCGGTAGTGCTGGATGTCGGCATGCCTTTCGTACAACCCGTAATAGTAATGATTGGTGCGCCGGAAACGCGTGTTGAGCACTGTAGGCGAATAACCGACGCTGGTGTAGTGATAATCGTCGCGCCAGGAAGTCATGGCGTGACCGCCATTCGCGGCATATGCGCGCCACATGTCCGTCGGGGCGACGAACAATACAGTTCCGCGAGGCCGGACCGGACGCAGAATGAGGTTCAGCCATTTCTCGCCCCAACCGCGCACTGCGGGATCAAACGCAGCCCCGGCTGGGACCACTGTCGCGCGATACAAGCCGCTCGGCCAATCGTCCACTTTCAATGTGACATGCGTGACCGGGAGTTGATATTCGAAGCTCTTGCGCGAAACGATCCGGCCGGCCACGTCGTCGATCAGCACGAACTCCATCGCCTTCCCGACATCCGACGGGCCGGGCACAATTTCAACTTCCTGCCGCTCGCCCGGCATCCAACTGGTCTCGAGCGGACTCAGCACGGGAAACAGGCGCGGGTGGCCACCAGGCGCACGCCTCTCCTGCTCCTGGTACCACTCGGCCCACCAGAGCCGTTCGTCGCGCGGTCGATAAGCGAAGATCGTGACCTCAAGATCGGGGCGCCCCATGCTGGTCCAGAAATGAAGCTGCGTTGGACCGGTCGGACCCGTGCGCCATCCCCACCGAGTTGCGGCCGGCGCGGCGCCTTCGAGTACGGTTCCAATGGCGAGGTTGCTCGAACGGTTGTAGAACAGCGTGCCCCAGTTGAGAAAGTGCGCCGGCGGAACGGTTCCAGCCGGGAGAAACATTGGATGGCCCTGAAGAGCGCCCGCGTCCAGGGTCATGGACTCGTTGAATTCCATCGGAAAACCCCAGACCAGCTTGAGCTCGTCCGGCGGAATGGACGAACCTGGCTGGTGCCTGATCCGGCAGAAGTCGAACTCGCCGCGATGCTCGAGGCGCGCCACCATGACAGCTTCCGATCCGGGAGCGCGCAGCCTGGCCTCGCCGTGGTCATGCCTGTCCTGAACTGCGACCGCCCGATTGGCAAATAGGAGTGAAACGCGTGGAAACTCGGCGCTCAGCAGCGGGTTCCCACTCAGCGCCTGGCGCCCGAAGGCATCCTGCAGAAAGTTCGCTCCCGCTTGTGGCGGCTGAGCCGTGGCGCTCGCGGCGCAGATCAGCAGCATGACGAAAGGCGATCGAAGCATGGCGATCAAGCTATCATGCAATCGTCGCGGCGGGCAAACGAGCGTTTGATCGATCCAAGGAAAACGTAAACCGCGTCGGACTGAGGTTACAATTAACCAAAGACAACTGGCTTGCTTCGCGTGCGCCGCGAAACAATGGGTAAATGCGGCTCCTGCAGCAGCGTCCTTCCATCAGCGTCTTTGTTTTTCTCCAGGTTCTCGATGTTCTCACTACGCTGATTGGCCTTCACCTGGGCGCCGGCGAAGCCAGCCTCTTCATTTCGCGCCTGATGCGCATCGGCCCGGTACCCGCGCTCATGGTCTCGAAGATCATTGCCGTGATTCTGGTGTTGATCGCGATGCGCCGGTATCCACGGATCGTCGTGATGGTCAATTTCTGGTTTGCCGGGGTCGTTACCTGGAATCTTGCGCTCATCTGCACGCAGGCATGGTGGAATGTGAAGGCGTGACCGCTACGGGAGATCTACAGTAATCCTGAGCCCAACTCGTACACCAGCCTGAAGCCGAGGGTAGCCCGCTAAGTCAACCAACATTATCGGACTGCCAAACGCCCAACCCGGAAAATCAATCAACGTCGCGGCAAACGATAATCGTGTCCGTCATATTTCACTTACCGGGTCCCTTACGCCCGTATTCCGGAGGAAGCAGCACGGTGAAAGCGGAACCGCTCCAGCCACACTGCGAGAAGCCCTGGAAGTCTTGTGGAGTCTCCACCGGGGGATTCGAGATCGAGTGGTTACCGAACAAGGACAAATCCGGAACACATCAACATTTTCGTGGGAACCGAAGATGCCCGGTACACGGGCTGGCCAACCGCCATCGCTTCCGGCGCTGAGATTTCGATTGTGCCCGCCATCAGCGGCGGTGAAGCAAGCGTGTAAAAAAGGAGGTCAAGACCTGCCACGCGATATGTGGCTTGTTTACACGCATCCGCACATCAGTGCAGATTCAAAACTTCGTTCAATGATCCCTGCCGGTACCCCTCGAGATCCAGCGCGACGTACTTGAAGCCCAGGTTCTTGAAGATTGCCGTAAACGCCGCCGCCATCTCCGGGGAAAGCGCCCGCGCCAGCTCATCCTTGGCGATCTCGATACGTACCAGCTCTCCGTGAAAGCGAACGCGGAACTGCCGGAACCCCAGGGCCTTGATCTCTTCCTCGCCCTTCTCGACGGTCTTGATGTTTTGAATCGTTACCGGCGTCCCATAGGGAATCCGCGAGCTTAAGCACGCCGAAGCCGGCCGGTCCCACGTGGGCAGCTCCGCCATGCGCGATAGTTCGCGAATCTCGGCTTTGGTCAGCCCGGCTTCCACCAGCGGCGCTTTCACTTCGTGGATCTTGGCCGCGTTCTGTCCGGGCCGGTAATCGCCCAAGTCATCCTGATTCACGCCATAGATGATGTGCGCGATGCCGCGTTCGCGTCCGACCTCATCGAGCCGCGTGAACAGCTCGTCCTTGCAGTGAAAGCAGCGATTCGCGTCGTTCTTGAGGTAATCGGGGTTCTCGAACTCGTGGGTCTCGATGTACTCGTGCGGGATGCCGAACCGGCGGACGAAGTCCTCCGCGTCGCGCTTGTGCGATTCCGGAATCGAGGCCGAGTCCGCAGTGATGGCGATCGCGTTGGCGCCCAACACGCGGTGCGCGGCCCAGGCGAGATACGCGGAATCGGTCCCGCCCGAATATGCCACGATCACGCGTTCCATGCCTTTCAGGACGGCAAACAGTTTCTCCTGTTTCGCATCCAGCGCGGCCGCGTCCATCACACCCACAAGAGTGGCCATAGGCAAATTATAAGCCATGGCCGCCATCGCGCCCCCGCGCCCCCTCCCCGCGTCGCCCCCTCTGCAATGCCCTAGCATTGCCCGGCGCGCACCGCCGGCAGTCTGGCTCCACCCGCATTTGGTATTCTGGCTAGTGGCTGCCTGACTTCTGTCTTCTTACAAAACATGGCTCTAACGCGGGAAAAAGCTCAGTTGATGAGCGCGTCGGAGATCGACCGCACGCTCGTCCGGCTGGCGCACGAAATTCTCGAGAAGAACGGCGATCTGGACCGGCTGGCGTTTGTGGGAATTCGTCGCCGCGGCGCGCCGTTGGCCCAGCGCCTGGCGCGCAAAATCGAAGCGCTCGAGCAGCGCTCCATTCCGGTCGGGATTCTCGATATCAACTTGTATCGCGACGATCTGACCACGGTCGATATCAAACCCGTGGTGAACGCCACCGAGATCCCCTTCTCGGTGCAGGGCAAGGACATCATCCTGATGGACGACGTGCTGTACACCGGCCGGACGGTCCGCGCGGCGCTCGATGCGCTTTTCGATCACGGCCGCCCGGCGCGTGTGCAACTGCTGGCGTTCATCGATCGCGGTCACCGCGAACTGCCGATCGAAGCGAAATTCGTGGGCCGCTCGGTGCAAACCACCGACGACGAGATTATCGAAGTGAAGTTTCAGGAGATCGACCAGGCGGAAAAAGTGCTGCTGGTCGAGAAAGTGGCGGCGGAAACCGCATAGCGCGCTCAATCTGATGGCGTCCGGACTGCTCGGAATTGAAGAACTCACACGCGCCGAAGTGGAAGCTATTTTGCAGCGCGCGCGGTTCTTTCAGCCGCTGCAGACGCAATCCTTCAAGAAGCTGGACACGCTGCGCGGCAAGATGATCGTCAACTTGTTCTTCGAAGCTTCCACGCGCACGCGCACCAGTTTCGAAATCGCGGCCAAGCGCCTGGGCGCGGATACCGTGTCGATTACGGCGTCTGGTTCCAGCGTGTCCAAGGGAGAATCGCTGGTCGACACTTTGAACACGCTGGCCGCCATGCATCCGGACGCCATTGTGATGCGCCATGCCGCCTCCGGCGCGCCCCATTTTCTGGCGCGGCACCTCGCCATCCCCATCGTGAATGCCGGCGACGGCACGCACGAGCACCCCACGCAGGCATTGCTTGACGCACTCACCATTCTGGATCGGCGTGCCGCGCTCGAAGGCCTGCGCGTGTCCATCATCGGCGATATCGCGCACAGCCGCGTGGCACGTTCCAATGTGCATCTGCTCTCGAAATTCGGAGTGGACATCGTGCTGTGCGGACCCGCCAGCCTTCTGCCCCCAGAACTGACGCAGATCGCACCCGGCGTCAGCCTGACCAACGACATTCGCGAGGCCATCGCGGGCGCCGACGTCATCATGATGCTGCGCGTACAACTGGAGCGCCAGCACGATCCTCCGCTCAGCGCCGGAGAGTACTTCCAGTTTTACGGACTGCGTCTCGAACACCTCGCGCTAGCCAAGCCCGACGCCATCGTGATGCATCCCGGCCCGATCAATCGCGGCCGCGAGCTGTCTTCCGAGGTCGCCGATTTTCAAAGGTCGGTGATTCTCAATCAAGTGGAAAATGGCGTAGCCGTGCGCATGGCAGTGCTCGAGCGCATCGTAGGAGAACACGCGAATGCCGCGCATTAGAACGGGCCGTTGTGTCGATCCCGGGCTGAGCGGGAGGCGGGGAGATGGGGAGACAGAAGCCGACACGGCGACGCGGGGACGCGGCGACACGGCGAGGCAGATGTTGTCTTCCTCTCGGCCCCTCTCCCTATCGCCCTATCGGCCCAAAGAACACGCGAATGCCGCACATCAGAACGGCTCGCCGTGTCGCCGTGTCCCCGCGTCGCCGCGTCACCTTCTGTCTCATCGCCCCCTCTCCCCATCGCCCCATCGCCCCCCGCATTGCCGGCTGCCCAACCGAATAACATGCCCGCCCTGCTCATAAAGAACGGCCACGTCATCGACCCGGCTTCCGGACTGGACGGACTGGCCGACGTGCTCATCGAAGACGGCCGCATCCACGCCGTCGGCCGCAAGCTCGAACGCGCCGGCGCCGGGGTTTTTGATGCGTCCGGCCTGGTAGTGGCGCCGGGCCTGATCGACATGCATGTGCACTTGCGCGAACCGGGCATTGAGCATTCCGAAACCATCGAAACCGGCGCGCGGGCGGCCGCGGCGGGCGGGTTCACTTCCATCTGCTGCATGCCCAACACACTTCCGGTGAACGACAACGCCACCGTAACCAGCTACATTATCGAGCGCGCTCGCCGCTATGCGGCCGTCAATGTGTTTCCCATCGGCGCCATTACGAAGAACAGCGCCGGCGAGGAACTGGCTGCTATCGGCTCGATGAAAAATGCAGGCATTGTGGCCATTTCGGATGACGGCCGGCCGGTAATGAATGCCCGCGTGATGCGCCGCGCCATGCAGATGGCCAGGTCGTTCGGCCTTCCTGTCATCGATCATTGTGAAGACCTGAACTTGAGCGCCGGCGGCGACATGCACGAAGGCGTGCCATCCACGCGGCTGGGGCTGCGCGGTATTCCGGGCAGCTCGGAGGACGTGATGGTGGCGCGCGATATTCTGCTGGCCGAATCCACCGGCGCGCGCTTCCACGTAGCGCACATCTCATCGCGCCATTCGGTCAATATGGTGAAATTCGCGAAAAAGCAGGGCCTCGCCGTCACTTGTGAAGCCACGCCGCACCATTTCGCACTCAGCGACGCCGACATCACAGCCTACGACAGCAGTTACAAAATGAAGCCGCCCCTGCGCTCGGATTGCGACGTGGCGGAGGTAATCGAGGGTATTATTTCAGGCACGGTAGACGCCATTGCTTCCGATCACGCTCCGCACCCCGGCAGCGAGAAGATGCAGGAGTTCGAAAAATGCCCGTTCGGGATCACCGGCCTCGAGACGGCGCTGGGGCTGTCGCTCGAAAAGCTCTACCACACCGGAAAAATCTCGCTGATGCGTCTGGTCGAGTTGTTCACCACTGGCCCCGCCGGTGTCCTGGGGCTCGACCGGGGTACGCTGGCAGCCGGCGCGCCGGGTGACGTTAGCATCCTCGATACCGAAATGATGTGGACTTATGACGTCAACCGGTCCTACTCCAAGAGTAAAAACTCGCCCTTCCATGGCTGGCATTTCCGCGGCGGACCAGTGGCCACTATCGTGGGTGGCGCCCTGGTCTGGCGGCGGGAAGAGTGACACGATGCAAATTTTCGTTGATCATCCCGCTATGGCAGTAAGGCACTGTCGGCGAAGAAATTAGCAGTACTTCTAGTACTAAGATTGCAGCGGAATCGGCGGTCGCGAGGAGCCTTGGGTTGGCGGGGGTGTTAACTTCGGCCAGCTGGTGCTAACTAAAGTTTGGTACTGAAACCCACGCTTTTGCAACGTGTCGCTCGGGCAGAGAAGCCGAATGCCAGCTAATTCACTATCTGTCAATGGTTTAACCATCGATTGTTCGGGGTTAATGCCGTGGCAACATACGTGCTCACGATGGCACTAGCGCTACAATCGATTCGCGCCATCGAACGATTTGCGCATCGGAGGATTCGACGAATGACTCAACACTCAGGGAAACCGTTCCAAAACGGTCTGAAGGCCATCTTAGTTGTCGGTATCACGTTTATCGGGACGGGAATGTCCGTCCGCGCCGATACGTTCTCGTTCAATTTCAACTCGCTGGCCAGCGGAAAACCGGCCAGCGGCGGTACGCTCCCAACCGATTCGATCACAAACTACATGAACAACATACTCGGCTGCAATTGCGTCCTCGTAACTGGCGCAGTGGCCGACAAAACCTATAACGGCGAGGGCTTCGCCGTCGGCCCAGGTAACGGCGCGACCTCGCTCACCCTCGGCACGTCGGACGGTGCGGTGAACAACGCCGCTCCGCTGAACAAGGATGCGAGCGGGAAAGTGGTTTACGACACGTTCATATCCAACACTAACGATAGTAGCAGTCAGATCTCCAACCAAATCACCATGCAGTTCATCAACGGGTTCTCCTTCACCGGTAATATCACCTTTGACTTCGAGATCTTTCCGGACGGAACCAGCGGGGCGAACCAGAGTAACCCGCCCGACTTCGAATTCGTCGTCAATGGTGGAGCGCCAACGATAGTCTATGGCGCTGTGCCCGGGACAACAAACGGCAGCTCGACTCATTCCCCTAAGTCAGGCAGCAGCAGCACTGAGCCAAACCTGCAATATATCGGGGTATGGTCGCAGAACGTCACTAACGCCACCAAGCTGGAATTCATAGACTGGCCACCGACGATCGGCGTTGACGACCTCGTACTGTCGAGAGTACCGGAGCCAGGCACTATCGTCCTCCTTGGCACGGGGCTCGCTGGGTTGCTCTTCCTCAAGCGGAAGAAACAGCAGGCCTAAAACTGGAATTGCTGTGCAGAAACGTACCTAAAAGTCAGAAGCTTCGTCTTTACTCCTGAGCAAACGGCCACCGCAAATGCCCCGCGGTGGCCGTTTTGTTTTATCTGCCTGCTGGGGAAGTGTTATCTTTGATTTCCTGATGACCCGATACTTGAGGTTCCGGCTCCTGCCGGCGTTCGCGGCCCTGGCAGCCGCCTACGCGCAACGTCCCGGCCTGGAGCGCATCCGCGTCACCGATCTGCGCGCGGACCTGACCTTCCTGGCTTCGGACGCGCTGGAAGGCCGACGTTCGCTTCAGCGAGGCTCGGAAGCGGCCATTGAATTTCTCGCGGCGGAGTTCGCAAAGGCGGGTGTAAGACCTGTTGCGGGAGATTCGTACCTGCAGCCAGTCCCGCTCATCGAGTACCGTATCGATACCGGCGGGAGTAGTCTCACGGTCGAGCATGGCGCCAAGAGGCGCACTCTAGAATATGGCGTTGATTTCTTCGGCGGCTCTGGGTTTGAGGCGGCCGCAGACGGACCGGTGGCGTTCGCCGGATACGGCATCACGGCTCCCGAGTTCGGCTACGACGACTATGGCTCGCTCGATGCACGCGGCAAAATCGTCCTGATTTTCGATCACGAGCCGCAGGAGAACGATTCCAACTCGATCTTCAACGGCAAGGGCAACACGCGGCATGCGAGCGCCCTGGTCAAAGTGCTCAATGCCAAGAAACACGGCGCCATCGGAGTGCTTTTCGCGGCCGAGCCGAACCGCAAGCACCCATCCAATCAGGACCGGATCACGCGCATCCCCGGCAGCGAGCAGCGGGCGCGCCGGCTGTCTCCGCAGACGCTTGCCGATTCAGAGGTCAGGCTGCCGGCGTTTTCGGTGAGCGATGCACTCGCCGCCGAGCTGCTCTCGGCTACCGGCAAAAAGCCCTCCGAGCTGCAAGCCGGGATTGATGAGACGCTCAAGCCGGCTTCCCAAGTGTTGGCCGGCACGCGCGCCGAAATGCGCATCGTGCTGGCGGAGCAGCGGCGCGGGACGTCCTACAACGTGCTCGGCCTGGTCGAAGGAAGTGATCCGGCGCTCAAGAACGAAACCATTGTGTTCAGCGCGCATCACGATCACGACGGCATCTGGGATGGCAACATCTACCGTGGCGCGGACGATAACGGTTCGGGTACCGTCGGGGTTCTCGAGCTGGCGCGGGCGTTCGCGGCCAGTCCCGAGAAGCCGAAGCGGTCGCTCCTGTTCGCCATTTTCGCGGCTGAAGAGCGCGGCCTGCTCGGCTCACACTACTATGTTGCGCATCCCCTGCGCCCGCTCGAGACCACGCGCGCGGTCATCAATTTCGACATGATCGGCAGAAATGAAACGCCCAGCCGCCAGACCGAGGGCCTCATGGACATCGCGCCCGACACCGCGAACGAGCTGAATCTCATCGGCCTCCTCAATAGTCCCGATTACCGCGCCGCTGTGGAACGCTCCAATGAATACGTGGGCCTGCGGCTCAACGACAAGTGGGACCGCGATGCCGCGTTGAACATCTTCCAGCGCAGCGACCAGTTCCCTTTTGCGCTGCACGATATTCCGGCCATCTGGTGGTTCACGGGCTTTCATCCCGACTACCACCAGACCACCGACACGGTTGAGAAAATCAATTTCGCGAAAATGGAAAAGATTCTGCGCCTCGCCTATCTCACGGGCTGGGATTTCGCTAATGCCGCGACACCGCCAAGATTTGTGGCGCGGCCTATGGGCGGGTCACGATGAAGAGGCTCGAGATGGTGAGCCGGGCCGCTCTTGCGGGGCTGTTCCTTGCAAGTGCGCTGGTTGCCGCCGATTCGCAGCTCACCCGGCTCGAGCGCGAGATGGATCGTGTCTCGAAGATCGCCGGCGGCGTAGTCGGGGCCAGCGTCATTCACCTCGAAACCGGGCGCAAGGTCTCGTTCCACGGGGGCGAGCAGTTCCCCATGGCCAGCACCTTCAAAATCCCCGTCGCCGCGCAATTGCTGCATCGCATAGACGCGGGCGAGGTGAAGCTCGATCAGATGGTCGAGTTGCACGCTTCCGACCTGCACCCCGGCAGCGGCACGCTCACGGACTTGTTCAACAAGCCGGGTGTGGCGCTTTCAGTGCGCAACCTCATGGAGTTGATGTTGCTGATCAGCGATAACAGCGCCACCGATGTGCTGCTGCGGCTGGCCGGCGGAGCCGATGCCGTGACCGCCCGCGTGCGCGAGCTGGGTATCACGGGTATCAGCGTCAACCGGCCCACCGCGCGGCTGATCGCCGACCGGGACGGCGTGAAGAATCTGCCGCCAGAGAACCAATGGTCCCCCGAGATGTGGAGCAAACTCCTGGACGCGGTTCCATCCGACGAATCGAAGAAAGCGGCCGCG
Organism: Bryobacteraceae bacterium; assembly: GCA_041486185.1. GTDB lineage: Bacteria > Acidobacteriota > Terriglobia > Bryobacterales > Bryobacteraceae > QHXW01. The sequence goes on along the minus strand of JBGPKX010000153.1, from coordinate 208 downwards.
GCGTTCGCCAAAGATCCGCGCGACACCTCTACGCCCGACGCCATGACGTCCCTGCTGGCACGCATCTGGCTCCATGACCCGGAAGTCATGAAGCCGGAGTCGGCGGATCTGCTGCTCGATATCATGCGCCGCTGCCAGACGGGACAAACGCGGCTCAAGGGCATCCTGCCCGAAGGCACCGAGGTAGCGCACAAGACGGGATCGATCG
>JBGPKX010000152.1:0-12924 GCA_041486185.1 Bryobacteraceae bacterium | reverse complement strand
GGTCATCGTCGGACCCGAAGGGGTCACGCGCGAGCGCTTCGCGCCGGAGCGGCCGCTGGCGCAGTGCGTGTTCGAGCACGTCTACTTCTCGCGCCCGGATTCGATCGTCTTCGGCCGCGCGGTGCAGGAATCGCGCGAGAACCTGGGACGGCTGCTGGCGCGCGAGGCGCCGGCGGATGCCGATCTCGTGGTGCCGGTGCCGGACTCGGGCGTGGCGGCGGCCCTAGGGTACGCGTCGGAATCGGGCCTGCCGTTCCGGCACGGGCTCATTCGCAATCACTATGTGGGCCGCACGTTCATCGAACCTTCGCAGGTGATTCGCGATTTCGGCGTAAAGCTGAAGCTCAACCCGGTGCGCTATTTGCTGGAGGGCAAGAGCGTCGTGCTGGTGGACGATTCCATCGTGCGCGGGACGACGTCGCGCAAGATCGTGCGCATGGTGCGACAGGCGGGCGCGCGCGAAGTGCACGTGCGGGTGTCCTGCCCGCCGACGATTTCACCGTGCTTTTACGGCGTGGATACGCCCACCAAGAACGAACTGATCGGCGCGAACAATACGGTAGAGGAGATCCGCAAGTTTATCGAGGCCGATTCGCTGGCGTACCTTTCGCTGGCTTCGCTGCGCAAGGCGGTGGAAGACGACCGGAAGCACGAGTATTGCTATGCCTGCTACACCGGGAATTATCCGACCGAGCTGGTCAACATCGAAGAGTTGATGGCGGCGAAGAAGCGTGGGTAGTTAAAACGACATCCGCTTCAGGAGTTCGGCCGGCACGCGCTCACGCAGGGGCGGATACTTCTCGATCAATCGCGCAATGTCCAAAAGGTCCTTCTTGCGTTTGGTCGGGCGGCGATCAGGATCACTGGCAGCCCGGATTTTTCCTTGCAGCAGATCATCCAGCGAAGCAACGGGCAGCGTTGCACCCAAGACATCACGGGACGATGCGCTCCGGGAAGTCCAGATACCTCGGGTCCGTCTGAATCTGCACACGAAGATCAGAACCCGGCGTGGAGATGTTGATGCTGTGCGGAAACTGTTCCACCGCAGACTGAGCGGCTAGTAGAGGCTTCAGCCGTTCGAGGTCGTTGGTGGCGATCACTAGGTAAGGTCCAGACTGACCAACGGCTCGGCATACGCATTTACCGCCTGACCTCCGATCACGCAGTGCTTCACCTGGCGCTCGTTCAGCAACTGAATCAGCGATTCGAGCAAATTGGCGCGATCCACGTTAACGGTCTTCCAGAATTCCAGGGCCTGCATGCCGTGATTTGATTGTGTCGGACACTGTTCGCGAGCGCCCGCCATACTGCGTGTCCTCCAGGTGTCCCCCCACTCCTGACTTATGCCTGGCCAATCCGGACGCTTTTAGCGCAGCCCGCCTGGGGCGGAAGCCTGGCGGCTGGCCGAGCGCCTCCTGCGCCCGCGTTAGAATGAGGAATACGTGACCGCCAAGACCTTCTACATCGAAACGTTCGGCTGCCAGATGAACGCGCATGACTCGGAAAAAGTCATTGGCACGCTACTCTCCAAAGGCTACATCCAGATGGAGACGCCGGAAGCCGCCGGGCTGGTGCTGTACAACACCTGCAGCATCCGCGACAAGGCCGAGCAGAAAGTGTTTCACCGGCTGCAGCAATTCAAGCGCGACGCGGGCAAGGGCAAGGTGTTCGGCGTGCTCGGCTGCGTGGCGCAGCAGGAAGGCGAGAAGATTTTCGAAAAGGCCCCGCACGTGAGCCTGGTGGCGGGCTCGGCCAGCTACACCAAGCTGCCGGAGATGCTGGTGCAGCTCGAAGCCGGCAACCGGCGCGTCACCGGGCTGAGTCTGTACACCGACGAGACGTTCGAGACGCCGTTCACGCGGCGCGATAATCCGCACCGCGCTTATATCACCATCATCGAGGGCTGTGACAAGTCGTGCGCATATTGCGTAGTGCCGTTCACGCGCGGCCCGGAGCGCAGCCGCACGAGTGAAAGCGTGATGGCGGAATCACGGAAGCTGGCCGAGACAGGCTATACGGAGATCCAGCTCCTGGGCCAGAACGTCAACAGCTACCGCGATCCGACACCCGCGGGATGGGACTTTGCCACGCTGCTGGCGCGTGTCGCCGAGACGCCCGGCATCCGGCGCGTGCGCTTCACGACTTCACACCCGCGCGATTTCGTGAAACCCATCGTGGATGCCATCGATGCCAATCCGGTGCTGTGCGACCACGTGCATCTGCCCGTGCAGTCCGGGTCGAGCCGCATGCTGAACGCCATGGACCGGCTCTACACGCGCGATGAATACATGCGCCGCATTGAATGGCTGAAGAATGCGCGCCGCCCTGTCGCGCTCACGACGGACATCATCGTGGGCTTTCCGGGCGAGACGGAAGCGGACTTCAACGAGACGCTGGCGCTGCTGGACGAAGTCCAGTACGATTCGCTGTTCAGCTTCAAATACTCGCCCCGGCCCAACACGGCGGCGCTCGCCATGGGCGACCAGATTCCCGAAGAGGAAAAAACGCGGCGGCTGACCATCCTGCAAGAGCGGCAGCGCGCCATTCAGATTCGCCGCAATTCGGAAGCCATCGGCACGGTGCAGGAAGTGCTCGTCGAGGGCCGAAACCAGGCATTGGGACAGTGGATCGGGCGCACCTCGCAGAATCGCACGCTGAATTTCGCCGATGAGAGAGGCGGCGAAGGAAACTTAATTGGACAGTACCTGAACGTGCGCGTCACGCGCGCCGGCCCGAACTCGCTGGTGGGCGAGAGTGTGATGTAATGGTTGCGGAGGAGGCGGTGGTATGGAAGTCGAAATGAAAATTCGCGGCCTGATGATGGATCCGGCGACGAACATGCCAATTGTCATTTTGAAAGATGTCAACAGCAACACCGTGCTTCCGATTTGGGTCGGCATCTACGAGGCCAACGCCATCGCACTCGAAATCGAAAAAGTCTCGACGCCCCGCCCGATGACTCACGATCTGATGAAGAGTGTACTGCTGGGGCTGCGCACGGGCATTCAGAAAGTCGTGGTGAACGAACTCAAGGAAGATACCTTTTACGCCGTGATCTGGCTGGAGCGCGACGGAGAATTGATCTCGGTGGATTCCCGGCCGAGCGACGCGCTGGCTCTGGCGCTGCGGCTCGATTGTCCGATCTTCGTGGAAGACGCCGTGCTCAAGAATTCGAAGCTGGCGGCGGCTACCTCGGACAAAATCAACAACGAAGAACTGCGACGCTGGCTCGAGGGGCTCAACGACGAGGACCTCGGCCGCTACAAGATGTAGTCTAAGTTATTCCGCCCATTCCGCCGAGGCAGCCGTGGACACTTGGAGCCAGCCTTCATGAGGCAGCGTGCCCAGCGGCAAACCCCCTTGCCATAGCGAAATCTGAAAGCGTACTGGCGTGCCCGGCTCAGCCCTGATCGAACTCAGCGGAACCGCGATCTCCAGCAGGTCCCTCAGCGTAGCCTGGACTTCCGGCGGAGTTGCGCGCATGACGCCGGCCTCAACCTGAATGACGACGGTGACAGACTCCTCACCACGCTGACTCGAGAACAACAGCCGCAACTCCACGCCGCCGGCGATCACCTCGGGCCGCGTATCGAAGTCCAGGCGGAGAAAGACAGACATACCATCGGTGCCGTAGTGAATTTCGCGCACCAGAAATTGCCGGCCGTGCATAGCGCCGGAACGGGGGTCTGGCCGATACAGGCCCGCACCCAGCCATTCGAAATACGAGGTCACCTGCCCATCGATGACGGGGTGAATGAAGCCGCCGGGTTCTTGCCGGAACTCTTCTACCGACACTTTCAGTATAGGGCGCGAGAGCTTTTCGGGAGGCTCTTTACCGAGCGCGCGGTACACATTCGCCAGGTGACTTCGAAACAGACGGTCGAAATCGGGGCGGTTGGGCGAATCGTGTTCCGGACCGTACCACCAGCACCAGTCGCTGCCCTCGGCGATCATCAACTCTTCGAACGCCAGCCGCTTGTTTTCTTCCGCGACACCGGTTGCCGCGTCGAAGGTCTCGCGCGCATCGAGCAGGAACTCCCACGCCTGGTTATCCTCTTCCGCGCCGATCCACACGTCGAAGTTCGCATTGATCCACGATCCGGGAAAAATGCGATCGAGCGGCGCTGCCTCAATCCGGTCCAGTGCCTCGCGAACGGTAAGCGCACTCATATCGGATGCGTCGGATATCCGACGGTAGAGCTCGCGCAGAAACGGTCGTCCATTGTGGTCGTAGTATTCCCAGGCGTTTTCGCCATCCAGAATGATGGGCACCAGCGCGTCGCGTCCATTGGCCAGAATGCCGAGGCAGTTCTCGCGAATCCGGCTCAGAAAATCCTGGGCGGCTTCGCGCGCATCCATCCGCGAATACACGAAGCCGATCAGGTCGCTGAGAAAATGATCGCGGAAGATCACGCGGATCTCGCGGTCTCTCTGGGTCCACCGATAGGGGCGATACAGGCCGTCGACGCCGCTCGATCGTCCCAAGGTGCGGTCGAGGACGCCGCTATCGGTCGCGGCCCACTGAAACCCTGCTTCCGCGGCCAGGTGGAAAACGTCGTCGGAAACCGAGCCCTCCGACGGCCACAAGCCCACGGGCGCGCTTGCAAACTCGGAGGTGATGAACTCGCGCGCCAGCCGGAGCTGGCGTGAAGCATCCTCGGGATGCCGGAAACGCCGCGGAAGCGGGACACCGGGATGCGAAACGGAAGCGATATCGGAATCGCACAGCAGAGGCAGAATGGGGTGATAGTAAGGCGTGGTCGAAATCTCGATCTGTCCCGACTGCGCGGTGCGGTGATAGGCCGGAATCACCTGGCCGAGGAGCTGCTTCTCCTTTTCGAGCATGAGAGCCTGGTCGGCGAGATCGAAGTTGCGGCCTTTGCGAACTAAAGCAACAACGTCAGGATCGTTTTCCAGAAAATCTTCATCGAACCAGGCCAGTTGCGAGAGCACTTGCAGATCGCGAAACTCCTGTGCGGCAAAGGCCAGCTTGGTGTAAGTGAGATCCTTCTGCGCGCGGCGGGCTTCATAGAGCTCGGCGTAGCGCGGGAAGCGAGCGATCATGCGCTCCGGATGGGCGTGGAAGAAATGATCGAGGATCAGATCGCGCTGGACGCCGGTTAGCGCGTCAGCCGGCGCCGCCGCGCACTCGAGAAATGGATCGCGCGCCTTTCCGGCGGCATATTCGGCCACCTGGACCATCATCGAGGGCACCAGGTTGAAGGTCTGATGCACCTTCGGAAACTCCTCCAGCACGTGGACCATGCCGTAGTAATCTTTCAGCGCGTGCAAACGCGTCCAGGGCAGGTTGTACTGGCCGGTGACCAGGTCCTTGTAGAAGGGCTGGTGCATGTGCCAGAGGAAGCACAGATGGATTTGCGGCATGATTATCGCGCGAAGTAACTGCGTGTGGGCGCCGGCGGCAAAGGGCCTCCCCTTAACGCGAGCCACAGGACGTTGTTCAGTTCGTCGTCGTCGGCGCGGTCCTCTTCGCTGAAATCGAGACGCAGCGAGCGGGCCGCGGTCGGCGAGGCGGCGGGATTGCGCTCATCCAGCGCGACGCGCGGCTTTTCGGCGGTGTAGGGCGTCGCATCGGTCGTAGCCTGAAAGGCAGCATGCATGGGCCGGGCGGCGGCGTCGAACTGCGTCATGGGGTTAAGGCCCAGGACCAGCTCCATGGTGCGCAGCACGGACGTGGTGTTGTACATGGTGCTGTCCACGACGTGCCGCTTTGTGTAAGGCGAAACGACAAACGCCGGCGAGCGGTGCGAATCGACATGATCCGGTCCATTCTGCGCATCGTCTTCAAGCACAAAGATCGCGGTCTTGGACCAGAAGCGGCTGTGCGAGACAGCTTCCACGATCATGCCGAGCGCGTAATCGTTATCGGCTACCGATGAAAGAGGAGCAATTTTCCCCGGCGTTGTGCCGGACGTGTGGTCGTTACCCAAGCGCATGAAGATGAGCCGCGGCATCTGTCCGGTGTGCTCAAACTCCGACAGATCGCGCAAAAAGACTTTGGCACGCTCCACGTCCGGGTAGTCCAGATCGAAGCCGCGATAGCGCGGGTTGGTTACTTTGCGCAGAACGGGATCGCGCACCGACTCCACTTGTGTGCCATCCGGCGCAGGTGACTTGAGGTTGGTCGCAAAGTAGCCGTAATTCCGCATGTTGACACCGGCAGCCGCGGCGTTGGTCCATAGATAGCCGGCAGGCGGAAGCGCCGTGGCTTCCTGCCCTTCGTAATCGTAGAGCTTGCGCCGGCCGGCGTAACTGTTGGGCCACATTTTTTGCACGTAATCGGAAGCAATGGCCGCGGTGGACCAGTTGTGGCCGTCCGCGCTCACGTCGGAGTTGACGTAGAAATTGTCCAGCAGCACGAATTCGCGCGCCAGCTTGTGGTGGTTGGGCGTAATGCGCTCGCCAAACAGCACCAGGGACGCGTCCCCATTGCCTTCCTTCATATCGCCGAGCATTTGATCGTAAGTGCGGTTCTCTTTGACGATGTAGATGATGTGCTCGATGGGCGAGGGCGCGCCGTGGCGATTCGGGATAGGGCCGGCGCCGGCGATTCCGGCGTCATCCAGGCGCGCGTCGCGATACGGTGAATTCGCCAGCACGGTTTTCGAGTAATCGCGCAGGCCATCGTCGGTGAGCGTATCGACGAAGGATGCCGTGCCGGTCTGGATGCGGCCCACGTATTCGACGGCCTTCACCCCCAGATGCACGGGCTCGGACTTGCGTAAAGGGTTGGGGCCCTGCGGATTCGGAAACGAGCGCAGCCCGCGGCCATTCAGTACGACGAGCCGGCCATCTCCCAACGCGCGCGCCGCCGTCGGATACCAGCCGGTGGGAATAAATCCAAGCACGTCGCTGCGGTCTTGCGCGATATCCACCACAGCCACCGCATTTGCGTCCGAGCAGACTACGTAGAGACGGTTCCCATCCGCAGCCAGAGCCAGGGCGCTGGGTGTCATGCCGAGCGGCTGTCGAGGTGTCATCGACATGTTGATCGTTTCGACCAGCCGCAGCTCGTTGGCTTCGGAAACGCCGACGGTGTAAACGCTATTGGTGTTCGCCGCCGCAATAAACAGTCGCGCCACCCACGCCGTCTCGCCTTCGGCCGGTTCATTCTTGCCCGCCCGCCATACGATGTCGGTGGGATGCGCTCCGAGCCTCACCGAGGTAATCAAGCTTCCGTTGTCCGTCTGATATTGACCCAACGCACCGTCCGTCCAGCTCGTAACGAAGAATGACTTGCCGTCGGGGTGAAAAAGGATGCGGTATGGACGCCGCCCGGTCTTGACCCGCTCGATTACCATGCCCGATTGCGGGTTGATAACTACCAGCGAATCGTGATACAAGTCCGCCGCATAGATCATCCGGCCGTCGGGAGTCACCGCGATATCGCCGATGAAATCGCGATTCGTTCTCTTCTCTTCGGGCACCACGACGAAGGTGCGCGCGGGACGCAGGTCTCCGTCCGCAAACGTGAACTCGAATACCGACGCCCGCGAACCGCCGCCCACATAGACACGGTCACCTTTGGGCGAGAACGCAAGCCCGAGCCAGCCGTCGGCAACCGGAACCCGCGAGAGCTCGCGCGCCGCCGCCGTGTCGAGCACGCTAATTGAGGGCGGATTGTAGCCGCCGTTCAGCACCAGCAGATAGCGCCCATCGCGGGATAACGCGGATGCCATGGGAAATGTGTCCAGCGGCACCTGCGTACCCGCCGGTGACAGGCGCCAGCCGCTGTTCAAAAGGAAGCCACCTCCCGCGAGCGGCCCTACTCGCTCCGGAGGAGCAGATTGCGAAGATACGAGCGCGGCCCCTGCGATGAGCAGCGCGGAGCAGGCGCAGGCAAGCCAGTAAGATCTCATTTGGACGAAAGCCGCCTTCATTCGACGTATTTTTGAGCGATCGGAAAACGGCGCCCGATGCCGAACGCCTTCGACGTCACCTTGATGCCCGGCGCCGCCTGCTGGCGTTTGTATTCATTCCGGTCGACCTGGTTCACGATCTGCTTTACCAGATCGACCGGCTGATTGAGCTGCTCGCATATCTGCCGCGGTGAAAGGTCATCTTCCACGTAGGCGCGCAGAATCGGATCGAGCACTTCATAGGGCGGCAGCGAATCGGTGTCTTTCTGGCCGGGACGCAGTTCGGCCGACGGGGGCTTTTCGAATACAGCTTCCGGAATGGCGCCGGCGTGGCGCTTATTGGCTACGCGCGCCAGGGAGTAGACCAGCGTCTTGGGAACGTCGCTGATCACGGCCAGACCGCCGCACATGTCGCCGTACAGCGTGCAATAACCCACCGCCAGCTCGCTCTTGTTGCCCGTAGTAAGAACGAGGGCCCCCCACTTATTGGAAAGCGCCATGAGCGTCACGCCTCGAAGCCTGGCCTGCAAATTCTCCTCGGTCACATCGCGCGGGACTCCGCCGAAAAGAGGATCCAGTACCTTGAGAAATTCTTCGTACATTGGCGTGATGCAAGCCGTCTCGAAGCGGATGCCTAAATTTCCAGCCAGCGCGCGCGCATCGTTCACGCTGCCGGAAGACGAATAGGGTCCCGGCATGCCGACGCCCACGACATTCTCGGGACCCACGGCATCGGCGGCGATCACCGCCGTGAGAGACGAGTCAATGCCTCCGCTCAGCCCGAGCAGCACCCGTTGAAAGCCGCACTTGCGGATATAATCGCGCGTTCCAAGCACCAGGGCTTCGTAGGCGGCCTCGCACTCGTCCGGCAGGCTTTGGCGCCGATCGCCCTGATGGGAGCGCAAATCGACGAAGACCAGGTCCTCCTGAAACGAAGCAGCGGACGCGATCATGCTCCCTTCGGCATTCATGGCGAAGCTTGTGCCGTCGAACACCAGCGAATCGTTGCCTCCCACCTGATTCACATAGACGAGGGGAACTCCGTGGTGCCGCGCCGTGGCGCTAAAGATTTCGTGGCGCAGCTCCCGCTTGCCCATGTGGTAGGGGGATGCGTTGATGCTGATCAGGAGCTGGCCGCCGGCGGAAATCAACTCGTCGACGGGATCGCGCCGATAAAGCCGCCGTTCCCAAAATTGTTTGTCGTTCCAGGCATCCTCGCAGATGGTGAGCGCCACCGTGGTGTCCTCGATCCGCGTGAGCTTTTGATTCTCGGCGGGCATGAAGTAGCGCGCTTCGTCGAAGACGTCATAAGTTGGGAGCAACATTTTGGTCTGCCGGAATACAATGTTGCCTTTTTGCAGAATCGCCGCGCTGTTGGTGGCGCCTTTGCCCGCGGGGGAAGACGCCCGGCCTACGTAGCCGCAGATTACGGCCAGACCAAGGTCCGCCGTTTCTGTAGCCAGCCGCTCCAGGTGCTGTTCAGAGCGCTCGATAAAAGTGGGCTTCTCTATCAGATCCCGCGGGGGATAACCCGTAACAGAAAGTTCAGGGAAGACCACCAGGTCCGCCCCGCCGCGTGCGGCTTCGCGCGCTGCAGACACCATACGCGCGACGTTCCCGGCGAGATCCCCAACCGTCGTGTTGATCTGTCCCAGCGCGACTTTCATCGAGAATTCTATAGTGGCACAGCCGTCCGCGCTTATGGCAGACGGATGAATCTTTAAGGTCGCAAATTGCGACCTTAGCGAGGCCGGTTATGATTCGCCGTGAAACCGATGCCGCGGTGTGGCGGTTCGGGCTCCACAACCGGCTTCATGAGCTGGCGGATGGCACGAAACACCTGCCGGAATTGGACATCGTATTTCTTCTCCATCTCGCTCAGCTTGCGTACCAGCTCTTGACTTTTCGCGGACAGCTCGCGCAGCTTTACAAACGCTCGCATGATGACGATGTTCACCGCGATGGAGCGGTCGCTATGTAACACGCTGGACAGCATGGCAACGCCCTGCTCTGTGAAGACGTGCGGCAGGTACTTAAGGTGCTGTCCGCGTTCTAAGGTCGCAATTTGCGACCTTAAAGCCATCACGGTCTGCGCCTCAGAGGCAGTAAGCCGAAACATGAAGTCCAGTGGAAATCGCTTCCGGTTCCGCTTGACCTGCTCGTTGAGCCGCTTGGTCGTCACCCCGTACAGCTCCGCGAGATCCACATCGAGCATCACCTTGTGTCCCCGGATCACGTAAATGCACCGCTTTATGGATGACACCAGAGCGGGAAAATGCACCAGCCCCGTCTTCCTCGGCATGGTTGTCCACCTCTCATCAGTTATTTTTGGATGGCACATCCCTGGCCGGGATGAGGTCGAGCGGAGCGGGACGCTGCCGCGCTTCAGCCTCCAATGGCGTACATCGTACGGGGAGGCGGCACGAACCGGGCGCTGTTGATTTCGTGGCCGGCCCACTTATCGTTTACGTTCGAGCGGATCAATGCGGCGATCTCGTCGTCGCCGGCACCCGAGCGCAGCAATGTCTTCACATCGGCTTCTTCGATAGCGAACAGGCAGTAACGCAGCTTGCCATCGGAAGTCAGCCGGAGGCGATTGCAGTTCAGACAGAATGGCCGTGTTACGGATGCAATGAACCCGACGCGGCCGCCGCCATCCGCGTACTGATATTCGGTGGCCGGGGCGCGCGGGTCGCGGTCCGGGACTTCAATCAGCGGGGAAATCTCACACGACAGAACACCGATGATCTCGTCCGCGGTGAGCACTCTCCCGCGGTCCCAGAGTTGTTGCGCATCCAAAGGCATGAACTCGATGAAGCGCGGTTCCATGCCTCTCGCCCGGCAGAAGCGCGCAATTGGAACGACGTCGGGCTCGGTAAGACCTTTGACGGCGACCGCGTTCAATTTCACCGGGCCATAGCCCAGCCGCAGGCAGGCATCGATGCCCGCGAGCACCTTGTCCAGATCGTCGCGCCGGGTGATGTGGCGGAAGCGCTCGCGGTCGAGCGTATCGAGATGGATATTCATGCGGCGCAGGCCCGCTTCAAACAATGGCTCAGCCATCTCGCTTAGCAGAACGGCGTTAGTGGTGAGCGCAATGTCGCGGATTCCAGGAATGGATGCAAGCTTCCGGATCAGAACGGGCAGGTCTCGGCGCACCAAAGGCTCGCCACCAGTGACCCGCAGCTTCGTAATGCCCAAGCGGACCGCGACGCGCACAAAGCGCTCGATTTCTTCGAACGACAGAATCTCGCCGCGCTCCATGAACTGCACGCCCGTCTCCGGCATGCAATAGAAACACCGGATATTGCACCGGTCCGTTACGCTGATCCGGAGATTATCGTGCACTCGCCCGAAAGAATCAACGAGCGGACTGGTGTCCATACAAGCTCACTTGACGGCGAGCATGCGCTCGAGCGGAACACGGGCACGGCGCATCAGGTCATCGCTCAACTCGACGCGCGGCTCGAGATAGAGCAGCGCATCGCGCAGCTTTTCCATGGTGTTCAGCCGCATGTAGGGGCACTCGCTGCAATTGCAGTTTTCGTTGGCCACAAAGTGGAATTTCTTCCCGGTCGCAAGCTTGTGCAGTGAATGACCTACGCCGCTCTCGGTCATCACGATGAATTCGCGGGCCTCGCTGCGCACGCACCAGTCGATGATGGCGGAGGTGGAGCCGACGAAATTCGCCATTTCGAGCACCGCCTCGGGGCATTCCGGATGGGCGACAATTCGGGCGCCGGGGTGTTCATCGCGCGCCGCCACCAGCCGCCGCACCGGAAATGTAGCATGCACCACGCATGTGCCCTGCCAGATCTTCATGTTTTGCCGGCCGGTTTGCTGCTTCACATAGCTCCCGAGGTTGAGGTCGGGCAGAAAGAGAACTGTCTTATCGGGAGGAATCGAATTGACGATCTGAACAGCGTTGCGCGATGTGCAGAGAATATCGCTCTCGGCTTTCACCTCGATCGACGTGTTGATGTAGCTGACGATCACGTGATCCGGGTGCAACCGCCGGTAGGCGCGTACCGGCTCGACCGGGCAGCTCTCCACCAGGCTGCAACTGGCGTTCCGGTCGGGCACCACGACAATCCGGTTGGGATTGAGCACCTTGGCGGTCTCGGCCATGAACCACACGCCGCAGAATGCGATGACATCGCCCTCAAAGTCTCGCGCCTTGCGCGCCAGCTCCAGGCTGTCTCCCACCCAGTCCGCCAGCTCCTGAATCTCGGCTTCCTGATAGTGGTGTGCCAGCAGGATGGCGCGACGTTCCTTTTTTAGGTCGAGAATCTCCTCGGTCAGGGTCTTGGTGGCCAACATGGGTCTGGTTCACCTCCATTGTAACAACTCCACCTATATGGAGTGCCGGAGCGATAATGGGGGTGCAACTTGTTCAAAATCGTCCTGATTTCGACTTACGAGCTCGGCCGGCAGCCGTTCGGCCTGGCCTCCCCGGCGGCCTGGTTACGCGCGGACGGCCATCAGGTGACCTGTGCGGACCTGGCCCGCTGCCCTTTGCCGCGCTCGGCGGTTGCGGAGGCGGACTGTGTGACTTTCTACCTCCCCATGCATACGGCGACCCGGCTGGCGGTGAAGGTGATCGAACAGGTCCGGGTGATCAATCCACAGGCATCTCTTTGTTGCTATGGGCTTTATGCGCCCATGAACGAGACCTATCTGCGCGAATTGGGAGTTCGGACCGTGCTGGGTGGGGAGTTCGAGCAGGGTCTTCGCGATCTGGCACGGAGACTGGCTGATGCTGACGCCGGCCCGCAACGAGAGCCGCTAATTTCGCTCGCGAGGCAGAATTTTCTGGTGCCGGACCGGTCTGGCCTGCCGGCTATTGGGCGATACTCCAGGCTGCTCGCGGGCCGCGAGGAGAAGCCGGTTGGCTACACGGAAGCCAGCCGGGGATGCAAACACTTGTGCCGGCACTGCCCCATCGTTCCCGTATACAACGGCACATTTCGGGTCGTGGAGCGCGGCGTGGTTCTGGAAGACATCCGGCGGCAGGTGGCGGCCGGCGCCGAGCACATCACGTTCG
>JBGPKX010000151.1:0-12955 GCA_041486185.1 Bryobacteraceae bacterium | reverse complement strand
GTCACGCCCCTCATCACAGCCAAGGCCGCCCGCGCAGGCCCGTCCTGCGGGGAAGCCTGCACCGAACCGGTCCCGGTAATGCACGAACCGGAGACAAGAAGATGTGGAACGTGATTTAGGCAATGTTCGTGTGGCTGATGGTCGGTTTTCTCACGGCCTTTAAAGAATGGGTCGCTGCTGGCGCCCCGTGCCCTGCTGCTCATTAGCTTGAACGCGACGAAAACAGAGGCGCATTTAACGGGCCGCCAGCGTCGTGCGACCCGACCACAGGGCGGCACTTCCGCGGGGAGGACATTCGCGTCCTTCTGGTGAGGTCTAGCATTACACCGCGCGAGCCGATAAGCCAGATTGCAAAGTCACGCCGTTTCGGACTAGACTCACCTTCAAATCTTTCGCAGCGAAGCAAGGACTCTGCCAAAGGGTTATGAGCATGTTGAGTTACGCTCGCGGTCCGGTTGCGCCGATTCTGGAGAAGACGATTGGCCAGGTGCTTGCCGGCATCGCCGCACGTTTTCCAGAGCGCGATGCTCTGATTTCACGCCATCAGAATATCCGCCTGTCGTGGAGCGAGTTTGACCTGGAGGTCGACCGAACCGCACGAGGCCTGGCCGGCCTGGGGTTGGCGCCGCAGGACCGTGTGGGCATCTGGTCCAGTAATTGTGTCGAGTGGGTGCTGTTGCAGATAGCTTGCGCACGGGCAGGCTTCGTCCTGGTGAACGTGAACCCAGCCTACCGGTCGCACGATCTCGGGTTTGTATTGGAGAAATCGCGCATCCGAGTTCTGGCCCTCTGGGAAAAGGATTCGCGCGCAGACTACAGCGCCATCCTCGAGGAAGCGAGAAACGGCCGGGAACTCGCGCTGGAGCAGACCATCTTGTTGGGAACGGAGTCCTGGACGCGGATGCTGGAGAACCCTAGAGAACTGCCAGACCGACCGGTGCTCCCCAGCGATCCCGCGAACATCCAATATACGTCGGGAACCACGGGGACACCCAAGGGAGTGTTACTCACGCATCGCAACCTGGTGAATAACAGCTGGCTGACAGGTGCGTGGCTCGGAATTACCGAGGAGGATCGATATTGCAATCCGTGCCCGCTCTATCACTGTGCCGGCAGCGTCGTGATCGGGCTATCGGCTCTAATACGGGGGGCGGCAATGATTCTCCCAGCAGCGCAGTTTGAGGCCCGCGCCGTCCTGGAAGCCATTCACTTAGAGCGAGTGACGCTCCTCGGCGGCGTGCCGACGATGTACATCGCACAACTCGAGCATCCCGAGTTTTCCCGATTCGATCTGCGGTCGTTGCGCGCAGCATGGATGGGCGGAGCACCTTGCCCAACGGAGGTGTTACGCCGCGTCAAGTGTGACTTCCATTGCGAGAGAGTGGTCGTTCTGTACGGCCAGACAGAATCATCGCCCATCATCACGATGAGCCCTCCTGAAGACGGTTTCGAACAGTGCGCCGACAACGTCGGATGCGCCATGCCCAATACCGAGGTGAAGATCGCTTCCCCACTGACCGGCGAAGCTGTTCCTGCCGGCGAAGCGGGCGAACTCTGTACGCGCGGGTACCTTGTGATGGCCGGCTATGATGACGAACCTGAAGCCACCAGCCGCGCCATCGACCGAGAGGGATGGCTGCACACCGGCGATCTTGCCGTGGTGGATGAGAGCGGGCATTTTCAAATAACCGGTCGCGCCAAAGAGATGATCATCCGTGGAGGAGAGAACATTTATCCGCGCGAGGTCGAAGAATTCCTCTTCACGCATCCAAAGATTGCCGAGGTGGCGGTGGTCGGGCTTCCCGATCGCAGATTAGGCGAAGTCGTACTGGCGTGGATTCGGCTTGCGGCGGGCGAGTTTTCTACGGAGGAGGAGATACGCGATTTCTGCAAAGGACGCATTGCGCACTTCAAGATCCCGCAGCACATCCGCTTCGTCGAGTCGTTTCCGACAACCGTCAGCGGAAAAATACAGAAGTTCCGTATACGCGCGCTGGAAATAGAGGCTCGTGGCGCTGATGCGCGAGCCGGTCAACCGGGGTGATCGAAAGGAGCCGCATGACACGAGGCAACACGGTTTATCTGGAAAGGCGAGAACACGTCGCCGAAGTGGTTCTGAATCGGCCCGAGGTGCTGAACGCCGAGAATTGGCAGATGGCCCATGACTTTCACGCGGTTCTTGGCGAATTGGAGGTGGCGAACGATGTGCGGGCAGTGATCGTCTCCGGCCAGGGACGCGCTTTCTCCTCGGGTATCGACCTGAAGGCCTTGTCGGCTGGAGAGCAGAAGATCGACTGGTTCCGTAGCTTCGACGAAGCCGTTCGACGCCTGGAGATGCTCGACGCGCTCACCGTGGCTAAAATCCGCGGTTATGCCATCGGCGGCGGTCTCCAAGTCGCGCTGGCCTGCGATCTTCGCATCGCGACGCCGGATGCTCAGTTTGGGCTTCCGGCCGTACTCGAAGCGCTCATCCCTGGCATGGGCACGTACCGCCTGGCGCGATTCATCGGCCTGGGCCGGGCCAGGCGTATGGTTCTCACCGGCGAACTCATCTCGGCGGACGAGGCGATGAGGATCGGGCTCGTCGACTGGGTGGTACCTGAAGAAAATCTCGACGAAAAGCTGGATTCCGTCATAGCGGGGACGCTTGGGGGCAGCGCTACGGCTCGCGGATTTGCGAAAAAGCTGGTCACATCTTCCTTTGAATCGTCGTACGGCCAAGCCTTCTCGACGTATTTGGAGTTTCAGGAGGAATCCCTGCTTTCAGACGACCACAAACAAGCTATGGAGAGTTATCGCCGCCGTCAGAATATGCGTGAACACTCGAGGAAGGAATCGTAGTTGCTTCGCGTTCACAGCATCCACGCACTAACAACGTCAGACCTGCAAATCACGAAGGTAGGGAACACTGGCTTTCATCATGTCCAGGTTCATTTCGACGAAGTAGTTCTTGATTCCACCCGTTTTCGCGGCGGTAAAGATTCTCTTCCAGTCGAGAGTGTCCTGTCCCACGGCCGTGATCTTCTTGGTGTTGGCAGACCAGCCTTGCACGTGCATCGAAACGAAGCGTCCAGGATACTTCGTGAAGTACTCGGCGGCGTCGTAGCCGCGGCTGATGGTCGAAACCTGGAACTGGAACTTCACCAGCTTCGGGTCGAGCAGCTCCAGCAATAGGTCATAGGTCCGCTTGCCGTCCACGGTCGAGAGTTCAAAGCCCTCATTATGAAGTCCCTGCTGGATGCCGGCCTTGGCCGCCTGTTCGCCCATTTTGTTGTATTCATCGGCCGCCCGTTTCACGTCATCCATGGCCGGGTTGCGCGGCCCTTCGAGGCTCGGCACCAGCATTTGCGTCAGGCCGAGTTCTTTTGCCCAGGCAATTCTGCCCGCCTGATTTTCCCTTAGTTCCTTGATGTCAAAGTGAGAGCTTTCACACTTGACACCCAGATCGCTCAACATTGTCCGGAGCTCCGCCCCTTTGTATTTGGCCAGGCCGCCGAAGCCTGAATCGGCGTAGCCCACCGGCGAGCACAGCTCGATCGTCTGAAATCCGGCATCGGCAAGCTGTTTAATCGTGCCGGGAACGTCCTGGGCGATCATCTTCCGGACGGGATACGTCTGACATCCGATGGGCAAGCCGAGCGGATTGGCGCGAAGGTCCCGTGCGCCGGCGGACAGGAAGCCGGCCAGAGCGGCATCCGCGGCCGCGTGCTTGAAAAACTCTCTTCTCGAAATTGAGCGCATGCACGCCTCCTTCGTTGTTGAATCGGTCTGAAACATTATGAGACAACGCCGCGGACTTGCGGAACACTACACGAAGTAGTCCTTGACTTTTTCGAAGATCCCTTTTTCGGCGGGCCGATTGTCCGCGGGCAGCGTTTCGCGAAGCTGCTCCAACAGTTTTCTCTGATCGCGCGTCAGCCTGGCCGGTGTTTTGACGTCGAGGTGCACCACGATGTCGCCGCGCGCGTGGGAATTCACGTGCGGCACGCCTTTGTGGCGGATGCGAAGTTGCGTGCCGTTCTGCGAGCCTTCCGGGATCTTCAGGTTATGCGGCTCCGCGAGCGTGGGTACTTCGATCTCCTCTCCCAGCGCGGCCTGCGCGATGTTCACCGGTATAGTGCAGTGCAGGTCGTACTCGTGCCGCTCGAAAAACGGGTGCTCCTTGACCTTGAGGACGACGTACAGATCTCCTGGCGGACCGCCGTTGGCCCCGGGCTCGCCTTCGTGCGACAGACGCATGCGCGTGCCCTGATCCACGCCCGCCGGGATGTTCACCTTGAGTTTTCGCTGCACCTGCCGGTAACCGTTACCCTGGCACTGCTTGCACGGCGTGCGGATGATCTGGCCTGTCCCGCCGCATTGCCCGCAGGTACGCCGCACCGAGAGGAAACTCTGCTGGTACACCACTTCGCCGCGGCCATGGCACGTGGGACACGTCGTGGGACCGCTGCCGGGCTCGGCCCCTTTGCCGGAGCAGCGCTCGCACAACTCCGAGCGGGGCAACTGGATCTCGGCGGTCAGGCCGAACACCGCGTCTTCGAAACGGATTTCCAGGTCGTAGCGGACATCCTGACCGCGCTGCGGCCGGGTGCGCCGCCGCGCGCCGCCGCCGGCCGATCCGAACATATCGCCGAAGCCGAAGAAATCGCCCAGAATGTCGCTGAGATCGAAATTGTTGGGATCGAAGCCTTGCGCCGCGCTCTGCACACCTTGATGCCCGAAGCGGTCGTACGCCGCGCGCTTTTGCGGATCGCTCAGAATGCTGTAGGCCTCGGCGGCTTGCTTGAATTTTTCTTCGGCGGCGTGATCGCCGGGATTCAAGTCCGGGTGGCACTCCCGCGCGAGCTTGCGGTAGGCGCTCTTGATCTGCTGATCGTCGGCGTCCCGGCTTATGCCCAGCACTTCGTAGTAATCTCGTTTGGTCACTGGCATGGCTCAGCGGTCAGGAAGGCCGGACGGCGACCTTGACCATGGCGGGCCGCAAAAGCCTGCCCTTGAAATTGTATCCCTTCTGGAATTCCGCCAGAATGCTCTGGTCTTCGGCTTGGTTGGTCTCCACTCTCTCCACCGCTTGATGCACGTTCGGATCGAAAGGTTTGCCCACCGTCTCCATCGGTTCGAGACCCATCTTCTTTAAGGTTTCGTACATCCGCGTATAGATCAGCTCGACGCCTTTGGCGTAAGCGGCGTCCGTGGTCTCCACTTTCAGGGCGCGATCGAAATCGTCCAGGATGGGCAGCAGCTCGCGTGCGAACTCCATGCCCGCGAATTGAAGGAAGTCCGAACGGTCGCGCTCGGCGCGCTTTCTGAAGTTATCGAAGTCGGCCTGGCGGCGGAGTAAGCGGTCGTATAACTCAGCCTTTTCGGCGGCCAGACGGTCGCGCTCTGCCGTAAGCGCGGACACTTGCGCTGTCAGATCGGCGTACGTCGCCTGTTCAACGGAGGAAGGGTCGTCTGCGGGCAGGGTTCTTACCTCCTGTTCCTGGTTTTCATTCCCCACAGTTTCAGATTAGCAGATGCGTCGAGAGGCGCAACGGCGGCCGAGAGGACGGTCGGGAAAGCCTATTCCACTAGGTGGGCAGGCTCTCGAACGCGCGCCCAATGTGCAGCACCGCCGACATGGCCTTTTCGTAGTGCATGCGCATGGGACCCAGGACGGCGACCCGCGCCAGCATGCCGCTCGGAAGCGAGAACGTCATCCCGATGAGCGCCAGTTCCTTCATGGAGGGGTGCGCCTCCTCGAGGCCGACGTGCACCCCCAGCTCGCCCGCCGGCTGTTCGAGGAAACGGTCCAGCAGTTCGAGCAGCCGCTTCTTCTCTTCGAGTGCGCGGAACAGATCGCGCATGCGCTCGCGCGTCAGGTGCAGGTCGATACTGACCAGATTGGACGCGCCTTCCATATGCACCTCGGGCGCCTGTTCCACCTCCAGCAGTCCCTTCTGGTAAAGCACCGTCAGGCGGCGCAGAATGGCGTCGTAGGCCGCGCGCTCTTCGTCCAGCCGCCGCATCAGCTCGCGGCGCGCATCGCCCAGCATCCAGCCGCTGAACTGATGGTTGACGTAGTTGCGGAGAGAGTTCAGCTCGTCCTGCGAAACGGGTTCGTCGACCATGACGACGCGGTTGTGTACCACGTGATCGCGCGTGACCAGGATCATGAGGACGCGCCGGTCGGCTAGCTCCAGCAGCTCGATGCGATCCAGAATCTGGCCGTTGGATGGCATGGCGGCCGCGATGCCCACGTTCAGCGTGATCTCCGTCAAGATGCGCGACGACCGCTCGAGCCGGCCTTCGACGGTGCCTTCTTCGCTTAGCTCGGCGCGCACGCGTTCCGCCTCTATGCCGTTTATGGGACGCGCTGTGAGCGATTTCACGTAGCAGCGGAACGCCTTTTCGGTGGGCACGCGGCCGGCCGAAGTATGGGGCTGCGAGAGGTAGCCCTCGTCCGCCAGATCGGCCATGACGTTGCGGATAGAGGCCGGGCTGAGCGCCTGATGACGCCGCCGGGCGATGGAGCGCGAGCTAACTGGTTCTCCCGTCTGGATATACGAGCGAACGATGGAATGAAGGATCTCCTGCTCCCTCGCGCTGAGTGCTTCTTCGCCGTGCATAGTCCGAGTAGAACCTTCCCCTACACTATGGATTGTATTCTGTTGAAAAGCAAAGGGTCAATAGCTTAAAAGAAGCCGGGAGTCAGAAGTCCGAGCCAGAATGTGGAACATCCGCCAAGCCCGCGTTGTGATTCCTCCTGGCTCCTCAACTCCTGACTCCTCGACTCCTCAACTCCTACTTCCCTGATAGAATAGCGGGTCAATCATTTCAAACCGGAGGCTGGAGTGGGCATGTTGAAGGCCCTGCTGCGCTTTTATAGCTGCATTTTTGAAGGTTTGCTGGCCCTTTTTGCGGCCGGGCTTGCTTGTGTGTCGCTCGCAAGCCACAGTACGCTGAATCTCGGATTTCTACCATGGCCGGGAGGGAGACTGACATACGTGCTGCTGTTTTCCGGGCTTGCCGGTGTGCTGACGGTGCTGATGGCGATAGCCGGCAAACTGCGGCCGCTATTTTTTCTGTGGAGCGTCTTGGTCTTTGCAGTGCTCTTCCGCGGGTTCTTTCTGACGTCGTACTCGTTCGCGGGGCCGATGTCGTTCAAACCGGCGGCTTATCTCACGGTTGGGGCGTTTGTGGGAATGATCGGGGCGTTTCCGTGGCCTCGGAAGCCGGAGCCGGTGAGAAGGCCGCAGAAGTGGTGACCTGAATTACGGTTCGTCGATGTCCAACCCGCCTTGAAGTTCACACCCCCGCTCCCACTTGCATCGGCTGCTCCGCGAGCGACACGCGCGTTGTGATCAGTCCGCCGGCGCCGGGTGAAAGCGCCAACATCACGTCCAGGCGTTCCGACTCGATTAGATAAGATGCGATGGGGCCGAAAATGGCGGCGATCTCCGGCGGCTCGCACGTAGGGAGAAACGCGCGCAGCACGCGCGGATCGTAAAGGCGCAAATGGAGCGGGCGCCGCTCGGGTGCGCTTACCAGAAGAAAACTGCGGAAGTGGGCAACCAGGTCCTCGGCCGTCGAAAGGCTGGTGAAGAAGATGCCCCAGTTCTTGCCCCAGCCGGAATACAGGAGAGTTTCGAGAAAAGCGTGCCCTTGGCTTCGCTCGCCAAGCGAACTGGCCTGCCCCAGTTCCACCAGGACAGGAGCGTGGGTGGCGAAACCATCAGACGATTGGCTCTCGAAAAGCGCCTGCCAGCGCAGCGCCGCGGACTGCAGCAGTTGCGGCACGCTGGCATCGCGCGCAACGTCGATTACGGCGAACAGCGGTGCGGCCTGGCGCATCAGAACGTCGCGGGCGCGCTTCTGCTCGCCGGTCAGGGCCCTTTGCTCCGGCGCCTTAGGCTCGAATCCGGCGGCGAACATGCGGGCCGTGCGTTCGGGTGGAACAACCGGCGCGTCGGCCGTCGCCGCCCCTACAGGCGCCGGGGCAACCAGGGGTTGCTCCGCAGCCTTGAACTGAACCTGGAATGTCATCTCGCCCGCGGCGACCTGATCGCCTTCTTTCACCGCCGTCGCCTGTTCGATGCGCGCGCCGTTCACAAAAGTGCCGTTGGAGCTGCCCAGGTCCCTAATGGTGCACTGGCCTTCGTGGCAGACGATCTCGAAGTGGACGCCGGAAAGATAGTTGTCCTCTGGAAATGCATAATCGGAACGCGAGGTGCGGCCGATGCGAACGACCTGCTCCGCGCCAACCGGAATCTGCTGTCCGACGTTAGGCCCGATGGTGATGAAAAGGGATACTGCCATTGTGCTACTCCCGAATTGGTCTTGTTGGGGAAAAGCCGGATACCAAGCTCAGTGAAATAAACCCCCGGATCACGCTAGCATAAACCATACCTAGTTGGAAGGGCGCCCGGCTTTACTGTGGCACACCCACCTGCCGCACCACGTCCGCGAACCGCGCGTCGGACCGCAGACTATCGAAAATGGGATCCACGTTCAGATAGATCAACCACACGGAACGGTCGCCCACTGCTTTGCGCAGCCATTGGAAGGCTTCGTCCTTGTCGCCGAGCGCGGCGTGGATGACAGCAATCCACATGGGCTGCACATAGGTTTGCGTCGAACGGACATTCAGTTCCCGGAGAATTTTTTGTGCTTCCACGCGGTCGCCGGACTGGGCATACGCCTGGCCCAGGGCTGCCAGCTCGTTGCTATCGCCGCCAGACAATTGCAAAGCCTGTTTCAGTTCCGCAATGGCCTCGGCATAAGACCCTTTTTGCTCGTACGCGCGTCCCAGGAAAACGTGACCGGCCACAAACTGTGGATCCATGACAATGGCGCGGCGGCACTGATCGATAGCCTGATCATTCTGGTGCGTGTAGTAGAGCGTGGAAGCCAGGGCCACATTGATGGGCAGCGATGCGGGTTCCAACTGCTGGGCGCGCTTCATGCTAGCCTGCGCTGCGTCGGGGCGGCTCATGACGGTCAGGTAGTCCGCATACCACTGGTGGGCGGTGGCGTAATTGGGATTCAGCTCCAGCGAGCGCTTGAATTCCGTTTCGGTGCCCGGCCAGTCCCAGTCCAGAGTGAGCTTGGCCCAGCCGAGCGAGGCGTGCGCCTCGGCGATCGTGTCATCGATCTCCAGGGCTTTCATGGCCGCGGTCTTGGCGCTGGGCATAACCTCTCTTGCGGGGAGCACATTGTAGTCGGCCAGAAGCGCATACGCATCGGCTAGCCCGGCGTATGCCAGGCCGTAACGCGGGTCTTGCTCAATGGCCTGCTTGAAGAAGTTGATGCCGGTCTCCATGCCGTCCAGCGTCTGCTTGTTCCACTGATAACGACCTTTGAGATACAGACCGTAGGCCTCGGCGTTCTCGGTAGGGCGTTTCGTCAGCCGTTTCTTGTCTTCGCCGCTGAGACGCATGCGCAGCTTATCGGAAATCTCCTGGGCAATGCCCTCCTGGATGGCCATAACATCGGTGAGTTTTCGGTTGTACTGCTCGCCCCAGATTTGGTGATTGGTGCGTGTGTCCACTAGGTCGGCGCTGACCGACAGCTGGCCACCTCGCTTGGCGACCCTGCCCATCAGCACCGCTTCCACTTTCAGGTCCCGTCCGGCGGCTTGCGGATCCACGTCGGGGCGCTTGTAACGAAATACCGAACTGCGTGACATTACGGAGAGATTGGGCAATTGCGCCAGGCTGTTGATGATGCTTTCGGTGATCCCGTCGCTGAGGTAGTCCGTATTGGGATCGCCGCCCACGTTGACGAACGGCAAGACTGCGATGGAGCGAATGGCCGTCGAGCGCTGGGTCCAAAACCAGAGCAGGGCCGCGACGGCTAACAGCGCCACCCCGGCAAGGGCAATCCAGGTCGCGCGGTGGAAGCGGGGCTTGGGACGCTGCGCGACCGGCTGGAATACGCCCGACGTGCTGGCTATGGTTCGCAACGCGAAGGCGACGTCACGCGCCGCTTGAAACCGCTGCTCAGGTTTCTTCTCGACGCAGTGCGCCACAATTCGGTCGAAATCCGGCGGGACCTGCTTGCCGCTGCCGGCCAGCTCCGCCGGCTCTTCGTTCAGGACGGCCGAAATCGACTCGGCGGCGGTTTTGCGCGCAAACACCTTTTGACCGGAGACCATTTCGTACAGCACGCAGCCCAGCGAAAAGATATCGCTTCTGCCGTCCACCGGCTCGCCTCGGAGCTGCTCGGGAGACATGTAACCCATGGTGCCCACCACGATGCCGGGCGTGGTGTTGGCCAGTTGCGTTTCCGCATCGACCAGATCGGTGGCATTTACGGCGGAACCCGGCCGCGTCACGCGAGCCAGACCGAAATCCAGTACTTTCACGCGCCCGTCCGATGTCAGGAATATATTTTCGGGCTTCAGATCGCGATGGACGATGCCCTTGGCATGCGCGGCGGTAATCGCGTCGGCAATGGACACGCCAATCTCGCTGGCCTTTCGCCAGGGAATGGCCGATTGACTCAAACGCCGCCGAAGAGTCTGCCCCTCCAGCAGTTCCATGACGGCGAAGCGGACGCCGTTGGCGTCGCCGACATCGTGAATCGACAGGATGTTGGAATGCGAAAGCGCCGCAACGGCCTTGGCCTCTCGCTCGAAACGGATCAAGGCGTCGGCATCTTGGGCGAACTGTTCCGGCAGGACTTTGATGGCGACGTCGCGCTCGAGACGGAGATCGCGCGCACGGTAGACTTCGCCCATACCGCCGGCGCCGAGGGGGGAGAGTATTTCATACGAGCCGAGGCGGGTTCCGGGCGTGAGAATCATCGTTTTGCTAATCTGGCTCGGATACGATAGTTTACCTCAACCGTCACGTGAGTTGGCGTTATCGTGAGTGGCGATCGATGGCCGCCAGATTCCGCCCGAGATTGCGGACGCCGTGACGAGGGCTTCACCGAGGATGGAGTGGCTGATGAAACATTCGCGATGGTTGGTGTGTCTGTGGTTGCTTTGGCCGGCGGTTATTTGCGCCCAGTCGGCGAACTCTTCCGATTCGGCCGAGATGATACGCGCTTTGTTGAATCGCGTGGAGCAGTTGGAAAAGCGCGTCGCTGAGCTGGAAGGACGGCCAGGCCAGTCCGCGGTTGCGCCTCCGGCGGCCGCGCAGCCCCCGACCGAGGCAGCGCCGCCGGCGACGCCAGAACCGAGTCAGGTGGTTGCGGCGCCACAAACTCACATGGGACATGGGGTAACGGAGATGTTGGCGCCTTCCACTCACATCGCGGGTTTCAGCGACATCGATTTTGGCGCGACGGACAAGCCCGGGAGCCACAGCGGTTTCAACGAAGGCCAGTTCGTGCTCCACCTCAACTCGGCGCTTTCATCGAAGGTGAGCTTCTTTGGAGAGCTGAGTCTCACGGCCCGGTCGGATGCCGGCACTGGGACGCCGCCTGCCACCGGTTTCAATGTCGAGGTGGAGCGCAGCATCATCCAGTTCCAGCAGAACGACTATTTCAAGGTATCGTTCGGCCGCTATCACACGCCGATCAACTATTGGAACGAGACGTTTCATCACGGGCAGTGGCTGCAGACCTCGATCAGCCGTCCCGAGATTGTGCAGTTCGGCGGCAGCTTCCTGCCCATCCATTTCGTAGGCGCCCTGGTGGAAGGCGCCGTGCCCGCCGGCGGCATGAACGTGAATTACAATTTCGGACTGGGGAATGGCCGCAGTTCGGTCATCAGCAAGTCGGGAGATTGGGGCGACATCAATAACAATCGCGCGTGGCTGGCGAGCGTGTTCAGCAGGCCGAGCAGCCTGTATGGGCTTCAGTTCGGCGCCTCGGTGTATCGCGACATGATCACGCCCACCAGCGCGGCGTTCGCCGGCATGGCGTTCCACGAATGGATTCAGTCGGCCCATGTAGTCTGGAACAAAGAGAATCCGGAGCTGATTGCCGAGTTTGCCAATGTCACGCACCAGCAGGCCGGCGGATCGCTCACGTCCAACAGCCAGGCATGGTATGTGCAGACCGGCTACCGGCTGCCGTGGCTGGAGAGGCTGTGGAAGCCCTACTACCGCTTCGAGTACATACACATTCCCGGATCGGATAAACTCTTCAAAGCCGTGCCGAGCCTGGCGGGCTCTACCGTCGGAGTGCGGTACGATATATCAAGCTTCGCCGCTCTGAAGTTTGAGTGGCGCAATCTGCGACGGCCCGGTGAGCCATGGGTGAACGGGGCATTCGCGCAGACGAGTTTTACGTTTTAGGGTTGAATCGTGCGCCGGTCAACAATTTTCTCGGGGTGTTGCTTCTCAGTCTTGCTCCTGCTGGGACTGACGTTGCTTGCGCCCCCGGCGGCCGATTCCTCCAGCGGTGATGTGGCGGTCGTCGTCAATTCGACCGTTCCCGTGGGCGAGATCAGTTTCACGGAATTGAGGCGCGTTTTTCTTGGCGAGCGGCAGTTCTGGTCGTCGAGCCTGCGGATCTCACTGCTTCTGCATGCACCGGCAGCCCGGGAGCGCGACGTTCTGCTCAAGACCGTTTATGAAATGAGCGAAGCGCAGCTACGCCAGCACTGGATCGGCAAGGTGTTTCGCGCCGAAGCTCCGAGCGCTCCGCAGATGTTTTTCTCCGACGAGGAGATCGTGCAGGCGCTGGCGGCGATCCCCGGTTCGATTGCAGCGGTAGACGCCACGCGGATCCCGCGGGGTCTGAGAGTCCTCAGGGTTGACGGCCGCCTGCCGGGCGAGCCGGGCTACCGGTTGCACTAGCGTCGGCTGCTACCGCGAGCTAGGCGGGCGATAGCGCCGACGTCAACGGCATTGCTAGCGCCGCCCTCCGCGAGAGTAGCTGCGGCCGGAGTATCCCCCGCCATAGAATCCCCTGCCGTAGTATCCGCGGCCGTAGAATCCGCGACCGTAGAAGCTCGGTCCCCAGAAAAGTGAGAGCCCCGTGCCGTAGTAGTACGGATAATACCCGCCGTAGTAGCCGTAGC
>JBGPKX010000150.1:0-12963 GCA_041486185.1 Bryobacteraceae bacterium | reverse complement strand
GAGCCGCCCCTCATGGCCGCGCTAAAAGGATCGCGCGAGATCGGTTTCACCATCGTGTCGATGACGCTGTCGCTGGCCGCGGTTTTCATTCCGGTCTTGTTCATGGGCGGGGTGCTGGGACGTTTGTTCAAAGAATTCGCGGTGACCATCTGCGTGGCCATCCTGATTTCGGGGGTGGTATCGGTGACGCTGACGCCCATGCTCTCGAGCCGCTTCCTGCGCCCGCCACACGAGCATCGCCGATCCTGGTTCTACCGCGTGACCGAGCGGTTCTTCGACTGGATGCTGCGCGTCTACGACCGCAGCCTGCAATGGGTGTTGCGTCACCGCGGCGCCACCATGGCATTCTCCACCGCCGTGCTCGGGGCGACCATCTTCATGTTCGTGGATATTCCGAAGGGCTTCATTCCGGATCAAGACACGGATCAGCTCCTGGTTATTACCGAAACCGGACAGGGGACGTCGTTCTATCAAATGGTGGAGTACCAGAAGAAGATCGCCGACGTGATTCGCCAAGATTCGAACGTGGATGCGCTGGTTTCGACCGTGGGCGGCGCCGAAGCAGCGACGCTGGGCGGTCCGAACTTCGGGCAATTGGTGGTACATCTCAAGCCTCGCTCCGAGCGCAACCTGCTGGTGAACGGCGTGATCGACGAGTTGCGGCCCAAGCTTTCGGGCTTGGAGGGCATGAAGGTGTACCTGCTAAATCCGCCGACCATTCGCATCGGCGGCCAGGTCACCACCAGCCTCTACCAGTTCTCGATGCAATCGCCGGACAAGGCCGAACTCTACCAGGCGGCTGCCAGCTTACGGCGCGAGATCGAAAAGCTTCCGGGACTTGAAGACGTCACCAGCGACGTGCAGATCTCCACGCCGCAAGTGAATGTCGAAATCGACCGCGATAAGGCTGCTGCGCTACAGGTGAGCGCGCAGCAGATTGAAAACGCGCTTTACGACGCTTACGGTCCGCGCTGGGTCTCGACCATCTACGCCGCCATTAACGAATACAAAGTGTTGCTGGAACTCATGCCGCAGTATCAGGCCGATCCGCGCGCGCTTTCGCTGCTGTACTTCAAAGCCAGCAACAACCGGCTGATTCCCATGGACACGCTGGCGCACGTGACCCAGGAATCGGGCCCGCAGACCATTAATCATTACGGCCAGCTTCCGGCCGCGACCATTTCGTTCAATCTGAAACCGGGCGCGTCGCTAGGTGCAGCGCTGAACGGCGTGCAGGAACTGGCGCAACGTACGCTTCCCGTCACCATCAGCACCACATTCCAAGGCGCCGCAAAAGCGTTTCAAGGATCGCTGACCAATCTCTGGATCCTGATGGGTGTGGCCATCATGGTGGTGTACATCGTGCTCGGCATTCTGTACGAAAGTTACATTCACCCCCTGACCATTCTGTCGGGACTGCCTTCGGCGGGTTTCGGCGCGCTGATCACGTTGTACCTGTTCGGCATGGATCTGAATATCTACGCGTTCGTGGGCCTGATCATGCTCATCGGCATCGTCAAGAAAAATGCCATCATGCAAATCGACTTCGCGCTGGATGCCGAGCGGCACCAGGGTTTCACTCCCATGCAAGCGATTTATGAAGGCTGCCTGATCCGCTTCCGCCCCATCATGATGACCACCATGGCCGCGCTACTGGGGGCGGTGCCCATCGCGCTCGGTTACGGCGCCGGCGGTGAAGCGCGGCAGCCGCTGGGCCTCGTGGTGGTGGGCGGCCTGTTATTTTCGCAACTCGTCACCCTTTACTTGACGCCTGTGGTTTACACCTACATGGCCGCGGCGCAGGAACACTTCCGGCGGCACAAAGAGGGCAAGCTGGCGCCGAGCCCAACCGTAGCGTGAGGCCTTTTCGCCACTGTCTCCGACTTCTCTTGTAACGATCGTTCGCTGCGTGTCACTATCAATAGTGAGCGTGCCCGCTCATGCCGGATTTGCTCATCCAACCCGTTCTAAGTTAACGTGTGTAAAGCGCAGTAATCGAGGTTGACGACCTAATGGTGGAATGCCCAATCTGCCACACCAGCAATCCGCCCGGGTCCGTTGCATGCTTCAAATGCAGTACGCCTATCGATATTAGTGGCGTGACCATCGCCGGTAATCAGCCGGGAGAAGCGGCGACGATAGCCGATCTCGTTGGCACTCGGTCCGATCCTGAAGCCACCATTGGCGGGACCACCGGGTGGTCGGTACCGATCCAAAAACTGGGTCCACGCGACCCCAACGCGCCTCTCGAGCCCGGCACAGTGTTGGGCGAACGCTACGAAATTCTCAAACGTCTGGGGGAGGGCGGCATGGGCGCGGTCTACAAGGCTCATGACCGGGAGCTCGACCGCCTGGTGGCGCTCAAAGTCATCCGCCCGGAGCTGGCCGGGCATCCCGATATTCTTCGGCGCTTCAAGCAGGAACTGATCCTGGCGCGGCAGGTCACGCACAAGAATGTGATTCGAATTTTCGATCTGGGAGTGGCGGGCGGATCGAAGTTCATCACCATGGACTACATCGAGGGCCGCGACCTGAAGAACATCCTGGTGGAGCGCGGGAAGCTGCCGCCAGAGGAAGCGGTGCCCATCGTCCAGCAGATCTGCCGTGGCCTCGAAGCGGCGCACGTCGAAGGCGTGGTGCACCGCGATCTCAAGCCGCAGAACATCATGCTGGATGCCAGTGGCCGCGTCTGGGTGATGGATTTCGGCTTGGCGCGCTCCATGGAAATGGCAGGCATGACGCGGACGGGCGCCCTCATGGGAACGCCGGATTACATGTCTCCCGAACAGGCTCGCGCCGAGAAAGTGGATGCGCGCTGCGACCTGTTTAGCCTGGGCATCATTTTCTACGAAATGCTCACGGGCCGGTTGCCGTTCCAGGCGGACACCATGATGGCTACGCTGCTCAAGCGCGTGCAGGAAAAAGCCGTGCCACCGAATGTCGTAGATCCAGCCATCCCGCAGCGCCTGAGCGACGTGGTGATGAAGTGTCTGGAGGCGGACCGCGACAAGCGCTATCAGACCACGGGTGAGATTCTGGCCGATCTCGCCGGCGACGCGCAGCTCGCAGGCACCACGAGCACGAGCGCGACCAGTACTGCCGTTGCCCAGGCTTCGCCGGTTTCGCTCGCCGCCATAGGGCCGGGCACGCAGTTCGGACCGCGGTACAGGATTGAATCGGTGATCGGGGAAGGCGGCATGGGCAAGGTCTACAAAGCCCACGACAGCGATCTGGACCGCACGGTGGCGCTCAAGCTGGTGCGGCAGGAGCTGGTCAACAATCCGGAGTCGATGCAGCGCTTGAAGCAGGAGTTGCTGCTGGCCAGCCGCATATCGCACAAGAACATTCTGCGCATTCACGATCTTGGAGACGTGGGCGGCGTGAAGTTCATCTCCATGGCGTACGTGCAAGGCCGGGACCTGCACGATGTCATGACGGAGAGCGGACGCCTGCCGGTCGCCAGGGCCGTGAACATCGCCAAGCAACTCGCTGAAGCGCTCGAAGCCGCGCATGCCGAGGGCGTGGCTCATCGCGATCTAAAACCGCGCAACGTGCTGGTGGATCAAGCGGACCATATCTACGTTTCCGATTTCGGCCTGGCGAAATCGCTGGAATCGGCATCCGCGACAGCCATGACGCGCGCCGGAGAAGTGTTGGGCACGCCGCGATACATGTCGCCCGAACAGGCCGAATCGAAACAGGCGGACCATCGCTCGGATATTTATTCGTTCGGCGTGATTCTCTACGAGATGGTGACGGGCGTCGCGCCGTTCGGCGGCGAATCCATGCTGCAGGTGATGTACCAGCACGTGGCGCAGAAGCCGAAAAACCCGAAGGAAGCCAATCCGGAATTACCCGATTACCTGGCGCAAATCATTCTCCGTTGCCTCGAGAAAGACCCCGCGCAGCGCTATCAGTCGGCGCGCGAGATCCTTCACGACCTGGAAGCCGCCACTCCCCCGACGCGCGTCGTCCGGCTGCGCATCGCGGAGACGGGCTATCCCAAGTGGTTACTGGCCGCGATGGCGGCACTGGTACTTGGGGGCGCGAGTCTCCTCATACCTCCGGTGCGCGATGCCTTGCTCCGCCGATCCCCGGTCAAGGTTACTTCGAGTGGCGCCGGCTCCGCCAACGACAAATTTCTGGCCGTCCTTCCGCTTGCGGTGCAGGGCAATGAAGAAGGACTGAAATATGTCGCCGGCGGCGTGGTCGATTCGCTTTCCGCGCAGCTGCTTCAGTTGAAAAATGTTCATGTCGCGGCGCCGAGTACCGTCGAGCTTGCTCTGAAGAAAGGCTCGGTTGAGAAAGTCGCTCAGGACCTGGGCGTAAACCTGGTCGTACACGGTACCGTACAGAGCGCCGGGGACAAGGTTCGTATCGTGATCCAGGTGGACGACGTGAAAAAGGGGAAGCGCTTGTGGGAGAAAGAATACTCGCCCCTCCGGCAGGATGTTTTGACGGCGCAGAACGCCATGTACTCCGACTTGGTGTCCGCCCTCGATCTCAAGCCCAGTGATGAAGATCTGACGCGCGGTGCGCTGCGTTTGACGGGAAACTACGGCGCTTATGAGCTTTACTTGAAGGGCGAAGACGTGGTGCGCCGGCAGCCCAACGCCAAGGGCTACACCGCGGCGCTGAACTACTATGATGAGGCGATACGGAAGGATCCACGTTTCGCGCTGGCTTACGCAGGCAGAGCCGACACCAGCCTGGCCTTCTATAAGCTGACCAGTGAGGACTCCTGGGCCAGGAAGGCTCTGAGCGCCGCTCAGCAGGCCCAGCAGCTTAATCCAGATTTACCTGAGGTCCACTGGGCGCTGGGCAGCGTGTACCTTGAAACGGGCCAGAGGGAAGCGTCTATCGCTGAAATGAAACTGGCATTGAGTTTGGCGCCGAGCTCAGACGAGAGCTACCGGCGCCTGGGAACCGTCTACCTGGCAGCGGGTAGCAAGGAAGCCATCGCCGCCTATGAGAAGGCGGCCGAGATTAATCCGTATTACTGGTTCAACTACAACTACCTGGGAGTGGCTTGCTTTCAACTGGGCGAGGTTGCAAAGGCTCTATACGCATTCCGCCGGGTTACGGAGCTGGCGCCGGATTGGGCTCCCGCCTATAACAATCTCGGTGGCGCTTACTTTCAGCAAGGCAAGTGGACTGAAGCCGTGGCGGCCTACCGAAAGTCTCTGTCACTCGATCCAAACGGTGGGGACGCGCACGCCAACCTTGGCACGGCTTTCTACTACCTCGGGATGTACAGCGATGCCGCCAAGGCTCTGGAAAAAGCCGTACAGTTGGATCCGAGCAGCCACGAGAACATCGCGGGCCTCGCCGATGCCTACCTTCAGCTCGGCCAGCGCGACAAGGCGATGTCGAACTATGACACGGCAATCAAGCTGGCCTTGAAAGCTTACAAGGTCAACCCCAGCGACGCGATCACGCTGGGAGAGCTGGCGCTATACTATGCCAAAAAAGGGGACTTGAGCCGGGCTCAGAATTTCATAGCCAAGGCACGCGAGATCGACGCCAACAACAACGTCCTGATCTATAACGACGCGATGATACAAGCCTTGTCCAATAAACCGGCAGGTGCCTTAAAACTTTTGCAAGAAGCTCTTAAAAGCGGTTTCCCGGTTGGGATGGCGAAGAGCGAACCGGAACTCGCCAGTCTGCGGTCCTCTCCCGAGTTTCAAAAGCTAATCAACGATTTCAGCAGCAAGGCAAAATGAGTTGGTTCGGCCGCGTTCGCGCGGCCTACCCCTGTTCGCCCGTGCCTGGCCGGAACAGGGAAAGTGAGAAACCTATCTGCGCCAGAGCTTACGTTTGATTGCGAGCAGCCCGGCTGCACCGAATAGCAGGACGAAGGATCCTGGCTCTGGCACGTCGGCAGACAACGAAACTCCTGCTTCCACGCGGGGTTGGATTCCAACGCAACAGTCGGGGTCGAGGGTGGTCGGAACGTAATGAACCGTCACAACAACGTTGCTGAAGGGTACGAATCCGACGGCCGTTGGGCAACCCTCGAAATCGCACGAAATTGCATCGAGTGAAGCAGAACCAGGGTCCGCAGGTTTCGCAATGCCGAAGTAATTCACGTCTAGCGTTCCCTCGGGGTTGGGAAGCACGCATACGTCATCCGAGGTTATGCAACCCTCGTTAAAGTTTCGCGTGAGCGTCACATCCGTGAAATTATTGGTAAACGCGGAGAAAGGCTGGAAGAGATTGTCGGTTTGAAACCTGAAATTGATGTCGTCGATCGTAAGAGTAGGATCGGGATTGAGAACGGCAAAGCTCCCAAAACCATCGGCCCCGATGGTTGTGTCGGGCTCGCCGTTTACCAGAGTAATCGTGCAGCTTTCAACCGCTCCGGAGACGTCGCAAAGAGTGAACGTGCCCCTCGCGGGAACGGTTAATTTGATGATCGGATCGGGGAACGTGTCCGCCAGAAGCCAACTCGCCGCGCCCAAAACCAGTAAAGCCAGAACCGAAGCTCTCAACAGTCTCACCCTAATCCTCCTGGATTCAACAGCAGTTCCGCTCTGTCAACCCAAACTTTCGCGCGAGCGGAAACCAATCGGAACCCCCAACGCAAGTTTGTTGCCACCAGTTTAGTCGCCGAAATTCACAGATGTTTCAACAACTTAGAGATCAACCAGCCATGGCGGAATTGGGAACTCGTGCAAAACTATAGGCTTAAGAACGAAATTGTTGTATTTCACTAGGGCCGGAAGGTCTCAGAACCGCTTCAGCCGGGAGCGTATCCTCTTGGCGATCTTCTCGATCTCTTCAGTCTTTTTGAGGCTGGAAATCGACAGAACATGGCTGTCGTCCTTTTCGAGCTCCTTCTTGAGGTCCTCCGCCAGTGCGATAAGCTGGGCGGCATCTTTCACGGACTTCTCGTGATCCGCCTTCAGGATCTCGTCCTGCTGCATTTTGCCGTTGGGCAGCCGGACGTCAGAGGGCTTGGACGGGTCGGTCATACGCCCGTTCGGCACCGGCGCCTGGGATGGCGCCCAAGCCGCCAGAAGTGTCATCGCGGCCGCCATTGCAGCCGGAAGGAGGATGTTTTTCATTGCATAGACCTATCCATAGGACGCGCGGCCCCGCGGCTTGTTATGGGACTCGCCGGCGGAACCTGTTGCTATGATATCCAAGATGCAGCACGTGAACGTGGGGGTAATCGGCCTCGGCAACGTGGGTTCGGGCACGCTGACAGTGCTGGCGGAGAACGCCGGCCAAATCGCGCTCAAACTCGGCTTCGATCTGCGCGTGACGGCGGTATGCAGCCGTTCGCCTGAAACCAAAAAACTCCCAGAAGCGTTCGGCGCGGTGTATCGCACCACCGACTGGCGCGAAATAGTTGCCCATCCGGAAGTGGACATCGTGGCCGAATTGGTAGGCGGGACCACCGTCGCAGCCGAGATCATCGATGGCGCCATCGCCAATAAGAAGTCCGTCGTCACGGCCAACAAAGAGCTGATGGCCACGTGCGGCTCGGAGATCTGGGACCGCGCCATCCTCGCGGGCATCAATCTCGCCATGGAGGCCAGCGTTGCCGGCGGCATCCCCATCCACGCCGTGCTGCGCGAGGGCATATCCGGCGATCGGGTGGTGGCGCTCTACGGCATCCTGAACGGCACCAGCAACTACATCCTGACTGAGATGGAGAAGCGCGGCGCGCCGCTCGACGAAGTGCTTGCCGAAGCGCAGCACCTGGGTTATGCCGAAGCTGACCCGAGCGCCGACATCGACGGCCTGGACGCCCGCTCCAAGCTAGCCATCCTGGCAGCACTTGCGTTCGGCGAAAAAATCACGCCGGCCGATATCTTCGTCGAAGGCATCCGCCGTATTTCACCCCTCGATTTTCAATACGCCCACCAACTGGGTCACACCATCCGGCTGATCTGCGGAGCGCGCCAGACCCCCGACGGCCTCATCCTTTCCGTGCGCCCGGCGCTCATCGGCTCCCAGACCATCATTGCCGGCGTGCAGGGCGCATATAACGCCGTTTGGGTGAAAGGCCGTTTCGGCGCGGACACGTTTTACTACGGACGCGGCGCCGGTCCCTTGCCCACAGGGGTTGCCGTGGTGAGCGATCTGATGCGCGTGGCGCGCGAAATCCGTTACGGCCGCCCGGAGCGCGTATCGCCCTTTGCGCACGAGCGCCTGGGCGAATACAAGCCGCTCTCAGTCACCAGCGAAAAGTGCGCCTACTATCTCCGCTTCCGCGTGGACGACCGGCCTGGCATCATCGCCGCGCTCGCCGGAATCCTGGCCGAACAGCGCATCAGCCTGGAAGCCGTCCTGCAACTGCCAAACGAAACCAAGCGCGATTTGCCATTCGTGATCACAGTGGAACCGACATCCGAGCACGCCGTGCGTGAAGCCGTGCAGAAGATGTCGCATCTCGATTTTCTGCGCGAGCCTCCGCTTGCGCTACCCATGGAGCCGCCGTTATGAAAAAGCAGGTGCCAGGTGTTTGGTGCCAGGTGTTTGGTGCCAGGTGTTAGTTTGCGCGCTGCTGCTGCTGCTGTCTGCTGCGGTCGCGACGGGTCAGGTCGCCACGCAGGCGAATGAAGGCTACAAGACGCCGGAGGGTCGCGACACCGTTGCGAAGACGCTCTCCGCGCCGGATCGCGACGAAAAGCAGAAGCCACGCGAACTGGTCGCAGCCATGTCGCTAAAACCGGGGATGGTGGTGGCCGATATCGGTACCGGCACCGGTTACATGCTGCCGTTCCTCAGCGCGGCGGTCGGCACTCAGGGCCGAGTGTTCAGCGAAGATATTTTTCCGGATTTTCTGGAGAAGGCGCGCAATACCGTGAAGCAGCACAACCTGTCCAACGTGGAGTTCACTCAGGGCGCCGAGACCGACCCCGGCCTTCCGGTTAACGGCGTCGACGTGGCGCTGGCGCTCGATTCCTACCATCACTGGAACTACCCGGAAAAGATGCTGGCCGCCTTGCACCGCGAGTTGCGCGACGGAGGCCGCCTCGTGATCGTCGAGTACTACAAGCGCCCGGATGCCATGCCCGGCCGCCGCGCCATGCAGCACATTCGCTTGGACGCCCCAGACGTGATCAAAGAGATCGAGGCGAATCATTTCCGGCTGCTCTCCCAGCACGAACACGTCAAAGGCAGCCAGTACATGGCGATTTTCGAAAAGAACTGAGTCTTTGTAGAAGCCCTTCCCTGAGAAGATAGCCAGCCACTCCCCGCTAACAGAGAGAGCTTCCCGCGTTGCGGTTGGGCCAGTCAAGACCGAGCGTAGCGCAACGTGCGGATCAAGATCCGCCGCCCACGAGCAGGCGATGCTAACCTGAAATCGATGCTTCGCTGGTTGACCGTGGTGCTCGCGCTCTCCGGCTTTACGGTTTCGGGCCAGGTCATCGGCGACGTGCGCGAAGCCATCGCGATGCACGATTTCGCGCGGGGCGACAAGTACATCCAGACCTACCGCGCGAAAAACGGCGTCACGCCGGAGATGCTCGAAGCGCTTTCCTGGCTGGGGCGCGGGGCGCTCGATGCCAAGCAGTACGATCAAGCCGAGCGATACGCGGCCGAAACACGCACGCTGGCGCTCGCGGAATTGGGCAAGCGCAAGTTAGATGACGAGCGTCACCTGCCCATCGCACTGGGCGCTTCCATGGAGGTCCACGCACAGGTGCTGGCGGCGCGCGGCGAACGAGGCGAAGCGCTGGATTTTCTGCGGCACGAGCTGGCCGCATACCGCACTACGTCCATCGGCACGCGCATTCAGAAAAACATCAATCTGCTCACGCTCGAAGTCAAGCCTGCGCCGCCGCTCGAAATGACGCAGTGGCTTGGCGCACGGCCGGTGCCGCTCGACCAGTTGAAGGGGCATCCCGTGCTGTTATTCTTCTGGGCGCATTGGTGCGGCGATTGTAAGCGAGACGTGCCGGAGCTTGCCAAACTGCTTGCCGAATATCAATCCAAGGGCCTGCGTCTCATCAGCCCGAGCCAGCATTACGGCTACATCGCCGGAGGCGAAGACGCCGCACGCGAAGTGGAGACGCGTTACATCGATGAGGTTCGCGCGCAGTATTACGCGTCCCTTGGGGACATGAGCGTTCCGTTGAGCGAAGCCAATTTCGTGAGATACGGGGCCAGCACAACACCCACGATTGTTCTTCTGGATCGTCAGGGGATCGTACGGTTTTATCATCCGGGCGCGATGACTTATGCGCAGCTTGCGGCGAGGGTGGCGAAAGTGGTGGGCAGCGAGGCGCACGGTGGTTCGAACTGAGCCATGGCGGGCGAGGCGACTACGCCCCTTTTCTAATCCGAACTGAAGGAACAGGCCGCAGGTCTCCCCAAAAACCGGGTAGCCTGCGCTACGAAGGGTATTCTTTGGCGCTCGCGGGAATCGCCAGCAGCACTTTCCGCTCCGGCACGGCGCGCCGCAACAATTCCATTTCGTCCGCTGGCGCGGAGAGCGGCAGGGCCACTTGCCCGCCCTGAGCGGCCGAGCGGCAAAACGCCATCATGATCTCGAACCCTTTGTACGCGCTGGCGAAGTTGCAGGCATGCAACTTGGCGTCGTCATCCAGCCAGTCGGCCATCTGCTGGATATAGGGCGGCATGTCGAGATCGTAGTTCATCGATCCGCCTCCGGAATCCGCTCCGCTCTTGGTCACTGAGCGCCAACCGCCGCCGGTGAGCACTTCAGCGAATCCGTCGGTGCCTTGCGCGCCGACGCGGCATTTGCGCCACCAGTAATCGACCTCCGGCACATCGGGCGCGCCCGCGCCGCATTCGATCACGCCATGCACGCCGTTGGCAAAATGGATGAATCCGGCAATGTAATCGGGCGATGGATGGATGTCGGTCAGCTTGCCGCGTCCGGCGGCTTGGGCGATGACCCATTCGGCTTCGGCATCGGCGTTGTACCAGCGCGCGTAGTCCACCAGATGGGAGATCATGTGCATCATCCAGCCGGTGGCGGTGCCGTAGACGGTGTGGATGCGGCCCAGAGCGCCCGATGCGACGAGCTCCCCTACTTTCTGGTAGTGGGCGCCATAGCGGTGCTGGTGGCTGACCACAGCCTTGACGCCGCTCTTCGCGATCAGATCGCGGACCTCGAAGCCTTCCACGCTGGTGAGCGCGATGGGCTTCTCCATGGCGATGAGTTTCGCGCCGCTTTCGATGCCGATGCGAACCATGGAGGCGCGGATGCTGGGCAGGGTGCAGAAACAGAAAACGTCGGGGCGCGCGGCGCGCGCAATCTGCGCGGCATCAGTCCCTTTGAGGGTGACGCCGAGCTTGGCACCCGCGTCATCGAGGCGCGTCTGATCGATATCGCAGATGCCCGCAATTTCGAAACGGCCGTTGGCCTGAAAAGCGGTGGCGTGGTGCATGCCCCGTTTGCCCATGCCTACGACGACAACCCGGTATTTGTCTTTCACCCGGCCGTCCTGTCCCATTCCAGAGTTTTCGCAATCACGTAGTCCACTTCCTCCGGGGTGAGTTCGGGGAACATGGGTAGCGACACACAGCAAGCGGCGTTGCGCTCGGCATTCGGAATCGCGCCGGTGATGCGCGCGCCCTTGCCCCACGGATAGCCTTCCTGCTGGTGAATGGCGATGGGATAGTGGCACTTGGCGTCGATGCTGTTTTCGCTCAGGAAATTCAGCAGCGGGTCGCGATGCTCTGGTTTCTTGGTTTCGATAACGTAGAGATGGTAGACGTGGCGGTAACCGGGCGTTTCGTAGGGCAACGTAATATTGCGGGCGTCTTTCAGGCACGCGGAATAGCGCGCCGACCACTTGCGGCGCTGGTCGCTCCACTCATCGATGTGCTTCAGCTTGGCGCTGAGAACGCCGGCGTGGAGATCGTCCAGGCGGCTGTTGAAACCGAAACTGTGGCAGGAGCGTTTTTCCGAGCCGTGATTGCGGAGCCGGCGCACGACGCGGTCGATCTGGTCGTTATTCGTCACCACGGCCCCACCGTCGCCGAAGGTGCCGAGATTTTTCTGAATGATGAAGCTGGTGCAAACGGCGTCGCTCAACTCGCCGACCTTGAAGCCGTCGCCGCGCGCGCCGATGGCCTGGGCGTTGTCTTCGATGACGAACAACTTGTGCTTGTCGGCGATCTTGCGGATGGCTTTCATATCCGCGCACTGGCCGTAGAGATGGACGGGCACCAGCGCCTTGGTCTTCGGAGTTATGGCGGCTTCAATCTTGGAGGGGTCGATACAGCTGGTCTTCGGGTCCGAATCCACGAACACCGCCGTCGCGCCGGCCACCCAGATGGCTTCGGCGGTGGCGAAGAACGTATTGGGATGGGTGATGCATTCATCGCCCGGGCCAATGCCCAGCGCCATGAACGTGAGCCACAAAGCATCGGTCCCGTTGCCCACCCCCACTGCATATTTCATCCCGTGGTAGGCGGCGAACTCCTTCTCGAAACGCTTGAGCATCGGGCCCATGACGTATTGGCCGCTCTCGAGCACTTCCTGAATGTTGGCGTCGATTTCCCGTCTGATGTTGTGGTATTGCTTGACGTGGCCGTAAAAGGGCACAGTCATCCGCGAGCGTCTCCTTCCGGTGAATCGACCAGTATACATTAGCGATGCGGGGGAAAACGGATTCGGTTCAGCAGTATCGATGTCAAAGCCGAACGTCACAGTCGAACGCGCCGTCGAAGTCGGATAGACTATGGGGGAAATGAAATTACTCTGCGTTGTACTGATTGTTACTGCGGCCGCACTCACGCCAGCATTGTCGAAGAAAGCGGGCAGCCAGCCATTTTCCGGTCGGTGGGATCTCACGGTGACGACGCCTAAAGATACGTACCCTTCCTGGATGGAATTTTCGGAGAAGGGGGGCGCACCGGAAGTCCGGATCGTGGGACGGGTGGCCAGCGCACACCCGGCCACCGAAGTGAAACTTGAAGGATCGCATCTGGCTTTCACGACAATGGAGTGGTTCGGGGGCGATATCAAAG
>JBGPKX010000149.1:0-12998 GCA_041486185.1 Bryobacteraceae bacterium | reverse complement strand
CGTTCGAACCGCGGCCGTACAGTCGATCGCCATCGTTTTTCCCCGCGAAGGCGCCACGTGTCCACGGCTGTGTGCCACGTGGAACAGTATCGATATGGCCTGAGAGCAGTAATGAGCGCCCACCGCCCGTGCCCTTGCGGCGCGCCCCCACATTCGGCCGGTTGGCGTAATCGCGACCGTTCCAGTAAAGCGGATGCTGTGCCAGGCCTGGCACTTCATGGAGCCCGTAAACCAGGGGTTCCAACCCACAGCCGCGTAGAAAATCGGCCACATGCTGCTGGCAAGCCATCTCGGCCCCTATGGGTGGCGTATTTTCCGACGGGATCCTCACCAGGTCCCGGATGATCTGGATCAAGCGCTCGCGATGATCATCTACGTAAGCGCAAAGCTGGTCTTCGACCGTGATAGGCATCTCCTAAGAAAACTCCAGTTTTTTGGGTGGCACGCGGAATCCGCGCGTGAGCACCGCCAGATACAGCACGCCGGCGAACAGCCAACCGAAACCCACCAGTTTGGCCTTGCCCGTGAGGCTCATCCACACGTAGCTACAGACCAGAGCTCCGGCCAGCGGGAACAGCAGGTTCGTGAACACTTGCACGCCGCTGCGTTGCCTGAGCCGGATGTAGTAATGGCGGATGACGCTCAGGTTGACGAGAATGAATCCGACAAACGCGCCGAAATTCAGCAGCTCGGCCGCGAGCTGGAAGCGTACCGCTAGTGCGCCCACCAGCGAAATGGCGCCCATCAGATAAATGCTTCGCGTGGGCGTGGAATAGCGCGGATCGATGTAGGCGAAAATGCCGCCCGGGAGCACGCCATCACGCCCCATACCGTAGAGCAGCCTGGAAGCGCCGGCTTGCCCGGTGAGCGCGCTCGCCAGGCCTGCCACGAGCAGCACAAACGTCAGACAGCCGACCATCCACGGCCCCCCGATGCGCTGGCCGATATCCAGAATGGCGGTTTCGGTTTGGGGAAAGCTGCGGTAATCGGGCCAGGCCAGCGCGGCGAGATAGACGGTGACAACGCAAAACACCGCTTGCAACACACAAACGATCACCGTGGCAAATGCGATATTGCGCTCCGGCCGCAACGTGTCTTCGGCTAGCGTGGAAATGGCGTCAAACCCGATATACGACAGTGTAGCGATGGCCGCGCCCAGCATCAGCGGCCGAAGCGAAAAGGTTTCAGGATGGTAAAAGCCGCCAAGGGAGATGAGCCCGCCGAATCCTGCAGACGCGGCCACCCAACGCGCCGCCAGCCAGACGAACAACAG
The DNA here is from genome assembly GCA_041486185.1 of Bryobacteraceae bacterium. GTDB lineage: Bacteria > Acidobacteriota > Terriglobia > Bryobacterales > Bryobacteraceae > QHXW01. The sequence continues at coordinate 11,725 of JBGPKX010000149.1, read as the reverse complement.
CGCGCAGGCCGACATGATAATCATCATGGCCGTGCTGGCGCGCGCCGTAACGCGAATGCCGCGGACATTGATCAGCGTGACGGCGACCGTGAAGAAGGCCGCCCAGGCGAAGTACGGAATCTGCGGCAGAATGCGCGCCGCCGTGAGCGCGGCATAAATCACACTGAGCAGCGGGATCAGAAAGTAGTCGAGCATCATGGCCCAGCCCGCCACAAAGCCGACATGCTCGTTCAGCGCGCGCTGCACGTAGGTGTACGTGGAGCCGGCCGAGGGGAACGCGCCGGACATCTTGCCATAGCTCGCCGCGGTGAACAGCATGGCGACCATCGCCACCAGATAGCTCAGCGCCGCGTGGCCTTGCGACACTTGCTGCACGATGCCGTAAACCGGATAGGGCGCCGTGGGCGTCAGGATGACCAGTCCGTAGAGGATCAAATCGCCGCGCGAGAGCACACGCTTGAACCGCGGAGGACCGCTGAGCTCGGTAACCGCGTGACCGGCAGTCTGGTCGGGCATGGTGCTATTTGGCTTTCCCTTTCAAAAGCGTGTATGCTTCGGAGTTGACTTGCTTGCCGATCACAAGTAAGTTACGCCTCTCGCATGAGCCTGTCAACCAAAGCCCGCGCGCTCGCCTTTGCACTCGGGCTCGCAGCCGCCGTTCCGCTGGCCGCGCAAAGCTCAGCTATTCAGCTTCTGGCCACACCCGAGTATCTCAGACCCGATCCCTTCGGGGACGTGGTCGCTGCGGACAAGGTCGCGCCGAATAAAGGAGACGCCGGTGGGTTCGCCGGCTCCCTGAGGCTTGAAGGCGCGCGCGGCGGCTACGTCTCGTTTCACCTGGTCGCGAAAATGCCCCAACCCGGGCCCTACACTCTGTCGCTGGGTTTTGACCGTGATCACGGAAAGGTGCAGGCCGATCTGTTCCGCGAATGGTTCCATTTCACGGAATCGGACAAGAAATATCATCCCGACGCTCTCATCCCGGTCGCCAGCCCGTACCGCTCGCGAATGCCCGAGCCGGACAACCGCATTGCGGGGCAGACTGCACAGGCGTTCTGGGTGGATCTGTGGATTCCGCCCGATACCGAACCGGCAACCTACACCGCGCGGGCGGTCCTCGAGGCATCCGGGAGCAGCAGCGCTCTCCCGATCGAGCTGAAGGTATTGCCGGCAGTCATTCCGAACGACGATGTGATGCTGATGGATCACAACTCGTACGGCACTTCGTGGCTGGCGGACGATTATCCGGCGATCAGCCGAAAACTGGGCGATAGGTTTTTTCAAAGCGACGAGTTCTTCCGGTTGATCCATGCCTACCATCGCATTTTCTACGAGCACCGCGGCCTCTTCCACCAGCTCGGATATGGGCACGCGGGAAAGGTTGGGCCGGAGTTTGCGCCGGCGCTCGAAGGTTCCGGACGAAGCCGCCACATCGCGAACTGGATGCTGTACGACCGTCACTATGGCCCCCTGTTCGATGGCTCCGCCTTTGCCGGCACGCGCCGTGGTCCGCAGCCCATTCCGTTTGTCTACCTGCCGATCAATCCCGAATGGCCCGCATCGTTCCTCAACTGGGGTGAGCCGGGCTACGAAACTGAATTTGTCAACGTGGTGTCGGAGATGGAGCGCCACTTCCGCGAGAAGGGTTGGACGAGCACGCACTTCGAGCTGTTCTTCAATCACAAGAAGCGCTACATGGGCTTTCCGTGGGATGGTGATGAGGTGCGCTTCCCCGCCGACAATCGCTATTTCCTGGAATACGGGCGGCTGCTAAAAAAGGCTCTGCCTCCAAGTACCCCGGTGAAGTTTGTTTTCCGCGCGGACGTTAGCTGGGACATGGAGCAGCAGTTTAAGGATCTCGCCGGGGTGGTAAACATGTGGATCGCCAGCCGCGATATTCTGAGCTGGCTGCCGCATGCGCCCGCCAGGCAGCGTGCGCGCGGGGACGTGATCTGGTACTACTCGGGACCGCCCGTGGTGACTCAGCCGGCATCCACCATCACCCAGTTTCCGCTCGAGGGATGGATGTGGGGAGTCGGGGGTTTCGTCCACTGGCTGGCTGTCGGCGCTGGCAGCGACCCCTGGTTTCATTTTGACGGCGGCGGCACGGCGCTGGTCTACTCCGGAGACCGCTTTGGAATTGCGGGACCGATTCCCAGCGTGCGGCTGAAGATCCAGCGCAACGCCGTGCAGGAACTGGCGCTTCTGGCGAGCTTTACCAAGCGGAGGCCGCTCGACGAATTGAAGACCGAAGCCGCGCGGCTGTACAACAACACGACGCCGGCCGATTGGTGGAATCCGCGCCCCGCTTTCGCCGATCAGGCGACGTTCGAGTGGAGCGGCACGGCGCTCGACGAAGCCTCCAAACCCGCCATGAGCCATCTGGAACACATCGATCCGGCCGCATGGGCGCGCGTCCGGCAGTACGTGATGCGGCTTGCCCTGAGGAGCAATAGAGAGGTGCAATAGACATGAAGGCACTCTTGTCAATCGCGGTGTTGCTGGTTCCCGTCGCCGCCGCGGAGCGCGACACGGCGCGGGAGCTGAATGAAGTCGCGCGCGTGGCGACAGTCATGGTGGACGGCGATGTTTGCCAGCGCATTGTTACCCCGCGCGCCCTCGACTACATGTTCAAAAAAGATCCCCGCGACCCGTGGGTGGACGGCGACAACTACGAGGTCAACGATAAAGCATTCATCACCGTGAAGAAGACGTTGATCCGTGTCTCCCGCCTGGCGCCATTTCCCTGCGATGTAAACCTGTGGATGCCCATCGCCGGCCATCCCGAGAAAGTTCGCGTGGTGATTCGCAACGTAAACGAGATGAGCCAATTCTGGCCGTGGGGCAAGCTTTATCAGGATATGATTCCGCAAATGAAACAGGTGCTCGAGACCGGGCGGCGCATCACCGTCACGGAGAAACCCGGCTGGGTTTCGGTGTTGGCGCCGGTGCACAACAGCCTGGGGGACACAGTGGCGCTGGTCGAAGCCGTGAGCCAGACGCAGCTCGATCCGCATGAGAATGTGAAATGACCAAGACACGCGCTGTTCTCCTATTCGCGCTGCCCATCGCTTTGGGCGCGCAGGTGAATGTGGAAAACGTTCTGGACCAGGTCCGTTCCGGAGTGAAGCCGGAGCAGGCCATGGACTACATGCGCCACGTGTATTCGACGGACCGCTGGTTTACCTTCTCTAAATTCCAGCAGACAGCGGAATACCTGAAGCGGGCCATGACGGATGCCGGATTGCAGAATATCGAACTGCTGAGTGCGCCTGCCGACGGTGTGACGCAGGTCGGTTACTGGACCGAGCCCATGGCGTGGGACGTGAGGCAGGCGCGGCTCGATCTCGTTGGCGAGGATGTGCCTGCGCAGTTCCGCGTGCTGGCGGATTACGAGAAGGTCCCCACGTCATTGGGTATGTGGAGCGGACCGACGCCCGCCGGTGGAATTACGGCGGAAATCGTCGAGTGGAATGAAAAGGCCGATGTTCGCGGAAAGCTCGTGCTCACCCGGCAAAACCCCGCGAACATTAAGTGGGATCTCGTGAAGAAGGGCGTACTCGGCGCCATCAACACGTTTACCGAAAACCCGGAGTTGCAGGACGGCCGCCAATGGATCAACGCCTGGGGCGATAACGGCTGGGCATTCACGAAGGGGAGCACGCCGCTCATTTGTTTCTCGATCACGCCGCGTCAAGCCGGATTTGTGCGCAAGCTTCTGGCGGAAGGCCGTACAGTGCTTGCCCATGCGCTTGTGGACACCCGCTACTACGCGGGCGTTTATCCCTATGTGACCGGCGTGATTCCAGGCTCGGGATCCGGCGAAGAAGTGCTGACGCTTGGCCACAGCTCCGAGCAAGGCGCGCAGGATAACGCCACGGGCGTAGCCGCGATGCTGGAATCGCTGGCCACCATCAACCGGCTGATTGCGGAAGGCAAACTTGCGCGGCCGAAGCGTGGCATTCGGGTGCTGCTGATGGGCGAGATGTACGGCTCGATGCATTACATGTCGACGCATCTCGATCGCGCGCGCCGCACAGTGGCCGCGATGTGCGTGGATACTCCGGCCGCGCCGTACGATCTGGCCGGAACCGAATACACCTTCTACATGAACCCGCACGCCGCGAAGTCATACACGGATGCATTTGTGCTGCACGTCGCCGAACTATATCTTCCTAAGGTTGAGAGGCCATGGCACTGGCACGAGTTCATGAGCGGCACCGATACTTATCTGGCCGAGCCCACAGTCGGGATTCCTACGGTGTGGCCTTACAGCGGCACGGGGGTCGTCTCGCATCACAACAGCGAGGACACGGCGGATCGGGTGGATGTGCGATCGCTGCGCGATTTGGCGATCATGAATGCCACATACCTTTACTACTTGGCGAACGCCGGTGAGCGCGAAGCTGCGTGGCTGGCGGAGCTGGCGGCCAACCGCGGGTACGAGCAGATCCTGCGCGCCTCCGCCCCGTTCATCGACCGCTCTCTTGGCGCGCATGACGCCAAGGAACTGGGACGCGTACTTGCGCAAGGCTTCGACAAAATCAGCTACTCCGTCGATCGCGAAAGCCAATCCGTACTCTCCGTGAATCGGTTAATTCCGCAAGAGCGCCAAGACGCCGTCCGGGCGGAGATCGCGCCACTCGTGAAGCGGCTCGAAAGCTATGGCCATGATCAGGCAGGGCGCTTACATGAGGCAGTGAATCGACGAGCCGCGCAGCTTGGAATCGCCCAGCCGGTCGAGCCACACGCGGAACCCAACCCACAAATGGCCGAGGCGGCGCACATCATCGTCAAACGTAAGCGGTTTGGAACCATTCCGCTGGATGAAATCCATCCGGACGAGCGCGAAGGCTTCCCTTCCGGCGCATGGGATGGCACAGTGATTGCCGCCCTTTACTGGTGTGACGGCCACAGAAACCTTGCGGATGTCATCCGCATGACGCGCCTCGAGCTGGGCCTCGATCTAGGCCTCGATCTCGGCAAAGACAAGTTCGATTTCGTCGGCTATTTCAAGTTCCTGGAACGTCGGGGATATGTGGAGTTTGAAACGGACCGGAAGTAGCCCACCAGTGGCCCTTGGTTTCTACAGAAATCGAGATACCCCTCATAGAAACTTTTGATTGGACCCCTTCCCGCCCACCAAATTACGCTCAGGAATGGGTCAAATGCCATCGCAAGTCGACTTGCTGCACCAGACCAGCAAGATTGTCAGTTCCGGCTTGACGTTGGACGAGATGCTGCGCGAGCTGGTCCGGTTGACGGTACAAGTGACAAGCTGCGACGCCTGCCTGATCTATCTGGCGGAGCCAACTGGTGATGTCGTGCTGCGGGCATCCCAGCTTCCGCACACGGCCGAGATCGGCCACATCCGGATCAAGCTCGGAGAGGGCGTGACCGGTTGGGTGGCGGAGCACAAATCCGCAGTGGCGCTCGCGTCCAAAGCAGCAGCCGACAAACGGTTCAAGAAATTTCCCGCGCTCATCGAGGACACTTACGAAGCTTTTCTCTCGGTGCCGCTGGTCAGCGGAGGTGATGTTATCGGGGTCATCAATGTGCATCACAAGCAGCCCCGCAAGCACGCTGCCGAGGAAGTGGCGCTAATGTCGTTCATGGGCGAGCAAATTGGCGGAGCCATCGCCAAATCCCGTCTGAACGACGAAAACGTACGGCTGCAGGAAGAGACGCAGGAAATGAAGCGCCAGCTCGAAACCCGCAAGCTGGTGGAGCGCGCGAAAGGCATCCTTCAATCCAAGTACAAGTTGAGCGAAGAGGCGGCGTATCTTCGGCTGCGCAACGAGAGCCGCCGCCTTCGACGGCCCATGCGCGATCTTGCTGAAGCCATCATTCTGGCCGAGGACGTTGCCAATAACGATGGCAAGCCTGGCAACCGCAACGCGACATAGCGGCGGCCGTCTCTTGCTAAGGTTCGATGCCGGCGAGCCATTGCTCGACTTGCGGGCGATTTTCGGCTTGCGGCCATGCCAAATACCGGCGCAATTCCACGGTGGCATCGGCAACCGCTCCGCGCCGTAGGAGCGTGCGCGCAGCCAGCAGGTGGGCCGTCGGGAACTCCACGGCGGATTTTTCCAGGTGCTCGACCGCGTCAGGGGTGTCTTTCCCTTCGGCCTCCAGGATCAAGCCTAACAAGTAATGCGCTTTAGGAAGCTGCGGCGTCAGCCGTACCGCGGCGCGCGCGGATTGCTCGGCCTGGTCACATCGTTTCAGAAAGTAGAGCGCCAGGCTGAGGTTGAGCTGCGCGAAATCCGACGTTGGGTCGAGTTGCAGGGCAGTCTGCAAGTGAGGAACAGCCCGTTCGTTGTCACCCAGTGCGATATACCTGGCGCCCAAGTTATTGTGCGCCTCCATATAAGCCGGGTCGATCTCAATTGCCTTTTTTAAGTGCTCGATCGACGCCTGGAGATGGCCTTTGCGGTACTGCTGCTCGGACCGGGCTAGTTCACGCCGCGCTTTTGCGGGGACTCGATGCTTCAAACGGTTAACTGAAACGATACCGCTCGGGGGGCGGCTCACCGGCTGCCCGGGTGACGCCACCACATTTTGTCGGATCACAAAGTCGCGGATACTGGGATGGGCCAATGGACCTCGTGGTGCCACTGGCAGGCGGTACTGGATATCGTCCCACGGATCTTTTATCGGTGTTGATGTTTGTGGGGCCGCGAGAGGAATGAAAGCAGATAAGAATACGGTAGACAGTCCGAACGATCTCAGATAGAGCAAGATACTCTCCTTCTTCTTGTAGTCGGTGATTGATTTGGCAATTAAGGGAAACGGCAGAGTTTCCGAGCGCTAACTGTGGGCTAAGAATCGGCGAAATGATTTCGCCGCGTGGCGACGCGCGAATCCGGGATTTGATGCCTGCTATACGTGGACGTGCTGTGAGGCCAGCAAGGCCGACTGAATCAGCCAGGACATATCGCGGTGTTCAAACGGCGCAGCGCAATAATCGGTGGCGCCCGCTTCGATAGCGTTCAGCCACTCCGATACTTCCGGTATCCGGCTCACCACCACGACCGGGACAGAGAGCCCTCTCCGCCTGATAGCGTCTAGAAGCGTGCGATACCCGCGCGGCTCCGAACTACAGAAGACGGCATCCGCATGCAATTGTTCCGCCACCGCAAGGCACTCGGCGGTGGACGCCGTAGGGTAAAACGCCAGCCCGGGATCTGATGCAGCCTTCCGCAGTTGCGCGGCCAGAGACTCGTCCAGATTGTGCAGAATAAAATTCGTCGTCGATACAGCTTGCGTTAACATATGTTCTCCCTCGGGAACGAGTTACTCTGTTGCAGTCTCTCGTCGGAGAGAAAGGGTTAGGTCGCCAAGGACCTGCTTGATAAGTCGGGTTACTCGAACTTTCCCGTTACTAAGAAGGTAACCCGGGGAAGGTCCATTGTCCAATTGAAGTTACTGATGCGCAGGATAAGTGTCGTTGATGGCGCGCCGGGCCTACTTCACCAGCCATTCGCCAGCGGCGATGCGGACCTTATCCCACTCGTCGGGATCGTTCTTCCAGATCTCGATATCTAACATAGCCGATTTCCCGAAAGGACGCTTGCAAATAATCCGGTTAACCAATTCGTCAGCCGCCTGCTTACCGCCGGTTTTCTGCGCCAGCAACCAGAAGTATTCGTAATCCTGCAGCCCCCGGCGCTGCGCTTTAAGTCGGATACTGGCAATGGGCTGCCGGTAATCCATCACCGCGCCGCGATAGATGAGCTGTCCGGACCCGTTGTAGATTCGCTCCGGTTCTTTGAAATTCTCCGCCTCGTACCACGAAGCGAAGGCATTCCAATCGAATTCCCATTCGACCCAACCCGATTGATATTTCCACCCGACCCAGCCGATTCCGCGGTTCACCAGCAAATCGAGATCGAGAAATGTATTCGACCCGCATCCGCTATTCTTCCGTTGCTCATAAATCATCGGACCGTAGAACCAGGTATCGATACCCTTCTTGCGGAAGTAGTCCACGTCGTCGATATCGAAATCCTCGGTGTGGCACACCCACAGCTCTACTTCTTTCGACAGCCGCTCCATCACGGGCCGCGAGTAGCCGCCGTCCACGCGATACTTGAACCAGCCTCGGCCCATGCCGTCGTGCAGCAGTTTGCCGTAGTACAACATCTTTTCGTAAGCGGCTTCGTTGTAGGATTCGTCCAGCCCGTCGAGAAACGCAATCTTCGTCACGGCGCGCCATCGCGGGTTCTGGTCGAGGTGCGCGCGGATCTGGCGTCCCGTCTCCTTCCATATCGCCTCATACTCGGCAGTGCGGCCCGCGTCGGGCACAGACACAGGCCAGGCGGTGCGTTTGTCGCCGCGTTTTTCGTTGTTGAAGGGCAGCATGATGTGATCCAGCGGCAAGCCGTACCCCGGGCCCCAGTAGCCACGAGCCGCCGTGAACGCCGTGCCATCGAGATAGGGAGCGAGCCGGCGATCGTAATCCGTCCTATCGAGGCTGACGCTCGCGCCGCTGATCTTCAGCTTTGGCCGGTACGCGTAGATGAGCGGAAGAAAACGGTGCTGGCGCGCCAACTGGTAGTACGCCAGTTCTTCCTCGACCGGCATCTCGCGCATCGAGCCGTTCCATATATCGCCCGGCAGATGGTTCTCCTGAGGCAGAGCGAAATCCCAAACGTCGAGTACAACGTGAATTGCATCGTACCCGCCTTTCCAGGAAACCTCGAGATCGCCGGCGTAACGGCCGGGCGGCGCCGCCTGACGATCGTAGGGCACGAAAACATCCACCCACAGCGCCTGGTTTTTCTGATCGGGAATGTTGTTGTAGAGATCTGGTATGGAAAAGGGAACGCCCGTGTAAAGTTCGCTGTGACGCAGGGGCATGAGGGCGTCGGGAAACCAGCCGGGGCCGAGAGAACTGCGTTCGTAGCCGGTGGTCGCGCGGCGCACCTGCACGTACCACTCTTTGAAGACCGCCACGTACTTGCCATTAATGTGCGCGCCCTTCGGCCCCGTCAGCCCTGGAAACCTCACGCTGACTTCCGAAGCGCCCTGGGCTGCTGCTTCCACAATCACCTGAAACGCGACAAACTCGTTGCGCGCCGTCTTGAGCGTGACGGTTCTCGCGGCGGCATTCCACACGGAATTCGTAGCGTGGAAATCACCCGCCGAGTAGTCCTTGTGAATGTCCGGGCGCGACTCGAACACGTGGCCGGTCACTGGGTTCACGCGCACGCCATCGCTCACCGCCCATAAGTGCACCGCTGGCGTTTGCGCGGCCAATCGAGCTGCGAACACGGCGGCAACAGCCATCCCAACCCGTGCTGATCTCATCGGCACCTCAATCGTGGAATAATAGCGTACCTTGGTTCTCACATGAGAGTGCTTGGCTTATTCCTTTCTCTGGCGGCCGTCCTGCCTCTTGCCGCGCAACGGGGCGACGAATTGAATTTTCTCGCTGGCCAGGACGAGTTCGATCACATCCGCGAAATGCTGCCGTCTTATCTGAAGCGGCACGCGTTGGAATTGATTGGAAAGCGCGATCAACTGGTGGCTCAGTTCGCTACCCTCGACGATCTCGCCCGGCGCAAAGCGTACGTGCGCGAGGTCATGACACGCGATCTGGGCGGGTTCCCTGAACGCACGCCTCTGAACCCGCGCGTCACCGGTGTGCTCGATCGCGGCGATTACAAAATCGAGAAGATTATCTTCGAAAGCCAGCCGCATTTTTACGTCACGGCGAATCTCTACGTTCCCAAAACGGGCCGGCCGCCCTATCCTGCCGTGCTCTATCCACTTGGACACGAGCTGGGCGCCAAGAGTCACAGCGCCTGGCAGCAGATGCTGGGGTCGTTGGCCAAGAAAGGCTACGTCGCGCTGGCATGGGACCCGATCGGTCAGGGCGAGCGCATCCAGATCTACGACCACGATTTCGAAGATTCCAAAGTGCGCGCCTCCACCACCGAACACACCGTGCAAGGCATACAGTGCCTGCTCATCGGCGATCACGTTGCGCGCTACACCATTTGGGACGGCATGCGCGCGCTGGACTATCTGTTATCGCGTCCCGAGGTCGATGCCAAGCGTGTGGCATGTACCGGTAACTCCGGCGGCGGAACGCATACGGCTTACTTATCGGCCCTGGACGATCGCATACAGGTCGCGGCGCCGAGCTGTTACATCAGTTCCTGGCGCCAGATGTTGGCCACGCTTGGGCCGCAGGATGCCGAGCAGGTATTTCCGTACTGGCTGCGCGATGGCCTCGATTACCCGGATTTCATCTACGCGTTCGCCCCCAAGCCGTACCGGATCCTTTCCGCTATCCGCGATTTCTTCCCCATCGGGGGCGCGCGCCAGGCATTCGAGGAGGCCCGGCGCGTCTACGCAAAAATCGGGGCCGTCGACAAACTTTCCATGTTCGAAGCCGATGACGGCCACGGTTACACGCACCCGCGCCGCATGGCCGGATACGAGTGGTTCGCGCGGTGGCTCAAGAGCGAAGATGACCAGCGGCCGGAGCCCGAGATCGAGCTTGCTACATTCCAGGACCTGCAATGCACGCCATCGGGCCAGGTCGTCGATTTGCCGGATGCCGAGTCCGTGTTCTCGCTCAATCGCAAGCGTGCCGGAGAGATCCGGCGCCCTCAGCTTTCGCCCGAGGAACTTCGCAGCCGCGTCCGCGAGTTGACCGGGTTTACGGCAGTACAAGGTCCCGTGCCCGTTCATCCCTACGGCACCTTCGCGCGCGACGGCTACCACATCGAGAAGTTGGTGTATGAGAGCGAACCCGGCATCCAGGTTCCCGCGCTGCTGTTCGTGCCCGATACCGGCGGCGCTTCGAGGAAGCCTGCATTGGTATATCTGAACGGCCGCGGTAAAGCCGCAGGCGTGAGTGAAGACGTCGAGCCGATCGTCAAATCGGGTTTCATTGTGCTTTCACTCGACGCCCGAGGCACTGGCGAAACCCGCGCGAGCACCGAGAACAACGCCAGTGATTTCGATCGCTACTTTGGCGACTACGACAGCGCCATGACGGCCATCCTGATCGGCAAGACCATGCCCGGCATGCGCGCTCACGATGTCACCCGTGGCGTCGATCTCCTCGCGGCGCGTCCCGACGTGGACGGTTCGAACATCTTCGGTTTCGGCAAGGACGCCGGCGCGGTCCCCATGCTTTACGCCGCGGTGCTCGACGGCCGCATCCGCCGAGTAGCGCTCGAGGGCATGCTCGTCTCCTACGACTCGGTGGTGCAGCACCGGATCCAGCGCCAGATTTTCGAGCAGGTAGTACCGTCGGCTCTTAAGTATTTCGATTTCCCCGACCTGGTCGCCGGCTTGGCCCCGCGCCCGGTGTGGGTCGTGAACGCGGTGAATGGGCTGGGGCATTCCGTGCCAGCCTCCGAAGTTCGCGAAGCGTACTCCCACTCGATGCGCGCATTTGCAGCCGCTGGTACGGAACGGCAGCTTCATGTGACCGAGAGACGCCCCGGCGATCAGGTTTTTTCCGTATACGCGGACCTCGTCCACGTCACCGCCGGCGCGCCCAACCGGTAGAAACCTTCGCGGCGTCAATTTCGAAGTGGACAACTGCGATATCATTGGCAACCCCACATCCACGCGGCCCTCTGCGATAACATAGCGGGGTTCACTAACCTCGCATGAACGATAAATTTCGCGTCGGCCTCACGCCCGATTTCTACATAGACGCCAAAGGCTACTTCGAAGGGCCGGTTCAGGAAGTGTTCGG
>JBGPKX010000148.1:0-13064 GCA_041486185.1 Bryobacteraceae bacterium | reverse complement strand
CTGGCTAGCGAACTAAGAGCGCCGAAATATCGCAGAGGCCCTAATGAGCGCAACCCTCGAATCAGAGCGAAAAACATTCCCGAAGAGTTCCAATTCCAATGCCCCGCGCGTGCTGATCGCCGACGACCAGCCGGACGTGCTGGAGGCGCTGCGGCTGCTGCTCAAAACCGAGGGGTACCAGATCGAGCTGGTGTCTTCGCCCGCCGGCGTGCTGAACGCTCTGGACGCGCGCGAGTTCGATGTGGTCCTGATCGACCTGAACTACGCGCGGGACACCACGTCGGGCCAGGAAGGCTTGGATCTCCTCTCCAGAATCCAGGCGCTGGATAGCACATTGCCGGTAGTGGTGATGACGGCGTGGAGCAGCGTGAAAGTGGCTGTGGAAGCCATGCGGCGCGGCGCGCGGGACTTCATCCAGAAGCCCTGGGAAAACGAGCGGCTGATCAGCATTCTGCGCACGCAGATCGAGCTGAGCCGGGCTTTGCGCAAGGGGCTGAGGCTGGAAGCGGAAAACCGGCTGCTGCGCGGCTCCGAGCGGCCCACGCTGATCGCGGAGGCGCCGGCCATGCAGCCCGTGCTGCGGTTGATTGCCAACGTGGGACCCTCGGATGCGAACGTCCTTGTGACCGGCGAGCCCGGAACGGGAAAAGAGATCGTGGCGCAGACGCTGCACGCCATCTCCTCGCGCTCCGCGAAACCCATGGTGACGGTGAATGCCGGCGGCCTTCCCGAAGGCGTCTTTGAAAGCGAGTTGTTCGGGCACGTGCGCGGCGCGTTTACCGACGCCAAAGCGGATCGCGTGGGCCGCTTCGAACTGGCCGACGGCAGCACCCTTTTTCTGGACGAGATCGCCAACATCAGCGCCACTCAACAGGCCAAGCTGCTGCGCGTGCTCCAGACGGGCGAACTGGAGCGCGTGGGGTCGTCGCGCACGCGCCAGGTGGATGTGCGCATCGTGTCCGCCACTAACGCCGACCTGAACGCGGAAGTCGAGGCGGGGCATTTCCGCGCCGACCTCCAATTCCGCCTGAACACCATCGAGATCCATCTTCCGCCCTTGCGCGACCGGCGCGAGGATATTCCGTTGCTGGCGTCGCACTTCCTGGGCCGGCATGCCCAGCGCTATCGCAAGCAGCTTGCCGGTTTTGATCCCGCCGCCATGCAAGCCCTCCTCGACCACCCCTGGCCGGGAAATATCCGCGAGCTCGATCACGCGGTGGAACGCTCCGTGCTAATGGCCCAGGGCGAGACCGTCAAGGCCGGTGATCTCGGCCTGCGGCAGGGCCGGGAAGGAGCGCCGCGCCTGGAGGACATGAGCCTCGAAGAAGTGGAATTCTCGCTGATCAAGAAAGCTCTGGCGCGGTTCGACGGGAACGTGAGCCATGCCGCCAAGGCGCTCGGGCTGAGTCGCAGCGCGCTCTATCGCCGTCTGCAACGCTTCGGATTATGACCGCAAAGAGCCGGCGCGCCCGCGTGAATTACGAGCGCCGGATCTTCTTCCTCGCTGTTCTGGCCGGCCTGCCCGGTTCCGCCACCGCCCTCATCATGCTTTGGACCGGCAACCACGATGCCAAGACGCAGTGGACCTTGACCGTACTTATTGTGGGCTTTTGGTTGGGCTTTGCCGCATCCGTGCGCGAGCGCGTGGTGTATCCGCTGCGCACTCTGTCCAATCTACTGGCCGCTCTTCAGGAGGGCGATTTTTCCGTGCGGGCGCGTGGCGCCGAGATCGACGACGCGCTCGGCGAGGTCATGCAGCAGGTGAACTCCATGGGCGGCACCCTGCGCGAGCAGCGTCTCGGCGCGCTCGAAGCCTCGACCCTTTTGCGCAAAGTGATGGAGGAGATCGATGTCGCCATTTTTGCTTTTGACAGCCAGCAGCTTCTGCGCTTAGTGAACCGCGCCGGCGAAAAACTGCTGGCCAAGCCGGCCGAGCGCCTGGTCGGACGCAGCGCCGAAGAACTGGATCTGGCGGAGTGTCTGGAAGGCGAGCCGGCGCGTGTTCTGAAGATGACATATCCGAGCGGTCCGGGCCGCTGGGGTATGCGGCGCAGCACGTTCCGTGAGCACGGCATGCCCATGCAACTGCTGGTCATCGGCGATCTCACGCGCCCCCTGCGCGAAGAGGAGCTGCAGGCATGGCAGAGACTGGTACGCGTGCTGGGGCACGAGCTGAACAATTCGCTGACGCCCATCAAGTCCATCGCCGGCAGTCTCGAGAGCCTGGTAGCCAGCGACACGCTACCGCCAGACTGGCAGGAAGACATGCGCCGCGGTCTGGCTGTGATCTCGGCGCGCTCCGAGTCGCTCAGCCGCTTTATCGGGGCCTATGCGCGGCTGGCGAAATTGCCGCGCCCGACTCTGGCGCCGATCGACGTGGGCCAGTGGGTCCGCCGCGTGGTGGGACTGGAGACGCGGCTGCCGGTGAGTGTGCAGCCGGGGCCGGACTTGCTAATCCACGCCGATGCCGATCAACTCGAACAGTTGCTGATCAACTTACTGCGCAACGCCACGGATGCCGCGCTAGAAACCGGCGGCGGCGTGCGCGTGGGCTGGCGCAAGAACGCATCGTATGTTGAGGTGAAGGTGGAGGACGACGGCCCTGGCTTGTCCAACACCGGCAATTTGTTCGTTCCGTTCTTCACCACGAAACCGGGCGGCTCGGGCATCGGCCTGGTGCTGAGCCGCCAAATCGCCGAAGCCCACGGCGGAGCGCTGACGCTCGAAAACCGGCGTAACGGATCGGGCTGCGAAGCGCGGCTGAGACTGCCGATCTGACCACCATTTCTGGGCGAAACGTTTACGTTTGCTCGACAACGTTGACGCGGCCGTGCGCTACACTCGGTTATTTTATGCGCTATTTTCTCCGCCGCATGGTCCCCGCGTCCTCGCGCATCCTGCTCGTCGAGAGCGGTTCGCGGCGCATCACGCAAATCGTGATCCCGCATCTGAGTGCGCAGTTTGGCGACGCCATCGCCATCGATGTGCTCACTTGCTTCACGGGCGAGCCGGCCGGCGCGGCCGAAGTGTACAATATCAACGACTATCACGGATGCAGGTTGGCGCTGCTTCGCACCTTCCGCCGCCGCGGCTACGCGGTCGCCGCGATCATCTGTTCGGGCGAGCCCATTCTGAAGAAATGGAAGTGGTCACTCGCCGCGGCGCTCCCCGCGAAATTTCTCGTGATCAACGAAAACGGCGACTACTTCTGGCTCGACCGCGGGCATTGGCCCGCCATCCGCCAGTTCGTGAAGCATCGTGCCGGCTTCGCCGACGCCGGAATCGTGCGGGCGGCGGCACGCATCCTGGTTTTTCCATTCACTCTTTCGTATTTGTTACTCTATGCAGCGGCCGCACATTTCCGGCGCGCTCTCTACCGAGGTTTTCGATGAAGGCGATTCAGGTAAAAGAAACCGGCGGTCCCGAACAGATGCAGTACGTCGACCTGCCAGTGCCGCACCCGGGGCCCAAGGACGCATTGATCAAGATCGCGGCGTCCGGAGTGAATTTTATCGATGTGTACTTCCGCACGGGCCTGTACAAAGCCGATCTGCCGATAACTCTTGGCATGGAGGCGGCGGGCGTAGTAGAAGCTGTCGGGCCGCAGGTGACTGAAGTCCGGCCGGGCGACCGCGTGGCATACGCCATGACGCGTGGCTCCTACGCCGAGTATGCCGTCGTGCCCGCGTGGCAGCTCGTGAAAGTGCCGGATGGCATCGGGTTGAACAGTGCGGCAGCCGCCATGTTGCAGGGCATGACCGCGCATTACCTCACGCATTCCACGTTCCGGCTGAAATCCGGCGATACGTGCCTGGTGCATGCGGCGGCCGGCGGCGCAGGACGGCTGATCGTGCAGATGGCGAAGATGCTGGGCGCGCGCGTGTTGGGCACCACCTCGACGGAAGCCAAAGCCGATCTCGCGCGGCAGGCCGGCATCGACGAAATCATTTTTTACACCCGGCAGGATTTCGAAGCGGAGGTGAAGCGCCTGACCGGCGGCCGCGGGGTCGACGTCGTTTATGATTCGGTCGGCGCTCCCACCTATATGCAGGGATTGAATTGCCTGCGCCCGCGCGGGATGATGGTTCTATTCGGACAGTCGGGCGGGAAGGTGCCGCCTATCGATCCAACGATCCTGAATACGAAAGGCTCTCTGTTCCTCACGCGGCCCAGCCTGGCCCATCATTGCGCGACGCGTGAGGAATTGTTGTGGAGGGCGGGAGATGTTTTGCAGTGGATCCAATCGGGGAAGCTGAAACTCGCCATCGACCGTACGTATCCGCTGGCCCAGGCGGCGCAGGCGCATCGCGACCTGGAATCGCGCGCCACCGCGGGGAAAGTCCTGCTCATGCCCGAGGGCTCTTAGAGGTTTGGCAAGCCGTAGGACAGGACCCCCGTCCCGCCGCTGAAGCACTCGCATGAGCCTCCGCGTACAACTCACGCTGTGGTCGGTCCTGGTAATGGCGGTGATCGTGGGCGCCGTGTCTGCGGTCGACCTGACGCAGGAGGTTTCACACCAGTTCGACGCGACTCTGGAACGCGCCGATTATTACATGGGCGCTGCCATTAATGTCGTGAAGAACACGGTGAACCGCAACCCGGCGATCCGAATCCGCGACACCTTACAAACCGATCCCGATATCTCCAACCAATTGCTTTCGGCGATGACGAGTTCCGAGTCGCTGATTGAGATCGCGGTTTGCGATCCCCAGGGTGTGATCCTGGTAGACAGCGAGCCCCGCCGCGCGGGCATGAAGTGTCCTGCCTATCCGGACTTCCGCCAGCTGGCCAAGGGCAGCTTGATCCAGAAGATGCGCGTGCTGCTGGGAGACTCAAACGCCTATTATCAACTGGCCCAGGGTTTGGCAGCTCCGAATCAGCCGCCCGCTCTCTACGTGCGCGTCGTGGTCCACCTGGAATTGATCCGGAAGGATATGATCCGGGCGATTCAATCGCACGCCAACGTGTCGATTCTGTTGCTGATGGGAGCGATTGTGGTTGCCTTTCTGTTCTCCGCCATCGCGTTCCGTCCCATCGATAGGCTAGGTCACATGCTGGATCTGCTGACCAGCGGCGAATTCGAGAATCAGGAAACGCTGCCGCTGGTGAAATCTTCGGCCGACGAATTCGGCGTGGTAGCGTCGAAAGTGAACCTCCTCGGCCAGCAACTGCGCGGCGCGCAATATGACTTTTCCGATCTTCGCGGAAACTTCGAGCGGCTCCTCGGCGATCTCGAGGACGCTGTTCTGGTGTTCGGGCGCGACCGGCGATTGATGGTGGCTGCCGGCGCTGTGGACAAATTTCTAGGCCGCGATCGCTCCCAACTCATTGGCCAGGCTCTGATCGACATCTTTCCAGCATCCACCTCCCTCGGCCTTCTGTTGCAGCAGGCCGCGCAGACCGGGCGCTCGATTAGCAACCGTCGCGTTCCCATGACGGCCAGCGGCAACGGCAACTCCGGCGTGGTCGTGGCGCTTGTTTCCATCGATGTGCTCGAAGCACTGCAGACCGGCGCCGGGACTGGGTCAAGCGCCGGCCTTATGGTGCGGCTGCGCGACCCGGAAGCCACCCGGCAAATCGGGCGCCAGCTCCAGACCGCGGATCGGCTCTCCGCCATCAGCCGCATCACTGGCGGCGTGGCCCACGAAGTGAAGAACCCGCTCAACGCCATCCTGATGCACGTCGAAGTGGCGCGTCTGAAACTGGACAAGGGGGATGGCGATCTCAAACCTCAGATGGACATCATCGCCAGCGAGATCGTGCGTCTCGACCGCGTGGTGAAGACATTCCTGGATTTCACCAGGCCGGTTGAGTTGCATCCGGTGGACGTCCCTTTGGAGTCGTTTGTCCACGACATCGCTGAGCTGGCGCGGCCACTGGCCGAAACCGCCAACATCGAAGTCACGGTGGAGCAGGAAGCCGAGGGCGTTTCTATCGCCGCCGACCTCGATCTGCTGAAGCAAGCCGCGTTGAACGTGGTCATGAACGCCATTGAAGCCATGCCGGATGGCGGCCAGTTGCGATTTCAGTCTTCGTTGCGCGGCGACAATGCCGAGATCCGCATCAGCGACACAGGCTGCGGCATCCGTCCGGAGTTGAAGAACAAAGTTTTCGGGCTGTACTTCACCACCAAGCAAAAAGGATCCGGCATCGGCTTGGCCATGACCTTTCGCATCGTCCAATTGCACGATGGTACAATCGATTTCACCAGCGAGCCGGGGAAAGGCACCACTTTCGTCATCCGCATCCCCACGGCTGTGCCTTCGAACTGAAGCGTCACGCATGCGCCTGGTTTCCAAAATTTTGACCGGCGTTCTGGCTCTCTCGCTCTCGGCGTGTGAGATGAAGCTGGCGCGCACCAAAACGCCGCCGCCGCCGCAGCCCACAGCGGCCAAGGCGGAGCCACCGCCCGAAGCTGCCGCCAGCGAGCCACTCTCGATTCCGCAGACCCAGATATACTTGCCGCGCCCACAGCCGATTGATCCGGCAGCGCTCGCTACACCACCGGTGAACCTGCCGTCCGAACCGTCTGCGCCGAGCAAGTCGCATCGCGCTACCCGGCGGCCCGGGCCCTCACCGCCAACGGCGCCGCCGTCCAAACCTGAACCTGTGGAAACAGCGGAAACTCCGCCCGCTACGACCGAACCCGCGCGTCGCCGGATCGAGCCCGTGCTGCCGGCTGAGCAGCGGCGACAGTTGAACGAAGACATCTCCGCCCGCTTGAGCGAGGTCGATCAAAACCTCAGCCGGATCTCGGCCCGGAAGCTTTCGGATGCGGAGAAAGATTCGGTGGAGAGGATCCGCTCTTTCGCCAAGCTCTCGCATGAGGCGCTGGAGCTCGGCGATACGCAGCAGGCTGGCGCCTTGGCGGATCGCGCGCAGATCCTGGCTCAGGAACTGGTCCGTGCGCGTTAGCGAGTTCGCCCTGCGCCGCGGCGCGTTGCAACGCAGCATGGCGGAGAAGAAACTCGACGCCTTTGTGGTCGGGTTTGGGCCCAACGTCCGGTATCTGACCGGGTTCACGGGCAGCCATGGCATAGCCGTGATCCTGCCCGGTCGTACGATGTTCCTCACCGATCCCCGCTACCGCATTCAGGCCTCTCAGGAAGTCGACTGCCCCGTGCGCGTGGTTTCCGGGCCGATGCTGCCGCACGTTGTCGCGCTGCTGCGCCGCGTGAAGAGCCGGCGCGTGGGTTTCGAGAAGGCGCGCATGAGCGTCGAGGCGTATCAGGAGCTCAAGGACGCGCTTCCCATGCGCGCCTCGCTCGAGGCGATTGCGGGCTGGATCGAGCGACAGAGGATGCTGAAGTCAGACGCCGAAATCTCTGCGATCCGGCGATCCGTCGAGCTGAATTCCAACGCCTTCGAACAAGCGGTCAAGCGCGTCCGGACAGGCATGCGCGAATCCGATCTGGCCGCGGAGTTGGATTATCGGATGCGATTGCAGGGAGCTGAAGGGCCGGCATTCGAAACGATTGTTGCCGGCGGAGCGCGCACGGCATTGCCTCACGCCCGTCCTACTCGCGCGGCGTTGCGGCGTGGGCAATTGGTGATCGTGGACATGGGCGCCATACTGGATGGCTATGTCAGCGACATGACGCGCATGCTCTTTCTCGGCAAGCCGGATGCGCGTGTGACGCGTGCCTACGGCGCTGTGCTCGAGGCACAGCTTGCGGCTGTCGATGCCGTCCGGCCGGGCGTCAAGGCAGAATCGGTGGACCGGGCCGCGCGGCGCGTTCTGGAGCGTCACGGTCTTTCTCGCGCGTTCGTGCATTCCACCGGACATGGCCTGGGTCTCGAGATCCACGAGCCGCCCCGCGTCGGTAAGAATGACAAAACCTTGCTGGAAAAGGGTATGACCATCACCATCGAACCAGGAGTGTATATCGAAGGGTTTGGCGGCATCCGCATCGAAGATACCGTGGCCGTAACCGAGCGAGGATGCGAGGTGCTCACGCCTACCTCGAAAGAGCTGCGGATGGTTTAGCCGCGGCGAGAAGTGCCATCGACCCCGCGCCGTAGCCTGCCAGCATGCGTTCCTTGCGTATCGGAATCCACACTTCCATCGCCTCTTCGCTCGAAGGAGCCGCGTTGAAAGCAGCGGAACTAGGCGCCAACACTTTCCAGATTTTCTCGGCCAGCCCGCGTATGTGGCGCGCGTCCATGCCGCGCAGCGAAGAAATCATGGCGCTGCGCCGGGCACGCGAGCGGCTGGACCTGCGCCCGCTCGCCATCCACGTAAGTTACCTGATCAACCTGGCGTCGATCGATCCCGTGATTCGTGAGAAATCCATCGCTGCGTTTCGCGGCGAACTGGAGCGCGCGGAGGCCATCGGGGCCGAGTACCTGGTGACGCATCCCGGCAGTTATCGCGGCCAGCCTCTCGATCAGGCGCTCGCGGCGTTTGTTCTCGGCATGGCTGAAGCCGCGGATGGAGGAATTGCGCCGAGCGTGACCGTGCTGCTCGAAAACACCGCCGGGTACGGGGCACAACTCGGGTCTCGCCTGGAAGAGCTGCAAACCGTCCGCGAACTGGCGGGGCGCGAGACCGGCCTGAAGATCGGCTATTGCCTGGATACCTGTCACTTGCTCGCCGCCGGATTCGACGTAGCGAGCGAAGCCGGCCTGAAGAAAACCGTGGCCCATGCCGGCCGCATCCTGGGGATCGAGAACGTAAAACTGATCCACGCCAACGATTCCAAGATGCCGCTCGGATCGCACATGGACCGGCACGCCAACATCGGCGAAGGACACATCGGCGCCGAAGGTTTCCGCCGCATTCTCGCGCATCCCCAGTTGCGCGAAAAGCCGTTCATTCTGGAAACGCCCAACGAAGACGAGGGAGACGACCGGCGCAACGTGGAGAAGCTGAAGAGTCTGAGTACGGCTCAGCCGAAAAGGGCGCCGATGCGAAGCGCGAAGCCGGGCAGCAAGTCGCGAGCTTCCAGGAAATCGGTGTCCTGAAGGACCACTTGCGCCCGCGCTGGTTGGTCCGGTTCTTCGAGCCGGTCGAATTCTTCGACGCTCATCAGCGTCTTCAGACCCATAGTCTGATTTTACCTCCAACAGTTTTGTTAACATCGTCAAATCACCCCTCAACATGCCCGAAAAGTCTTACGATCATAAGCAGATCGAGCTGAAGTGGTATGAGAAATGGGCGGGCGAAGAACTGTATAAGGCTGAGGAGGACTCGAGCCGCCCGAAGTTTTATGTGCTCGAGATGCTGCCGTATCCTTCAGGGGCGCTGCACATCGGGCACGTGCGCAACTACTCCATCGGTGACGCGCTGGCGCGCTACAAATGGATGCGCGGTTTCAACGTGCTGCATCCGATGGGCTGGGACGCCTTCGGACTGCCCGCTGAAAATGCGGCCATTGCCAACCAACGGCCGCCGCGCGAATGGACCCTTTCCAACATCGCTCGCATGAAGGCCACTCACCGCCGCTTCCAGTTCAGCTACGACTGGGACCGCGAGGTAACCACCTGCGAGCCGGACTACTATCGCTGGAACCAGTGGTTCTTTCTCAAGATGCTGGAGCGCGGCATCGCCTATCGCAAGAAGGCGCTGGTGAACTGGTGCCCGCAATGCGCCACCGTGCTGGCCAATGAGCAGGTCGAGAATGTCTGCTGCTGGCGCCACGAAACCACGCCGGTCGAGCAACGCGCCCTCGAGCAATGGTTTTTCAAAATCACGCAGTACGCCGATGAGCTGCTGGCGGATATGGCGCAGCTCGAAGGCAACTGGCCGGAGCGCGTGCTCACCATGCAGCGCAACTGGATTGGCCGCTCGGAGGGCACGGAGGTCGACTTCGGCTCCGAGTTCGGCCCGATCCGCATTTTCACTACGCGCGTCGACACGATCTTTGGCGCCACCTGCGTGATCGTCGCTCCCGAGCATCCGTTCGTGGAGAAGCTGGTCGATGCCGCCGGCCGCGCTCGTGCCAAACAAATGGTGGATGCGCGCGCCAACAAAGGCCCGGGCGATATCGAGAAGGACGGTTTTTTCACCGGCAAATATGCTGTGAACCCGTATAGCGGGGAGCGTGTTCCGATCTGGGTGGCGAATTTCGTGCTTATGACGTATGGCACGGGCGCCATCATGGCCGTCCCCGCGCACGACCAGCGCGATTTCGAGTTCTGCACCAAGTACCGCATCCCGGTTCGCCCGGTGATTCGGCCCGCCGATGGCGTGCTCGACGATCCCGCAACCATGAAGGCCGCATTTGGTGACGACGGCATCGTGGAAAACGCCGGCGAGTTTTCCGGCCTCGCGAGCGAAGAGGCGCGACGCCGCATGACGGCCAAAGCCGAGCGCGAAGGCTTCGGGAAGGCCGCTGTTACCTATCGCATTAAGGACTGGGGCGTTTCGCGCCAGCGCTACTGGGGCACGCCTATTCCCGTGATCCACTGCAAGAAATGCGGTGTGGTTCCGGTGCCCGAGAACGAGTTGCCGGTGCTGTTGCCCCTCAATGTCGAGATCACCGGTAAAGGACGCTCGCCGCTCGAAGAAGTGCCGGAGTTCGTCAACGTGAAGTGTCCCCAGTGCGGCGGCGCCGCGCGGCGCGAGACCGACACGATGGACACCTTCGTCGATTCGTCCTGGTATTTCTACCGCTACTGCGACCCGAAAAACGACCGCGCGCCCTACGACCCGAAGAAGATCGCCTATTGGTTCACCATCGACCAGTACATCGGCGGCGTCGAGCACGCCATCCTGCATCTCATCTACTCGCGCTTCTTCACCAAGATGATGCGCGATATCGGCCTGGTGAAAAACAGCGAGCCCGTGAAGAAGCTGTTCACGCAGGGCATGGTGATTGCCGAAGGCGCCAAGATGTCGAAGTCCAAGGGCAACGTGGTGGATGCCGACTGGCTCGCGGACAAATTCGGCACCGACACCGCGCGCATGTTTGTTCTCTTCGCCGGTCCGCCGGAGAAAGAAGTGGACTGGCGCACCGAGGGCGCCGAAGGGATTTACCGTTTCCTGGGCCGCGTGTACCGATTCGCCACCCGCAACATCGAGCGCGCCCGTGGGTCCGGCGGACCTGCCGGCGAATCCGACAAGAAAATTCTGCGCAAACTGCACCAGACCGTCAAGAAGATCACCGAGGATTTCGAATCCCGCTGGCACTTTAATACGTCGATTGCGGCGGTGATGGAGCTGGTCAACGATCTCTACGCCGAAGAAGCGCAGCTTTCGAGCACAGTACTGGCGGAAGTGATCGAGAAACTGGCGTTGCTGCTCGGCCCGTTCGCGCCATACCTCGCGCAGGAGTTGTGGGAAGAACTGGGCAAAACCGGTCCCGTATTCAAGCAACCTTGGCCGTCATATGATGCCGGGCTGGCAAAGGAGGACGAAGCCGAGATCGTAGTTCAGGTGAACGGCAAGCTGCGCGCCCATCTTTCGGCCCCGTTCGGCACGGCGCAAGATGTTTTGCGCGAGCGCGCGCTCAATGAGCCCAAAGTGCAGCCGTTCGTCAACGGCAAACAGGTTGTCAAAGTGATTGTGGTTCCCGACAAACTCGTCAACATCGTGGTGCGTTAGGGTAGGACAGGCATTCCTGCCTGTCCATTTTGGAGGCTGTTCGACATGAACGATCGCAGAGACTTTCTGAAATCCGCCGGCGCGGCGCTGACCACATCCCTCTTCACCGGCAACGTTCGCGGCGCCAACGACCGCATCCGTGTGGCGTTCATCGGCATGGGCCGCATGGGCACCGACAGCATGGAGAACGCCCTGAAGCTCCCCAACGTCGAAGTGCCGGTCCTTTGCGACGTCTACCAGCCGAATCTCGAAAAGGCCGTTGCCATCAGCGGCCGCGGTCCCGACGGCACTCCTGACGCGCGCTCACGGGCGAAGGGTATCGCCGATTTCCGCGACGTCCTCCACGATAAGTCAATCGATGCCGTGAACATCTCGACGCCCGACCACTGGCACGCTTATATGACCGTCGAGGCATGCAAGAACGGCAAGGACGTCTACGTCGAAAAGCCCATTTGTGTGGCCATCGACGAAGGCCGCAAGATGGTGCAGGCCGCGCGCAAATACGATCGCGTGGTGCAGGTCGGCACCTGGCAGCGCTCCGGCACGCATTTTCAGAAAGCCGTCGAGATCGTCACTAGCGGCCAGCTCGGCAAGGTCACCTTTGTGCGCACCTGGAACTACGGCCACCAGCCGAAGGAAGGCATCGGTAATCCGCCCGACGCCGAGGCGCCCGCCGGTCTCGACTGGAACATGTGGCTCGGCCCCGCGCCCGCGCGTCCGTTCAACAAGAACCGCTTCGGCGTCGATCCCAAGGCCTACTCGCACTTCCGCTGGTTCTGGGATTACGCCGGCGGCATGATGACCGACTGGGGCATCCACCTGCTCGACATCGTGCAGATGGCGTTCCAGGAGACTGAGCCTGCTGCCGTCGCGGGCTTCGGCGGAAAGTTCTATCTGCAGGACAACCGCGAAACGCCCGACACCCTGCAAGTCACGTACGAATATCCCAACGGAATGATCGCCACCTACGAAAACCGCGAAACCAACGCGCAATCCATGTTCAAGCACGGTTATGGCATCCTGTTCCACGGAACGGAGGGCACGCTGTTCGTCGACCGGGCGGGTTATCAGTTGGTGCCGGAGAAGGACTCGTCGCTCCAGGCGGTAGAAGTGCAGCAATCGAATGACGCCTTGTTGGATCACTGGCAGAATTTCATCGATTGCATCAAAACGCGGAAGCGGCCGCATAGCGATATCGAGATCGGCCACCATTCCACCACCACTGCCATTCTGGGCAACATGGCCTATCGCAGCAAACTCCGCCTGGACTGGGACGTCCAGCACGAAACCACAGCGCAGCCCGAAGCTCGGCATCTGCTGAAACGCGAGTACCGTAAACCATGGAAATTAGAAGTTTGACGTGGCACAGGCATTCCTGCCTGTGCGTCTTTCTGCTCACCGGACTGTCGGCCTCGGCCCAGCCGCACAAAACGATTTTTCTGATCACCGACGCCGAGGGCGTAGCCGGTGTCTGCCGCCAGGACCAGACCGATCCCAAAGATCAGGAAATGCGCCAGCT
>JBGPKX010000147.1:0-13072 GCA_041486185.1 Bryobacteraceae bacterium | reverse complement strand
GTCGACGAATTCGCCGAGACCTTCGAGAAGAAGTACGACACTATTGTGGGCGAGCGCGGCGTGAAACTCTCCGGCGGGCAAAAGCAGCGCGTCTCCATCGCCCGCGCTATTCTCGCCGACCCGCGCATTCTGATTCTGGACGAAGCTACCTCCAGCCTGGATTCCGAATCCGAAGCGCTGATCCAGGAAGGCCTGTCGTATCTGATGCGCGGCCGCACCACGTTCGTCATCGCGCACCGTCTCTCCACCATCCGGCGGGCCGACCAGATTCTGGTGGTGGAGGCCGGCCGCATCGTCGAGCGCGGCACCCACGAAGCCCTCTACGCCGCGCGCGGCCGGTATTACGATCTCTACACCAAGCAGCACGAGGTGGAAGCCAACCTCTTCCTCGCTCCCGGCGAAGGCGACAAACTGCCCGAGCCGGCCGAAGAGACCGAAGTCAAAAACAGCAACGCCCTCAGCGAAGCCGTCCGCCTGATTCGCGGATAAACGGCCCCGCCTTGCAGACGGCGTTCCGAAACGCAAAGATAAGCACCATGGCCCTACAATTCACAACTTCGTATCTGGAGGATTCACTCGCGCTGTTCCGTTATTACAAGAACCTGTCCGAAAGAGCGATGGCGCAAGTGACCGACGAACAACTCGTCGCCGTGTTAGACGGCGAGATGAATTCGATTGCCATAATCGTGAAGCACATGGCCGGCAACATGCGATCGCGATGGACAGACTTTCTGACCAGCGATGGAGAGAAACCAGACCGCTTTCGGGACACCGAATTCGTGGACCCGCCACCTACCCGTCAGGCATTACTTGCCCTCTGGGAAGAGGGCTGGCAGCGCCTTTTCAGAGCACTGGGACCGCTCTCGGAGCAGGATCTGCAACGGACGGTAACCATTCGGGGAGAAGCCCATTCGGTCATGCAGGCTATCAATCGTCAGGTTGCCCATTACTCCTACCATTGCGGACAGATTGTCCTTCTCGCCAAGCACTTCAAACATGACGAGTGGCAGTCATTGAGCGTACCTCGCCGGCAATCGGCGGATTTCAATCGTCGCGTGCTTGCCGGCGAATCCAGTCAGCGCTAGCAGATCGCCAGCCAACACCGCGGTATGACTGCGCTACCGCGGATAAGCGAGGCCAAAAGGGCTCGCGCCCGGTCTAGCTTGCCGCCGAAATCCATGCTCCTGCCCGAGTCGATCAGGATGGCAAGGCTGATCGGTTCCCTTGTTTGTCGGCAACTTGAACCGCGATCGATTGGAGATTAGTGTCGACCTTAAAGACTGGCGCCGGTGCTTGAGCCAGCGCCCCTGGCGACCATTCAAGCAGGAGAGC
Source organism: Bryobacteraceae bacterium (assembly GCA_041486185.1). Taxonomy (GTDB): domain Bacteria; phylum Acidobacteriota; class Terriglobia; order Bryobacterales; family Bryobacteraceae; genus QHXW01. The sequence goes on along the minus strand of JBGPKX010000147.1, from coordinate 11,740 downwards.
CGCATTCCGAGCCGCGACCGTTAGGAAGCGGTTGCTATGCATTCTTCAACAAGCTCCCAGTGTCGTGAGTCACAGGTTCGTCGAAGAATTGCGGCGGCGTGTGTCGCGGGCTCTCGGCCTGCTGTGTCGGCACTCGTGCCGGCACGCGTTCGATCGAAAAGGTCAAGACAAGTCGACCCAGCAGCCTGAGAGAGGCTGCGCCACATTCTCAAACTTCTGACTCACCACACTGGAGCCTCCACCTGCTGGCCGGATCTCCACTCTCCGCTAAAGTCAGTTTCAAACAAAAGAATACTGCGTTGCCTGGGTCGCCGCCAGCCTCCGCCAACACCGCGGTGCCCCCGCGCTACAGTATCGCGAACACGCATCCCTGCCATCTATTCCGCTACATTGGAAACAGATGCCCCAGATCCTGGACGGTAACCGCATCCGCGATGAAATCAAGAACGAGTGCCGCCCGCGCGTGGAAAAGCTAATAGCGCGCGGCCGTCCGCCGGGGCTCGCTGTGGTGCTGGTGGGCCACAATCCGGCATCCGAGATTTACGTCCGCAGTAAAGTCAAGACTTCCCACGAACTTGGAATCTACGGCGAAACCATCACGCCGCCCGAAACCGTCACCACCGGCGAACTGCTCGCCATCGTCGAAGAGCTCAACCGGCGTCCCGAAATCGACGGCATTCTGGTTCAAATGCCGCTCCCTCCTCAAGTGGATGCCAAGCGCATTCTGCTGGCGGTCTCCCCGGACAAAGATGTCGACGGTTTTCACCCGTGCAACGTCGGCAATCTCGCCACGGGCCGTCCCGGTCCGCGATCGTGCACGCCCGCCGGCATTATCGAACTGCTGAAGCGCTATCGCATTCCGATCGCCGGCCAACGCGCCGTGGTGGTAGGCCGCAGCGACATCGTCGGCAAGCCCATGGCGCTCATGCTGATGCACGAAAATGCCACCGTGACCATCTGTCATTCGAAAACGCCCGACCTGCCCGCGGTCTGCCGCGAAGGCGACATTCTCGTCGCCGCAATTGGCCGCGCGGCGATGATCACCGCCGATTACATCCGGCCCGGCTCGACCGTGATCGACGTCGGCATGAACCGCCTCAACACGCGCGCCGAAGTCGAACGCATTTTCCCCGTGGCCCGACCTGGCGCCGCCGAAAGACTTGCGGCGTTCGACAAGAAAGGCACCCTGCTCGTGGGCGATGTGCATCCGCTCGACGTCGCCGAAAAGGCGTCCGCCTACACGCCCGTGCCCGGCGGCGTCGGCCCCCTCACCATCGCCATGCTCATGGTCAATACCATCGAGTCCGCCGAGAGACGCATCGGCGTATGTTAAAAGTAGGTCTTACCGGCGGGCTCGCCTGCGGCAAAAGCTTCGTAGGCCAGGCGCTGGCGGCTCTCGGTTGTCACTTAATCGAGGCCGATCAACTCGGCCACGAGGCCCTGCTTCCGGGTGGCGCGGCCTACGCCGATGTGGTCCGCGAGTTCGGCCCCGGCATCCTCAACGCCGATGGAACCATCGACCGCAAACGTCTGGCCGCCGAAGTATTCGGTAAACCCGGGCGCCTCGAAGCGCTCAACCAGTTCGTGCATCCGTACGTCTTCCGGCGGGAGCAAGAGCTCATCGATCAATTTGCGGAGACTGACCCTCACGGAATCGTCGTGGCGGAGGCCGCTATCCTGATCGAAACCGGCAACCACAAGAACTTCGACCGTCTGATCCTGGTAGAGTGCGACGAGGAGCAACAGATCGAGCGCGCCATCAAGCGCGATCATGTCGGGCGCGAGGACGTGCTGGCGCGGTTGCGTCGCCAAATGCCGCTTGCCGAAAAGCGGAAGTTCGCGCACTATGTCATTAATACCTCCGGCAGCAAGGAAGAAACGCTGCACCGTGTTCGCGAAGTCTACGATGCCTTACGGAGAATAGAAGCATGAGACTACGTCCGCTACTCTGGGCCTTGGTACTGGTGGGCGGTTTTTATTACGTTACATCGCTGGCGCGCTGGAACGTCGGCCAGTTCATACGCAAGACGACCCGTAGCTGGTCTTCTCCCTCCACCGCCACAACCGCCGGTTTTTCCAACGACGAAGCCAGCAACATCGATATCTACAAGGCCGCGCACCTGGCCACCGTCAACATCACCAGTGTCGTGTGGCGCGAAGGCTGGTTCTTCCAGCTCTATCCGGAAAAAGGCACCGGCTCGGGATTCATCATCAGTCCCGATGGCCGCATCCTCACCAATTTTCATGTGATCTTGGGTGGCTCGCAGCTCACCGCGACACTTGCCAACAAGAAGCAATACAAGGCGCGTGTCTTGGGCCGCGACCAGCGCAACGACCTCGCGCTCATCAAGATCGAGCCGCGTGAGAGCCTTCCCGTTCTCAAGCTGGGCGATTCCGACCCGCTGCAGGTGGGCCAGAAAGTCCTGGCCATCGGCAATCCGTTCGGCCTCGAAGGGACCCTGACCACCGGCGTAGTCAGCTCGCTCGGCCGCTCCATCCAGGATGAAAACGGCCGCACCCTCGAAGGCATGATTCAAACCGACGCCGCCATCAATTTCGGCAACAGCGGCGGACCGCTGCTCGATTCGCACGGCAACGTGATCGGCATCAACACCGCCATCTACGGCTCGCAGGGCAGCATCGGAATCGGCTTCGCCATGCCCATCAATCGCGCCAAAGCCATGCTGGATGAGTTTCAGGCGCGCGGCCACGTGACCCGCCCCATGCTGGGCGTGCAGACGGTTTTCTTGCAGGGTGATTTTGCGCAAGCGCTCGATCTTCCCGAAGAAGGCGGGCTGCTGGTGCAACGCGTCGAGAGCGCCTCGGCGGCAGAAGAGGCCGGCATACGCGGGCCGAACCGCGAGGTGATCGTGGGCAACGTCCCGTTGGGCGTCGGTGGCGATCTCATCCTGGCTATCGACGGCAACCCCGTGGCGCACGACGACGATCTACAGCGCGCCATGAATCACAAGCGCGCCGGCGAAAATATGCAGCTCACCATCTACCGCGGCGGCAAGAGGCAGAAGATCAATGTGAAGCTCGGCGCGGCGCCCGAGAACCTGTAGCGCGTGAAACGATTATTGGCGTCGCTGGTTCTGCTGCTGCCGCTGCGCGCCGAGCCACGAACGATCCTGGCCATAGGGGCGCATGCCGGCGACATGGAACTCTCGGCCGGGGCTGTGCTCGCCCATCAGGCGAAGCTCGGCGACCGCGTCGTCATCCTCCACCTGACGCTCGGCGAGGGCGGAAATCCCAAGATGTCCCCGAAGGAGTATGGCGCGCAGAAGCGCACCGAGGCCCTGGCCGCCGCCAAAGCACTGGGCGCGGAAGTGATCTTCGGGCCGTATGCCGACGGCATGCTGCCCAATGACCCCGCCGCGCGAAAGTATGTAGCTGGCGTGATCCGCCAGGTGCAGCCGGCGTACATCATCACGCATTGGAAAAACAGCATCCACAAAGACCACGCCGGCACGCACGCCATTGTCGTCGACGCCGTGCTGCTGGCTGAACTCGAAGCCGTCGAGACAGGACACGCGCCGTATCGCGGCGTCCGCGGCGTCTATTACGCGGAGAACTGGGAGGATCCCGACGGCTTCCAACCGTACTTGTTCGTCGACGTCACCGGCGAATTCGAGCAATGGCAGCAGGCCGTGCGCGCCTACCAGCTCGTGCGCGGCGGCGTCTCGACGTTCCCGTATTTCGACTACTACAGCTCTCTGGCGCGCGTGCGCGGAGCCCTGGCCGGCCGCCGGTACGCCGTGGCCTTGGATGTGGACCAGCCCGCAAAAAAGGTTGTGGTGGACTCGCTGCGCTGAGCGACGCGCGGCTGGGAATGTTCTTTGCTGAGCCGCGACCGTAAAGGGAGCGGTCATGCTCACGTTGCCGCTGCGACACCCCACTAGCGGCCTGTCGCAGCCAGAACGTTAGTACCGCTTCCTTCGGTCGCGGCTCAGTGAAGCCCGTCCGGGATGTCCGCCCGGGAACATAGGTAACAGTTTTATCCGGGGACATAGGTAACACTTTTTCAGAAGTGGTTCTGAGTCCCTTGGCGATTATAAGAGGAATCGTCGTGCGTGTGGGAATGTGGGAATCGCGCAGCGATTTCCAAGGACGGCGGGAAGAGTGGAAATCCTGGGGTTGGATTTCCAGACTTTCCACCGGCCGGCATTTCCACATGCTCTTAGTCCTTGTCCAGGCCCAGCCGCCGTCTGAGCGCAACGCTGAGTGCGCGGTGAAACACATGCCGGAACGTGTCTAGAAAGCCCACCGTTACCGGGCCATAGAAAACCTCGAAGTAGCGTTCATCCAGGGCGCGCAGCCCCATCCATTGGTGGGCGAAAATCTCGCTCACAAAGGTGCGTTGGCCGTGCCACTTGAGGCTGCCTTGTTGCGAAATGCGACGCAGCTCGAAATCGTCGCTATACTCCAGTTCCGGCACGCGGCGCGGCATCTGCCTGGAGGAGGCGGTGTAGCAACTGGCCGGCGTCTGATCGGAGAGAGCCTCATGCGGACGCTGGTGATTGTACTGGTGCTGAAAGCGATCAAAGGCCTCTTGTTGACGACGTGCGGTGCGTTCGGGCGGCGCCAGGGTGGCCTGCTTGAGGGTCGAGTGCATCCGCTCATGCCGGCCGTTATCTTGCGGCGAAGCCGGACGCGAGCGTTCCGGCACGATGCCCAGCTTCACCCAGCGCATGGAAACGCGGCTCAGCCCGCCCGGGGCGCGGCTGGCGAAGGGAACGCCGTTATCGGTATGGATCACCAGCGGCAGTCCATGCTCGCGGAAGGCCGCGTCGAAGATCGCGGCCACGTGGATCGTATCGGCCTTGGGCGTGATGTGGCATCGCAACAGATAACGGCTATGCGCGTCGGTGATGGTGAGCGGATCGCAGCGCGTGCCGTCACCGGTGCGGAACCAGCCCTTGAAATCGGCGCACCAGGTCTGATTGGCGCCATCGACGGAGGCGAACGGCTGCCCATAAGGCGGCGTGCGGACCCGCGGCTTGCGCCGGTGCGTGAGGCCGGCTCGTTTCAACACTTCGCCGATGGTACTTTCGGCGGGCCACGCCAGATGGGGATGCGCGGCGGCAAGTTTGACGCGCAATTTCCGCGGCCCCCACTTCCAGTGCTGGCGGGCCGCCACGATGTGCGCGATGATCTCGTCGCTCAGCTTGTGAGGCGAATGTTTTGGCGCGCGGCCGCGGTCGGCAAGCCCGGTGACGCCCTCAGCCTCATAGCGCTCCAGCCACTTGTAAATGGTCTTGCGCGCCACGCCATACATCTCAGCCAGCGCGGTAATGCTGTAGCCGTCCTGGTAATCCTGAATCAGTTGGACGCGGAGGTCCATGGTCTTGCTCTCTTTCCACGGCATCGCTTCTTAGCATGCCGCCGGAGAGCTCAGAATCCCTCAACCTCAATCAACTGTTACCTATGTCCTCGGATAGAAGTGTTACCCATGTCCCCGGTTTGGACAGCGGTACCGCTCCCTCCGGTCGCGGACAACCGATCCGGACGTAAGTCGCGGCAACACGACGGCGCATCCCGGCGCGTATGAGAAGCGGTTTCCCGAATTTCTCAGCAAGCTCCTGAGGCAGCTCGCCCGACTCCGGCATCTTCAGCGGAAGGGTGACTGCCCGGTGACTGGCTTACGACTCACACAACGTGGCGATGACTGTGCCCTTGGCGGTCGAGTGCAGGGGGTCGGCGGCGGTGCGGATTTGGGCAAGCTCGATCGGGAAGTCGGAGGCGCGGAGAGCTTTTTCGAAGCGCTCCTGGAATCCGGGAGGCATCGCCGTCCCGCCGCTTAGCAGCAGCGGCACCGGCTGTTTGAGTTTGGGCAGCTTCGAGGTATTGGAGAAGGCGTCGTGCATAGATTTGACGAGCGACTGGATGACGTCGTCGTAGTAAACGCTCAATGCGTGATAGGTCTTGTTCTCAAAGAATCCGTTGAAGCGAAATCCCCTCTCCTTCTCCACCCGGACGCTTGTGGCCAGATCGCGGATAGCCGCAGCGGAGTTGGCATCGATGTAATCGCCGCCCTTGGGGACGCTGAAGCTGATCACCGGAACCGAGAGATACGCCAGGCAGACGTTGCACATACCGCCGCCGCAACTAACGCCGATTCCGGTAAAGCTGGAATCTCCCAATTCGCCATAGACCACCGCCAGCCCTTCGCTGATGCTCTTCGGATCGTAACCCAGTTCGCGTAGAACCTCCCGCAGTGTGGTTTCGTGGAAAGTGAATTTGTCATCATTCACGCCCGCGGCTGGCGCTGGAACGCTGAAATACAGCCGCTGTCCGGGTTTCTTAGCGCGGCCGAGCAGGCGCGTGATAATCTGCCGGATGACCAGCAGGCCGTCGGACTCGCTCGGGTTCAGAATGCCATCCATCATGGGGCGGCGGGTTTCGACATGAAACAGCTCGGCAAATTGTTGGGACTCATTGCCGAACACCAGAATCTCCTTGCCTTTGACCGCGTGATTGATGTTTTCTTTGGTCATCAGACTCTCGGCCAGCTTGGTGTAAGGGATGCTGACAAAAGCGTTGAGCTCCCGTACGTATTGAAAGTTCTCTTCGGAGTATCGCGCGGCTACGATGTGGCTGGTGCCAATGTCGAGACCGAGCACGGGTGATTGTTCCGTCGTCTTCATAAATTCTCCACCGCCTCTTCTAAGTGCGGGTCTATACCCCTAGCGGGCTAAGTAATCGAAGGAGAGAGCCCCTTCGCGCCGGGCTTTGTACTCATACAAAACGAGCTCCAACTTCTCCTCAAGTTTCGTTTGCAAGGGCGAGGACCGGCTGGTCAGGTGCAACAGCAACCACCGCCAATAATCCAATTGCAATCATCATCGTCTGCTAGCTCCGATCCACAAACGCCGGATCGTTGTAGGCAGCGGCCAGTTCACGAAACGCGGCCATCCGATCAGCTGGCGGCTTACCGTTGCTGGTGGGGGCGCCACTCTGTGTGAGAAACAACGCCACGGCAGCGGCGATGCGTTGGGCTTCGTACTGCTCCTTCGCCTGCCACTTGCGGAAGCTTTCTTTCTCGCGGGCCACCTCGTCGAGGTTGTGAGAAATCCGCGCGGCGTACTCGGCAGCCGCACGCTCCGCTTCTCCTTGGATGGTGACATTTTCCTGCGCCTTGCGCGCCTCGTATTCTTCGAGGCGTTTGCACTGGGTGGCTTCGTGAGACGTGATGGCATGCTGGCGGAGGATCGCGTCGTGCAGCACTTCATCGACCTGCACGCCGGCGGCATCGAGGGCCATCAATAGCGCGGAGCGCTTCGTCTCCGTGGGCAGGGTCTTGATGTGCTCGCTTTGGACCATCTCGATGACCTTTTCGATGGTGTAGCCCAGGCGGGGACCCTTGATGCCCGCCGAGCGGTAGATCTCGTCTAAGGCCAGCAAGTCCATGCGAGAAGCTGCGAATCCGTTGCCTGACGAGTACGCGGAAGGCACCGGGCTGTCCACCGAAGCCTCGGTTTGCACGCCGCCGGTTGGCTTCGGCGCGCCGTTAATGTGCTCACTTGAGTTATCCTGGCCGCGCCAGGATGAAAGCCATTTGTTTTGCACGCGATCCTCTGCTCTCAAGCTTTGAATTGTTTTCCGGAAGCTGCCACGCCCCGGACCTGCGGCTACGGTAAACACCGAAAGATAGGTTAACGGTTTACAGGTGTACCAGCAATACTGCAAAAGGTAAAGTAAAATTCCGGTCCCAAAGATAAGGTACGGTGAGATCTTTCGGACTTTACTCCGCACAGGTGACGTTTCTGCTGAATCTCTTTGACGAGCCGCGGCGGCGGACACCTCCAGGAGGGAAATAGATTTTCGTCTACGCTTCCCCCGGGGCATTTGGGAACGGCGATTCACCATTCGCGAAGGCGTCCATTCCAGGTGCGCCTGATGGGACCTAGTTCCGGGTGGACGAAAAGGCGAGACAGTACTCTCGAACAGCACTTGCGGCGCCTCGTCCGTGATTACGTTTCCTACTTCCACGAAGATCGTATTCACAACAGCCTCGGCAAGGACACACCGAATCGCCGGCCAGTCGCCTCCGGATCATGCGTTCGCTCCGGGTACACGAGTTCTGATCCCGATCCATAACGAAGGTTCTTAAACGATGTTCGACTCTGCGCCTCCGCGGTGAATGGCGAGGTTGCGCCGCGCGGTCGTCAGCAAGACAACAGAAACTGGATCACACGGCGATGGATCACACGGCGAATCCCGAAAGAATCCCAATGGACCGTGGTGGCCATCCTGGCCGAGTTGCGCAGTCAGTTACTCCTTCACCAATTGTAGTTGTAGTCTAGCGTTTGATGGTGCGGACGATACTGGGAACAGCCAGCTCTGGGTGCGGCCGCTGGAGGCTCTGGCCGCCCAGCCGCTGGTTGGAACCGCGAACGCCACGTATCCATTCTGGTCTCCCGACAGCCGGAATTCGGCGTTCTTTGCCGATGGAAAGTTGAAGAAAGTCTCCGTCGGCGGCGGAACGCCGCAGGTCATCTGCGATGCTCAATGAAGGGAACAGCGTCCGCATCTGCGATGTCGTAGATGTGCACAATGTTGGGATGGTTCAGAGCGGAAGCAGCTTTAGCCTCCTGCACAAAGCGGCGCCGACGGTCCTCATCGGCCAGCCTTTCGGCAGGCAAAGTCTTTAACGCAACAAACCGATCCAGGCGAATATCACGGGCTTTCCACACAGCCCCCATGCCACCTTCGCCGAGCTTCGATTCAATGCGGTAATGTCCGAGCGTCTGACCGACCATGGAAGCGCTCACGTCTTGGCTGTCCATCTTAGGCCTCATCCCAATAGCACGTCAACCGGCACCCCCGCAGGACGAATGCAACAAGATTCTCACCACTCCGCCAAAACCAGCAGGGGAGCAGGCCAAATCCGCGACCCAACGATGAGCGATTTGACCACCAACGTGGGATTCAGCCTGGGAAACTCGGTTTGCTGATTGAGGCTTGCGGAGGCCGAATACTGTCGCGGTAGGGATGCCGGTCACCCAGCACCCCTCGTCGTCCGAATCAGAGTACCCGTTCGTTACTAGGTGGGCCAAAACAAAATGCCGAACTGGGCCAGTTCAGCAATGAACCCGGACGTCCCCGGGTCAAGACGGACAAGGAACATAGCAGAGCAGCAAGCGCGTTATGATTGTCCGTCCATGCGGGATGGCAAGTAGACCGAATATTCATTGGTGCATCCTTAGTGAGCGTGATTCAGCATGGCCCCAGACTCTGTGCTCAAGTCAGTGGTGACGACGGCCACCGGTCGTCGATCCCGTTTAGGAGATTACTCTTTTTGCACAGTTTGGGCCATCTCACATGGACATCTATGTTGAGAGGAGTCCAATGCCAACAAAGCGAAGTGCTGCCAAAACAAAACCCACCCCCATGTTGCACTGCTTGCAGCCCAACGCTGCCGGCGTAGACGTCGGAGCAACCGAGATCTATGTATCGGTTCCAACAGATCGCGATCCGCGATCCGTCCGCTGTTTTCCAACGTTCACCGCAGATCTCAACGCCGCGGCTGATTGGCTGCAATCCTGCCAGATCGATACGGTCGCAATGGAATCGACGGGTGTGTACTGGATACCGTTCTTCCAACTATTGGAGGCGAGGGGATTCAAAGTGTTCCTTGTCAATGCCGCCACGTAAAAAATGTTCCTGGGCGAAAAACAGATGTCGAAGACTGCCAATGGCTCCAGTATCTGCACACCGTTGGATTACTTCGCGCGTCTTTTCGGCCAGAACAGGCCGTATGCAACGTGCGTTCGATTCTTCGCCACCGCGATCGCTTGGTGCAGATGGCTTCAGTTCATGTACAACACATGCAAAAAGCTCTGGACCAGATGAACCTGCAGCTCCATCACGTAATCAGCGACATCACCGGTCTCACTGGCACCGAGATCATCGAGGCCATTTTGCAGGGGGAACGAGATCCGCACAAGTTGGCCGAGCTGCGTGACGGTCGGATCAAAGCCACAGTCGAAACCATCGCCAAGGCTCTTGTGGGCGATTACCGCCGCGAGCATCTGTTCACGCTTCGCCAATCTCGGTCGGCTTACCAATACTATCAGCAGTTAATCGCCGGGTGTGACCTGGAGATTCAGGAATATCTCGCGGCGTTTGCGTCAAAAATCGACACAACTGCACAACCACTATCCAAGCCCAAAGACCCTCACAAGCCTCGGCGCAACGAGCTACGGTTTGATTTGAGGAGCGAGTTGTACCGGATTTCCGGAGTGGACTTAACGCAGATCCCCGGCGTAAATGCACTCACCGCGCACACCCTGCTTGCGGAGGTCGGTCCGGATCTCTCACGCTTTGCCAATGCATCAGCGTTTGCATCTTGGCTGGGGCTCTGCCCAGACAACCGCATCAGCGGCGGGAAGGTGCTCTCGGTCCAAACTCGAATCGTAAAGAATCGAGCGGCCACAGCCCTGAGAATGGCTTCCCAATCACTGCACCGGAGCCAATCTTGTCTCGGCGACTACTATCGCCGTATGCGCGCCAAGATGGGCACCCCAAAAGCGATTACCGCCGCCGCCCATAAATTAGCCCGCATCATCTTTCACCTGCTCTCGACGAGGCAAGATTATGATGAAACCATCTTCGCAAAACACGGGTTGCAGCACCGCCATCGCAGGGAAAACAGGCTCCGCCATCACGCTCGTGAACTTGGGTTCAACATCGTACCGACCGAGTCTGCCGCTCTGTAGATACGAAGTGTTCCTTAGGAGAATACCGAAATCACTTTCGCACTCGCCCGCCGTTCCGTACGATTCTTACGGTCTTGTCGCTCACCCCAGCCGCCCTGGCCAACGTCCGCCTTCCCACGCGCCGCGCATCGCGCTGGAGATCTAGATCGGCCGCGAGCCGCGCCGTCTCATTCGGGCGATACTCAACCACCTCCGATTCAAGCATGCTGATGTCTTCTCCCTGCTCCCATCGCCGGTCCGTCTCTTTCCCGATGTAGCGAGGCTGTCCGTTGGCGGTTATAGGCGTGCGCTTGAGCAACCCTTCGGTTTTCCGACTGCACGCGTTCCCATCAGGCGCGAGACTCTTGGCCTCGGGTGCCAGCGATACCTGCTCACAATACCAGCCAACGTTTGTGGTTCAGCCTGCGAAGGCAGGCGTCTGCCGGGCCGCCCCAAGCGGTACCGCTTTCCATCGTGTGTGATTGAACTGCAGCACAGCGATCATGGAGCGTAGGGAGTCGATGCAGGCCGCCATGTTTTCGTAAGGCTTCCCAGCAATTCCACACGCCGGGCAGAGCAGTTTTGTATTTTCGCGATCGAACGAAGGCACCTGCCCCGCATTATACGCCAAACATTTCCCGCCGCTCGCGTTTTAAGCCCGCTGGAGCAATTCAGGGGTATATCAGACCATCACCTGGCCCCTGCGGCTTCAGCCTGGCCAGCGGCGTGCACAAACGGCATGGTATTCCTGCGGTCTGCGGCGCGCCCCAACTCAAACGTCTGCACCCGGAAATGGGGATATGACATCCCCCCGAATTGGGGGCTTATCCAAGGCTATCGGATTGCCGCAGAATTGCTCTGGCGGGTGTCCGCTGAACGCTCCCGCAGGTGCTAGGGACCAGCGGGTTGCCTCGCGGCCGACGCCCGGCCCAGAAAAATGTCAACCGTAACATCCCCTCCGTGCAAATGCGAAGCGAGAAACCGGCTTTTTGCCGAGTACACCGACGCAATCAAACGCGCCATTGAAACGCAACGCCAGC
>JBGPKX010000146.1:0-13106 GCA_041486185.1 Bryobacteraceae bacterium | reverse complement strand
CTTGGCTCATCGCGATTCGTTCCATCCTTCAGCCTTGCGGCTGTCAAGAGGAACTTTCTACTTGGCTCAACTAGGAACTTTTCACTTGGCCGCGACACATAGCTCATAGCCGCCTAGCATGCAGCATGTTTCTGTGATATTATTTTGCCCCATGAATCGAACCGTACTCCTATGCTCTCTGACGTTTGCATTGATGCCACCGGGGTTGTTCGCTCAGCGTGCAACTGAGATGATGCTCCCGATGTATCGCATCAATAACAACCGCCTGCCCAATGCGCCGTTCCCTTACGGACCCTCGGCAATGCGCCACGTTTACGGTTTTGACCAGGTGACGAATTTTGGTGGCGGTCAGGTGATCGCCCTCATCGACGCCTTTGACTCCCCGAACGCCGAGGCGGATCTCGGTGTGTTCAATCAGTTCTGGCATTTGCCAGCGTGCACGACGGCCAATGGCCGCTTCAAGAAGGTCTATGCGACAGGAACACCGCCCCCCGTGGATCAGGGGTGGGGTTTGGAGATTGCGCTGGACGTGCAGTGGGCGCATGCCATCGCTCCCATGGCTCAGATCCTTTTGGTGGAAGCCGCCAGTAACAGCTCTCCGGATCTCTTTCACGCCGTGGATATAGCCGTTCAGATGGGGGCAAATGTGGTTTCGATGAGTTTTTCAGGGCCCGAGAGTCCGGTAGAACTCTTGCAAGACCTTCATTTCGTCACAAAGGGTGTAACGTTTGTCGCGGCGTCTGGCGACAACGGCAACTTTGGCGGCGTGGGATATCCGGCAGCATCGCCCTTCGTGGTGGGCGTGGGAGGGACCACGCTGGTCTTGGACAAGAACGGAAACTACGGCTACGAGACCTCCTGGAGTGGCAGCGGCGGCGGGATCAGCGCTTTTGAGATCGAACCGGTTTTTCAGGTGGCTGTCCAAACCACCGGGGGACGCGGGGAGCCGGATGTGTCTTATAACGCCGACGTCTCGACCGGCATCGCAGTCTACGATTCGGCAATGGGAGGGTGGTTTCAGGTCGGCGGGACCAGCGCCGGCACACCTCAGTGGGCTGGTTTGTTTGCCCTTGCGAATTCGTTGCGCAAGGCGGCGGGCAAGAGCCCGCTCGGTAAGCCGCCCTTTGGCCTCTACAGCGGCGCGCCGAATTTTCACGACATCGTTAACGGGACCAATGGTGAGTGCGGGCTTTTGTGCGACGCATTCCGAGGGTATGATTTCGTGACGGGACTAGGCTCTCCGAAGGCAGACCTGCTTACGCAATACCTGCTGTCGCTGCCCTGAGCCAAGATTCTTAAACAAAACCGGCGCGCTCTCTGCCGTTTGCGCGCGTGCCTTGTACTCGCCGGAGTTTGTCGAACCGTTGATGAACAGCAGGCTCTGTTCGGGCGGCCAGCTCACCACCTAGAGCTGCCACTGCCAACCGAGTAGGTTGATCATCCGTGTAAGACACGCTGACGACACCAATCTGGGTGCTTATCGGTATGCGAGAGTCTTGAAGTCAGCCGACGTGCGTCCTCTCCCTGGCTTTCCGCAATTCAGGCGAAGAATTCGCGACCGCGATCGATTTGAATAGCCTGCACTGAAAGGGCATCTCTTTGATAATCGCGCCAGATTCAGAGCGAACGGAACGGGCTCACGACTTCGATGTGCCCGCATGACAAGCTCGCAAATCCATTCGCGGGGTTGATCAAGGATCTTCGTTGCGGGTGCGCGCCCCGCCATTTTTCGGGGCGTCGGCCGCGATATGCCGCACTTCAAACTAGCGGAGCCGCTTCCGCGCTTTTGCATCCATTCGGAACAAAGTAACTGGAAATGATGTCTATTGACCATACATCTTAGACGCACCGGATCCTTCCCAGCTTTTGGCCGCCTTCGACTCGATCGCTTCGCGCATCGTAATCCGCCTCGTCAGGTGACGCCTGGGACTGCCGCCCTTCCCGGCTCCGCTCTGCCGACCTCAAGCCTCGTCCTGTGCTTTGTATAGTTTGGAGCTCTCTGTATATTTAGGTTGCAACTTCTCTCATATCCGGCTAGTATGTCTGCAATGTGCCACGAATTTTTCTCCTCGCTTTTCCCCAAAACGACCGAACGCTTTGGGATGCCCGTTCAAATCCGGACGATCCTTCCGATACGTGCCGCGCTTCTGCTCCTGGCTCTGTTCCCACCGTTCGCATTCGCCGATCTCTTCCCGGCGCTGACTCAAGCGGAATTGGCGTACGGGGTGCTCGGCGTCGGCGGAACTTCCGTCTCCATGGACAGCACCACTATTTTTGGCAGCGTCGGCGTTGGATCGGGTGGATCATTCAATGCGATGACAGGCAGCACCGTCTTTGGCACGGTCGATTTCCAGGGAGCGTCTAACGCCACCATCGACCTTGGATCCTCAGTCATTGGCGGAGTTCACGCCAATGTCGCGCAAGTAGCAACGGCGGTGGCGGATGTGACAGCTCTTTCCAGTTCCTTATCAGCGCTGTCAGGGACTCCCTTAATCCTCAACGTTTCAACCGGCCAGACGGTAACGCTGAACCCAGGTGTGTACGATATCACCGGCGATGCAAGCGTCTTCCAAGGCACCGTGTTCCTTTCCGGCTCCTCCACCGACCAGTATGTCTTCAATATCGGTGCAGGAAATACCTTGACGGTGGACTTCGGTTCGATTCTGCCCGACCTGGGCGGCAATGTACAGCCCGACAATGTGATCTTCAATTTGAGTGGAAGTGGACCTGCCGCCTCTATTTCGAACAATTCTTCGGTTACCGGCATTATCCTGGGATTGGATCGAGAACTTGACCTGCCAAATGGCACTCTGGACGGACGCGTATGGGGCGCATCGAATCAGGCTCTCAGCTTCGGGCCCAATTTCACGGTTTTCGCCCCGATACCGGAGCCACGCACCATCTTTCTTGTTGCGCCCGCGCTGATTGCGATGTGGTGTTTGCGGAAACGAAACCGGAAATTCGCAGTCCTGCGAATCGAGCGAACCGCAAACCCCTCCTAAATAAAGTTGTCCTGGGGGCCTCCTCGCTGCCAAAGGAGTTTTAGCCAGTTCGATCCCTGCTTGTGGTGCAAGAGGTCTGGGTTCGAATCCCGGCGGCCCGACCAATAATCCTCAAAGATTTTCAGCCGTATCAACTTCCCGAACTCTCCGCCGACAGCGTGGCGCTGCTATCCATGTGCGCGAACCGAAGCAACGTATCGCCCTGCACGCTCCGAGCACGATACCCATTCGATGCCGTTGCCGAATACCTTTTGGATCCGCGCGGCAAGAGCGGAGAGCCCTTCCAACCCCAATCCTGTGCCCTGCGTGTAGAGCGACTGCCAGTGGGTCAACAGTACCACTGGATGGCCCGACTCGATCAACTGGCGAATCCGGCCCGTGCGCCCGTCAGCCGATAGCAGCCGGTCGATGTTGTCGTTGATGAACTTGAGGCGTTCGGCGCGTGTGGGGCGCTCCATGCTCCAGAAGATGTCCGCAGCATTGGCCGGCACGCTGACTACGACTTGGCCGCGCTCGGGCGCCTCGTACTCGATGGATAACGGCCGAGGCGCGCCCCACGACGTGCTGTACAAAAAATACCAGGTGAGCTTCCGGTTGAACACCTTCCATTGCGCGTCGCCCAGGGCTTGGGCGTACTTCTTCTCCACGTCGATGCCCGACACCCAAGGCGAAGTGATGCCTGTGGCATTCAGGCCGACGTTTTGCAGAATCTGGAATGCCAGAACGAAGTACTCGACGATTTCCTCGAGCGGCGCCCGGGTGATCCAAACGTCTTCGTAGATGTGTTGGTAGTCTCCGGTCTTGAAATCGTACGCGCGCAGATGCGTGAGAAACTCTGGCGTGATATCGAAACGCGGCGCGATCCGCTCCCGCACGATCTTCAAGAAGGCCTGCAAATGATCCGGGGGTACCCGTTTCAGGGATTTGTCGATCCGGCCCAGGCAGCTCGGCATCGGAATGATCGTAAGCTTGCCGCGCAGATCGAATCGCTCGAAGGTCTCGGCCACGCGCCGCGTGAACTCGGCGGGAACGAGAAACGGCGTCTCGTATCCGGGGAGCTCGTAGAACAGCGGATCCACCGGCGATCCGTCGTCCACGATCAGCGATATAGGAATTTTCCCGGAGGGATTTCCCGTGGCTTGCGCAAGGGCGCTCCCAGTCGCGGCCATGCCCGCACCGGCAAGTGCCAGCAGTTTCCGGCGGGAGATGGTCTCCGAGTTCGCCAGTTGGCGCGTATCGTCCCTTGTGTTCATGAATGGATCCTCGATTCCTGTCCAGTATATAGAGTTGTATCGCACCGTTTCCCTGAGTGTTGCCATGGCCGGCAACCGCTCGACTACACCGGTTGACTTAATCGAAAATCAAAGAATGCATGGGATTTCCCGCCGTAAGCTTATTGCCAGTTCGCTAGCCGTTCCCGTTACCGGCGCTCTCGCTCAATCGCAGCTTGCGCACGAATCTCGTACCAGCAGAAGGCTGAAAATAATCGTCACCGGCGGCCATCCCGGCGATCCCGAGTACGGCTGTGGCGGAACCGTCGCCCGATACGCGGATCTTGGACATGAGGTCGCACTTTTGTACCTGAATCGCGGTGAAAAGGGGTGTCCGGAGAAAATTCCCAACGAGGGCAGCGCGGTGCGTGTGCCGGAAGCGCAAAAAGCCTGTGAAATTCTCAAGGCGCGCCCCGTTTTTGCGGGCCAGTGTGACGGGCACGCCATTGTGGACAGTGCCCACTACGGCGAGTTTCGCAAACTGCTCGAGGCCGAGAAGCCCGACGTCCTGTTCACTCACTGGCCTATCGACGGCCACGCCGATCACCGAGCGATCTCCATGCTCGCCTACGATGCGTGGCTGCGTATGGGCAAGAAGTTTGCGTTCTACTACTACGAAGTCTCTAACGGCGAAGACACGTTGATGTTCGCGCCGACCGACTATGTGGATATCTCCGCTAGCGAGCCCCGCAAGCGCGCGGCGTGTTATGCGCACGCCTCGCAGACGCCCGATAAGTTCTATCCGCTGCAGTCCCAGGTCACACGCTTCCGCGGCATCGAAAGCGGCTATGCGCAGGCTGAAGGTTTCATCCGCCACGCGCAAAGTCGGGGCGACTTGCTTCCCTGATCCGCGATCTCGCATCGCTGTGATTCGGAAGTGATAGAGTGGCACTGAGGAGAAATCGATGGCTCAATCAACCAGACGTGATTTCCTGAAAGCCGGCATGGCGGCGACCGTGCTCTCTGGCCTCGGCGGCACGGCGGTAGCCGCACAAACCGGAAAGCGGTCGGCCACTGACTGGGTGACGCTCGGAAAATCGAACGTCAAAGTGACGCGGCTCGCCTTTGGAACCGGCACTTTCTCCGGCCGGGTACAGCGCGAACTCGGGCAAGAAGAGTTCACCCGGCTGGTCCGGTACGCTTACGATCACGGCATCCGCTTCTTCGAAACGGCTGAAAGCTATCACGGCATGCCGGAGATGCTGGGCATCGCTCTCAAGGGTATCCCGCGCGACAGCTACCGGCTCATGACGAAATACAGTACGCCGGCGTCGGGCGATCCTGCTCCTAAGATCGACCAGTTTCGCAAGCAACTGGGTACGGAGTACATCGATATTCTGCTGCTGCATTGCCTGAGGCCGCCGACATGGTCGTCGGACTACCAAAGTCTTCAGGATGGATTCTCCGAAGCGAAGGATAAGAAGATCATCCTTGGGCACGGCGCCTCGGTTCACGGCCTGCCAGCGCTTCGGACTTTCCCGGGGAACCAATGGCTCGAAATCGCCATGATCCGCATGAATCACAACGGGACGAAGATGGATACGCCGGAGCCGCGGGATGTCGACGTACCGGGCAAGGTCGACGAGGTGGTTGCCCACACCGAGCGCGTACACGGGGAGGGCATGGGCGTCATCAGCATGAAGCTCTGCGGCGAGGGCCGTTTCACGCGCGCGGAAGATCGCGACGCCGCGATGAAGTTCGCGATGAACCTCGGATGCGTAGACGCGGTCACCATCGGGTTCAAGAACACGGCCGAGATTGACGAAGCGATCGAGCGTATGAACCGTGTAATGAACACGTAGTCCGCAGCGAACTCCTGATCTTGAACTCTGCTGGCGTATCGCGTGAAACCCAACCGCTTGACTCAAGTGTCATTTGTGAGCCGCGCTGTATGCCGGCTCGTTTCACTGGCTGCTTTGCTCTTGACGGGCCAGCGGGCCTTGGCCCAAGAGAGACATTTCCTCTACGTCGCGGTTCCGGGAATCCGCAACTACGTGGAATACGGCGGCGTGGGAATCCTTGTCTTCGATATCGACCACGGATATCGATTCGTCAAACGCATCCCCACTTGGGACGTGCCGAACGGGAAAGAACCCGAAAATGTGAAGGGCATCGCGGCGAGCGCGACGACAGGCACGCTCTATGTCAGCACCATGAACCGGGTGGCCGCTTTCGATGTTGTAAGCGAGAAAAAAGTATGGGACAAGCCTTATGAAGGCGGCTGCGACCGGATGGCGATTTCCCCCGACGGTCAGATCCTCTATGTGCCTTCGTTCGAGGGGCCGTTTTGGAACGTTGTAAATGCGGCAACAGGGGACGTCATTACCAGGATACGAACGTATTCCGGCTCGCATAATACCGTCGCTTCTCTTGACGGCGCGCGGGTCTATCTCGCCGGCCTCCGCTCGCCGCTGCTTTCAGTAGCGGACACCAAGAGCCGGAAAGTTGTCAAAACCGTTGGACCATTCGGCAACTTCATTCGTCCGTTTACCATCAACGGAAGCCAGACTCTGTGCTTCGTCAACGTCAACGACCTGCTTGGGTTCGAAGTGGGCGATCTGCAGGCGGGGAAGGTGTTATACCGGGTCGAGGTCCAAGGCTTTCAGAAAGGCCCGGTCAAGCGCCACGGATGCCCCAGTCACGGCATCGGCTTGACGCCGGACGAAAAGGAACTGTGGGTGACGGACGGCGCGAACAACCGGATTCACATCTTCGATGCCACAGTGATGCCGCCGAAGCAAATGACAACGATCAAACTCCGCGACATGCCCGGCTGGGTCACCTTCAGTATTGACGGGCGGTACGCGTACCCTTCGACTGGCGAGGTGATCGACACTCACACAAAGCAGATTGTGGGCGCTCTGCAGGATGAAAACGGGCGGCAAGTGCAGAGCGAGAAGTTATTGGAACTCGTATTCGCTGGCGGGAAACTGGTCCGTGCAGGCAATCAATTCGGCGTAGGAGCCAGGCAATAGAGAACGCGGACAGCTCCGGACTGCGCTCCGCCCAACCATGTCGGTGCCGGAAGAGAAACTGAATGGATCGATCGGAAATGCTTTGCCGTGTCCGCGCTCACCCTGAGAAATGGGACATGATCGTGGTAGGCGGCGGAGCCACGGGCGTGGGGACAGCCATCGACGCCGCTTCCCGCGGCTACGACGTGCTGCTCCTTGAGCAGAGCGACTTCGGCAAAGGCACATCCAGCCGCAGCACCAAGCTCGTTCACGGCGGCGTTCGTTACCTGGAACAGGGCAATGTCTCGCTCGTGATGGAAGCGCTCAAGGAGCGCGGCCTGTTGTTGCAGAACGCGCCGCACCTGGTGCACGACCTTGGTTTCGTCGTGCCGAACTACGACTGGTGGGAAGCGCCGTTTTACGGCATCGGACTCAAACTCTACAACGTGCTGGCCGGCAAATATGGCTTCGGCACATCGCGGATTCTCTCCAAGGAACAAACTCTGGAGCGATTGCCTACCATCCAGACCGAGGGCCTGCGCGGTGGAGTCATTTACTTCGACGGCCAGTTTGACGACGCGCGGCTGCTCATCAACATGGTGACCACGGCTTTCGAGCAGGGAGCAACGCTCGTGAACTATGTGCAAGTGACCGGCCTCACCAAGGACGGTGATGGTTACATCGATGGCGTCATCGCCCGCGACACGGAGTCGGGCGGCGAGTTCCGCGCCAAAGCCAAAGTGGTGATCAACGCTACCGGCGCTTTCGCCGACGACCTGCGGCGTCAGGCGGACCCATCGGTCCAACCCATGATCGCTCCCAGCCAGGGTGTGCACCTGGTTTTCGACCGCTCGTTTCTCCCTGGTGACAGCGCCATGATGGTGCCACACACCAGCGACGGCCGCGTGATGTTCGCCATCCCGTGGCATGGTCACACCCTCGTGGGGACGACCGATACGCCGATTCCCGCCGCCACGCTCGAGCCGGTCGCCATGG
This sequence comes from Bryobacteraceae bacterium, assembly GCA_041486185.1. GTDB lineage: Bacteria > Acidobacteriota > Terriglobia > Bryobacterales > Bryobacteraceae > QHXW01. The sequence goes on along the minus strand of JBGPKX010000146.1, from coordinate 4,883 downwards.
AAGAGGAGATCGAATTCATCCTGAACACCGCCTCACTCTATCTGGCGAAAAAGCCGGCGCGCAGCGATGTGCTCAGCGTCTTTGCCGGCGTTCGCCCGCTCGTAAGATCCTCGAACATCGGCAATACCGCGGCTCTCTCGCGCGACCACACGATCCACATCGAGCAGTCGGGTTTAGTGACAATCGCCGGTGGCAAATGGACCACCTATCGCCGCATGGCCGAGGACTGCGTGAACCAGGCGGCAATGCTGGTCGAGCTGCCGGAGAAACCGTGCGTCACGCATCACCTCAACATTCACGGCTCCGATGGCAATGCGAGACGCTTCGGTCACCGGTATGTATATGGGTCCGATGCTCCCGCGGTCGAAGCGCTGATGCAGTCTGACCCGGAGCTGGCGAAACCGTTACACGCGGCGCTCCCGTACACGGGCGCCGAAATCGTCTGGGCTGCGCGTTTCGAGATGGCGCGTACCGTCGAGGACGTTTTAGCCCGCCGCACGCGCGCACTCTTCCTGAACGCGAAGGCCGCTCTGGCGATGGCTCCCTGCGTGGCTGAGTTGATGGCGCGGGAACTGAAATACGACGACGACTGGAAGGCGCGACAGTTGCAGGCGTTTGAGGAGACGGCCAGGCACTACGTGCTGAGCTGAAATGCCAGCACGCACCCGTCAATGACGGCTTTCCGTAGACGCGCTCGCCTTCGATGCCAGATCTCCCCACCCCAGCCGCCGATGAAACAACTCCAAAACCAGTCCCCAGCATTGATAAGCTAGAGCCGGATCGTAGCGCGGGCCCTCATCGCGCATGAATGCGTGCGCGCCATTCACCTCGTGCCACGTGAAACATATGCCCACTTCTTCCAAACGAGCTTTGATCAGATTTCGTCCTTTGGGCTGGACGTGCGGATCCTGCCGTCCCCATATATGCAATAACTCGCCCTTGATCTCGCCAGCCCGCTCGAGTGAGTTGTCGTTCATGCCCTTGCCCAGGCTTTTCTTGTGGATATCGGTGGCGTAGAAACAGGCTGCCGCCAGAACGTCGGTATTCATGGCGGCTCGAAACGCCAGATGCCCGCCGATACAGATCCCCATCACGCCGAGGCGTCCGGTGCAGGAATCGAGTGTTTTCAAATGATCGAGCGCGGCGCGGGCATCGGCATCGTACGAGGGAAGCTCTTTGGTGGTTTTGTGAGCGTTGCCGCGATCGGCCCCCGCCTGATCGTAAGCCAGCACGGTGCCCGCGGGCTCGAGCTCATGATAAATTTCCGGCGCGGCTACGACGTAACCATGCCCCGCCAGCATGGCGGCAGTGCGGCGGATCGGCCCGGTAATCTGAAAGATTTCGGAATAAAGCACCACGCCGGGATACTTTCCCGGTGCGGCGGGACGGAAGATGTAGGTGCGCATCGGTCCGGTGTGCGTGGGAAGATCGGCAAACTCGCCTTCTTTGATGGTCATGAAGTCTTCCAGTATGTTCGATTGTATTCGGATCGCTCAAGCGCCGGCCGAAAAACAGCCGCGCAGAGGAAGGTTGGGACGGCTGTCCGACCAGGCAGGTCCCCGCCGCTCGTCAGCTACGTGCCCGGCGCCGTGACGCGCGCGAGATCTTTTTTCAGAAGAGATGGATCGAACCCGAATGGTCCCGGCTTCGTTTTTAACGCGACGCGGCCGTTGCGATCGATCAGGTAGATGCGATCCGGCCATCCCGTGTACGCGCGCTCGGTCGAGTCGTTCATATCGTCGATCAGCGCCGGGATCTTGATGCCCAGCTTCCGGATGCAGCTTGATGCCACGCCGGTGCGTTCCTCGAAGCTCGTGGGCAGCCGGAATACCACGCTCTCGCGGACATTGCTGGGCATCTGCCAGACGTCGCTGGCATGCGCCTCGAGGATGTAGACCACGAAAAAGGCGACGCGATCTTTGTACTGCTCATACAGCTTGTTGAGCGCGGGAACCTCCCGGCGAAATGGCGGTCAGGTATAGCTTCCGAAGACGAGAACCACCGGGCGGTCGCCGCGGAAACTGGAGAGCTGCACCTGCGACGATTTGTCGTAGGTCTGCAACCGGAAATCGGGCGCCGGGTCGCCGGCCTTCAGGCTTCCCGCCCGGGCGACGTTCCACAGCGGCTCGAAGGGCAGCACGACCATCGAAACCATCGGCAGCTTGGACATGATGGTCCCGAATTGAGTCGGCGTCTGCTTCATGGCGATGAACACGCCGGCCGAGAGGACCACATACACGATGGCGACTGCCGCCACGATTCGTAGCCACAAACGCCGCTTGCCCGTTCTGCGCTCGACCTGATGCGTGACTGCCGACATGTGCCTCTCTGGACTCTCCGCCTTTATCTTACGCCGTTCGGTAGAAATTGCCCGGCGAGGATTTCGAGGCGATGAACTCTGGAGAGCATAGCGTGACGCATGGGGCCGATCAATAACGAAAATATACTAAGTCGCGCAGGATTCACAAGGCTCTTCAGGCAGCGGAAACGGCCAGAGCGCCAGCCGGGCGGCGGCTTGCCTCAGAATCAATTGCTGGTCTTGCTCGAAAACGCCGGCCCAATTGGCTTTCCTAAAACCCCCTGGTACTCACGGTAATCGAGCCCCATCAGGTCCAGAATCGTCGGCGCGATATCGCGCTGGAGAACCTCGCGGGCGTCGGACGCCTCGCCCAGTGGCGGCGTATCCGGCCCAACGATCGCCACCCAAATCTGCTCCGCCCCGGGCACGTCTTTCCCGTGGCCGTGCCAGTCCTCTATAGTGCCGCCGCGACCGTGATCGCAAGTCAGCACCAGCGTAGTCTTCCCGCGATATTCGGGAGCATCGTCGATGGCCTGCCACAGCTTCCGGAGGCAGTTGTCCAAATAGCCGATGGCGTCCAGCACGCGGTTGTAGTGCCGGTCATGCGCCCAGTCATCGGTTTCGTCGAGCGCGATGTACAGCGCGCGCGGCTTCGCTATCTTCAAATACTCGAGGGCCATTTCGAACGTGATGTAATCGTGCCGCGCACTGGTCCAGGGTGTCAGTACCTCGAATTGCAGCGCGCTCAATTGCCGCAGACGCTCCGTAGCCGTGGGCGATTCCAGCTCGCGATAACCGGCATTGATGAAAATCGAGCCTGGCTGGTGTTCACCGATCAGAGAAAACATGTCCCACGAAGCAAAAAGCGCCACCTGCGAAGAGTTCAACTCCAGCTTGCGCCGTAGGAATTCCAGTACCGTCGGCGCCGGGTTGCGGACCGCGTCATTACCACGGATCGCTTCGTCCTGCGCGCGGCCAGTCAAGATCTCGGAGTAACCCGGATACGAGACCCGATACGAGTTGGTCACGCGTACGGAGCTGTGCTTCTTCACATTGCCCAGCACGACGCCCTTGGGCGCAAGCGTAGTCCAGAAGAAAGGCATCAAGGCGTTGCGACGCTCCTCCGGGGTCGGCCGCCAAAGTTTGGCCTTCAGCGCCGCAGCTTCATCCATGCCGGCGCTCTTCTGATCTTTCAGGATGGGATCCATGCCGCCAAACAGGTCCTGCCAGCGCAGGCCATCGGCCGTGACCAGAATGACGTTGCGCGTTTCACGAGGAGCCGCAGTGCAGGCCAGGCAAACAACGCCGATAGCAAGAAGTCTTAGCAAGAAGCGCATTACTGGATGATATCAGCCGTCACTCAAGTGGCTCATACACCAAGGTATGCAGCTTGCGGAAGGCCGCCAGAAATACATCCTGCACCAGGTCATCCACCTCATCGTGAGGCACACGCGCCATCAGAATGCCGTGCACCATGCGCGCGTAGGAGAGGTAAAGATGGCCGAAGGCTTCGCCATCCCCGGCGCGCGCCGCGTCTACCACTGCCGTATCGGGCGCGGTTGCGGGCATCGTCGTGGCGGTCATGGGGCCAAACGCTCTGATCGGCAGTCCGATGGCAGCTTCCACACATCCAGGACCTCTCCACAAAAAGACGCGGAGCCGGGGAACGGTGTTAACGCACCGCCAGGAAATCTACCTGTGGCGGTATTTTACGCCTTCGATTCTCGTGCAATCGGATTCGCGCGTCCACGCCAGGGTGCCCGACGCGCGACGGCGCCAGGATGGGCAATCGAAGGGCCCAGATTCATGATACGGCGCGCCACTGCACAATGCTGCCGCCTGCGACGCGCGTCACTTTTCCCTGCCGCTCCAGATACTCGAGATGCGCCAGCACTTCGAAGACGGCGAAGCGGTAGTGGAACGGCGTAAGTGGACGTTCCCAAAGCTGGTTCACGAGTTCGGCCGCGCTCTTCGTTGCGCCATCCAGCAGCGCTAGAATGCGCCCGCATCGCGTGGTGTGATGTTCGACGGTTTTTCGGACCCATTCGCGATGGCCGGAGAACGGCGCGCCGTGTGACGGCAGGATCAGGTCGATCTCGAGGCGTTCCAGATCTCGCAGCGAGCCCAGAAACTCTCCAAGCGGATCTCGCCCCGGATGCCAGCCGATGTTGGGCGAAATCTCCTCGAGCATCTGATCGCCGGAGAACAGCACGCGGCGCTCGCGCCCGTACAGGCAAACATGCCCGGGAGAGTGACCCGGGGTCCAGAGCACTTCCAGTTCTCCCATTATCGTGGAAATCTTTTCGCCGCCAGTGAGCACGCGATCGGGCGTCAAATGGTGAAAATGCTTGTGGATCTCGTTGGACGAGACGTCAATCTTGGCGATGATCTCACCCGGCACGCCTGACTCTCGCAGTACTCCGGCGGCCCACGACAGGTAGCGTTCCGTCTGCGTAAGTTCCCGCAGGTATTCCGCGTCGTGAGCGTGCATGGCAAGCTGCGCTCCGGTCAACTGCAGTAAGCGAGGGGCGAGACCCATGTGATCGGGATGAATGTGCGTCAGCAGGATCTCGTGGATGTCCCG